>DATDDB010000035.1:0-51881 GCA_036524005.1 Gallionellaceae bacterium | reverse complement strand
CTTGATATAAATATCGTACTCGACTTTGTGTGAGTTACTTCATATGTCTTGAGTCATTAACACCCAGGCCTAAACCCAAGCATTAACCGCCTCAGTACACATACCCACACTCGTCGGTTGTCTTAAACTTTTAAAGAACTGACCGCTGTTTTTGTTGCTGTGCAGCGGTGAAGAGGTGCGCATTATATAGATCGAGGAAATGGCGTCAAGCCTTTTGTTAAAATATTTTTACAATCGCTGCCCGGGGCATTGTTCCGGCACTAAATATGCGTACCAGGAAAGCTTGTTGACGCCGGGGACAGGTCATTTTCCGGGCTGTTCCAGCTCCCCCCTCACTTCAAAGCTGACGCTGTCTATGACATTTCCCTGTGCATCATTCAGGCCCAGACGATGGCGTCCCGCTTTCGGCGGCCACCAGACGGTAGCACCGTTCCCCATGCTTGCCCCGTCTATCGTCCAGGAAACATCATTGCCGCTGCGCGCGCTGAATTGCACACGCTGGCGATCAGTTGGAATATCCGGGTCAACGGCGATGATGGTCCCCTCAGCCGGGTAGAGTATCTTGGAAATAGAGCCCTTGTTCCCTTCCAGATAGCTCGCGAGCCGTATTTCCCGGGTTTCGGTTCCCTTGATGAACCATTCTCGCCTCGGCGGCTCGACCTCAGGCACAAAAGTTACCTGAACTTCCACCAGGTTGGGTGGGACATTCCGGCCTGGTGCTTTCTGATTGTTGTGCAGATAGTCCATGATGTCCTTCCAGACCGGTGCCGCGCCGCTGACGCCCGACACATCGCGCATCGGCTCGCCACCGAAATTACCCACCCATACGCCCACGGTATAGCGAACGGAGAACCCGATACACCAGTTGTCGCGCATGTCCTTGCTGGTACCGGTCTTGACGGCGGTCCAGGCGCGGGTTTCCAGGGGATTGCCAAAGCCGAAGGTCGTGGCGCGCGCGCCGCTGTCGGAAAGAATGTCCGCGATGATGAAGGCTGTCTGGCGCGAGAAGATGCGACGCGGTTTTTCCGGTAATACGCTGGCCGTGAGCCTGACCGGGCTCCAAACGCCGCCATTGGCTAGCGCGCGGTATGCGTTCGTCAGTTGGAGCAGGCGCACGTCCGCACTGCCGAGGGCCAGGCTGAAACCGTAAAAATCTCCATCCTGGGTCAGGCTGTCCAGTCCCGCAGCCCTGAGCTTTTGCACAAAACGGCCCACCCCCACCATGCCCAATGCGCGCACCGCAGGCACATTCAACGAAGAGGCGAGCGCGGTGCGCACGGTCACCGGCCCCTTGAAGTCTCTGTCATAGTCCTGGGGGATATACAGGCCGGTGGGTGTGGCCAACTGGATAGGGGAGTCATCCAGCACTGAGGCAGCGGTCAATTGCCTGTTTTCGATGGCCAGGCCATAGAGGAATGGCTTCAGGGTGGAGCCTGCCTGGCGCAAGGCCTGGACGCCATCTACTGCGGGGGAATCCGAGGTGTTCCAGTTGCTGCCGACATAGGCCAGAATTTCCCCGCTGGCATTATCGATGACGACGACCGCGCCGTCCTTCACCTCCCTGCCTGCCAGCTCGGTCAGGTGTTCCCGCAGGGACTGGATCGCAAAGCGCTGGAGCTTGATCGCGAGGGTGGTGGACACACGTGTTCCCGGCTTTTCCAACAGCTTTTGGGCCAGTTGCGGCGCGATGTTGACCTCGGCAATGGAATGAGTGTTCGCCAGAGTGGTGATGGCAAGCGCTTTCAGCTCATCGCATTTCAAGCCGGTCTGGTCCCCGGATGCCGCCAGGATGGCGCACGCCCTTTGGCCAGCCACCTGCGGCGACGCGCCCGTCCCTTTCAGGAGCGCGACGAGCAGCAAGGATTCGGCGCGGTTCAGCGCAGAGGGGTGTTTGCCGAACAGCCCGCTGGAAGCGGCATTGATGCCGGTATATTCGCCGCGGAAGGGGGTCAGGTTCAGATAGGCTTCAATGATCTCACGCTTGCTCCAGCCCTGCTCGATCGCGCGCGCCGCCAGCATCTGGTCCCATTTCTGGAAAAGGCTGCGGCTCCCCCTCCTGGGGGACAAGGAGGGGTCAAGAAAGCTCGCCAGTTGCATGGTGACGGTGGAAGCCCCTCTGTGATGCCTGCCGTCCCGGAAATGCCAAAGGTTGAGCCATGCGGAAAAAAATACGGCACGCCAGTCGACGCCGGAATGCTCATAAAAGTTTTTGTCTTCCGATGCCAGCAGAATTTCCTGGATGGCGGGAGATAACTCGTCCAGGCCTACCCACTCCAGCCGCCTTCCCCTGGGGTCTATGCGCTTTTCCGCAAGCACTTCGCCGTTGCGATCCAGCAGCCAGGCCTCCGAAGGAAGGTAGCCTGCCCTGACCTCGGCATAGCCTGGAAGGGTTTTGTATCCTGACATCAGGAAAATCAGGAATAACAGGGCAGGCGCAAGAAGCGCGCCCGCCCCCAGCCCAAAGGCTGCCTTACGGGCGGCTTTACGAACCGTATTTCCCTGCAGGTTTGCCACCTATTGCCTGCTCAAGGTGCAACCGTAACCTTCTCATTCGGCAATTCGCCGAACATCTCCGGCGCATACATTGCTTCGACCCGGGTGACCGGCAGGTTGAATTCGCCTTCGTTGTTCAGGCGCAGGGTGTATTCCACCGTGAACTTGCCCTTGGGCACGAAGCGGTAATAAGCATGGAAACTGTCGAACGTGCGCTCTTCGAACGCAGGCCACACCCAGCCCTGCTTCTTTTCCCCGCCGGTCAGTATCTGCGAATCCCCGCCCAGCCCGGTTCCCAGTATGGATGCGCCCGAGGGTATGGGGTCGTTCACCACCACCCACGACATGTCGGACTGCGCGTTGATGTCGAGGTGTATCCGCACCACATCGCCCTTGTGCCAGGAGCCCTTCACTTTTTGTTCGATGGGAATGACCTTGCGCGTGACCTGATAGCCGGTGAACAGCGGCTTCTTGAGCGGCAGGGCTGCCATGCTCTGGATGATGGCCCAAGGCTTGCCATCGCCGTTATGCACAAGATTCAGGTTTGCCGTAGCCTTGGGCCAGCCCAGCATGCCTTGCGCGCCATCTGCACCCTGCCCCCAGTCGGCGACAAACTTGTCCTTGCCGATGGCGGCCGTCGTGGTGCCCGCCACCGGCACGGATTCAAACTTCGCGGAGAACTTCTTCATGGCCAGCACGCCCCAGGCATTGGCCACCGTGGTGTTCCAGTGGCCCCTCTGCTGCCGCCCCATGGCGCCGCGCACCAGGCGCGGTATGTCAGGCTGCCAGCTGTCCATGTCCAGGAAGTCGAGCAGCACGCGGTTGGCATTGACGTCGCTGCTGACCATCAGCCACCACAGCGCATCGCTGCGCTCGGTGGAGAAGCCCATGGTGGTCCCCTGGAAATTGAGGCGGCTGCGTACAATCTGCATCGCCGCAGTCATGCGCTCCTCGCGGTTCGGAAGATAGGAGGCGTGCTTCAGGATGAAGAACCAGTCAAGCACCGCGGAAGTCGGCCAGAGATTGGGTTCGATGGCGATGCTATCCAGCCATTTCGGATCGACCCTTTCCGTCCGCACCAGTGCCGCGATGGCGGCAATCTTGCGGATGCTCAGGTCGGCCGTGGGCAATGCCGAGTAGCGGATGATGCGCCCTTCGATAAAGCCCTTCAGGCCGCTGACCATGCGCGCGCGCTGTTCTTCCGGGATTTTGTAGCCCGCCTCGTCGGCGACGGCAATGATGTAGGCGGTCAGGGTATCATCACCCTCCCACATGCTCTGGAAATATTTAACCAGCCCGTCGCGATCCAGATAGGAGGGCAGGCTGCGCATATGGGCGTTCCATGCCCCCTCATCCTGCAAGGCCACGGCCTTTGAAGCGACCTGCTCGAAACAGGTGTACTGGTAACGCGACATGTACTCCTGCACTCCACTCAGCCCATCGCCCAGGCGCTTGCGGAAATTGACCTTCACCCCGCCCCTGCCGGGGATGGAGCCGTCAGGTATCTTCACCTTGATGTTCTCCGGCTTTTCCAGCTGCATGAGCGTGGCCTGCAGGGTGCGCACCGGGACGGCCCAGATGACTTTCTGGCTGATGCGGAGATGATCGCCATCCGCGCCCTTCCCTTTCTCGCGGACCGTCACGTCCCATTTGAGCGATTCGCTGCCCACGGGCGCTTCCAGTGACCAGCTCACGTCGCGCGCTTCGCCCTTCTGCAAGCTGACGGTGATCGGGGTCAGCGCGGGTATTGCCTTTTGCTCCGGCGCACCGGCCACCGAGGCCGTAACCGTAGCCTCCATGGCATGATCGGAAGCGTTGCGTACTGTGAAGTTGGCCTGGTAGCGATCCTGTTCGCGCACCACCGGCGGCAGACCCGACAACAGCATCAGATCCTGGGACGAGGCGATGGAGGTGGCCCCCGTGCCGAACAGGCCCAGATCGCCGTTGGCCACGGCCACGATGCGGAACGAGGTCAGCGAATCATTGAGCGGCACCAGCGCCTCGGCATGCCCTTTGTCATCGAGCTTAACGCGCGCCTGCCAGAACAGCAGGGTATCGAAAAGCTCGCGCACCGATTTTCTTCCGCCGCCGCTGCTTCCGTCCCCCCCGGCCGCCAGCGCCTTGCGGCCGAAGTGGCGTTTGCCGATCACCTGCATCTGCGCGGTGGAAGTCGAAACCTCGATGCCGCGGCGGCGCATCATCGCATCCAGCAGCGCCCAGGAATCGTTCGGCTTCAGCTCCAGCAATCCCTCGTCCACTGCCACCAGCGCGATTTCGGAACCGGGCGGCGGCAAGCTGCCGTCAAAACGCCGCACATCCACCGACACCTTCGCCTTTTCGCGTACCTTGTAGGCCTGGCGGTCGGTCGCCACCCTGACCTTCAGCTCGTGCGCAGCCCAGCCGACATTGATCTCGGCCAGCCCCATCTTGAATGCAGGCTTGCCCAGGTCAACCAGCGCAGTCGGCTTGACGTCATTCACCCGTCCGCGCACGGCCAGCGCGGAAATGAAAATGTTCGGGGAGTAGTTGTCCTTGATGGGCACCTCGATATAGGCATGGTCACGTGTGACATGGGTGACGAAGCTCTCCATGACCCCCTCGCGTTCCGTGGTCACCAGCACGGTCGCTTCCTTGAACGGCATGCGCACTTGCAGGCGCGCAGTCTCGCCCGGCTCATAGCGTTTTTTCTCGGGCAACAGGTCCATCCTGTCGTTGTCGGCCATGTCGAACCACCAGTCGCCGCTGCCTGCCACCCACAACTCACGATTCGCCTGGCTGGCATTGCCGTCGGCATCATCCGTGCGCGCTTGCAGGATGATGTTGCCGGAAGCGGGCGCCTTAACTTCGCAGATCAGCAGCCCCTTGCGGTCCGTCGTGCCCTGGCACAGCTGCCCCAGCGCCTTGATCTCGCTGCGGTTCTCATACGCGTAGAAGCCGCCCAATAGCCTTCTGCGGTGCGAGAAGGATTCCCGGCGCAGCGCCTCGACGCTGACTTTCGCGCCGGCAACCGGCTTGCCGGTCAGATCGAGGACGACCGCATAGAACTTCAGGCGCTCGGCCGTGGCTATCCATCCCTCCGGCTTGAGACCCACGATGACCTTGGACGGCCAGAGCGCAACGCGCGCAGAGGCGCTCAGTATTTCGCCGCTCGGATCGCTGTATTCCATCTCGGCCTGCAGGGTGCGCGGCTCGCTGGACTTGGGCAGCTTGCTGAACACCGCCTGGCCGGAACCGGCCATATTGAGTTGCAGGTTTTGCACCGGCAGGAGCTGGCTGCCGGTTTTCGCGGGGGCACGGCGCGCGGGCGGTCCCTCTTCGTCCTCCCCGCCGCCCTCGGTCATCTCGTATTCTCCCGTGTACCAGGGTTCGCTGCCGATTTGTTCCGGACCGGGCTTGATGGCGCCGTTGGCAAAAGTGTAGTCCTCATAATCGGGGAACGACACGAATTTTGGGAGCAGTTGCCCGCGCAGCTTGACCGGCAGGTTCGATGCGCCGCCGCCGGCCAGGTAATTGATCTGTATCCCTAGCGTGGCCTGCTCCGCATTGACCAGCGGAGTGGATGGCCCCTGCAGGATGGCCTTCATGGTGGGCACGCGGAAGCTTTCCACACGGAAAGACCCGGCATTCAGCCCGCCGATTTGAATGGAATAGGTGCCCTGCTTTGCATCCTTGGGAACTTGGAAGTCGGCGGTCGCAATTCCCTGCTTATCCCAGCTTGCCCGAACGGTATACTTCCCTTCCCCGCCCTGGTGCATGAGCGTGATGTTGTCCGGCAGCGCAATATCCGCCTCGGCAAAACCTGTGCGCGTTTGTCTGCGCACGAACAGCTTCATGTGCACGGTCTCGCCGGTGCGCACCAGCGTCCTGTCCATCACCGCATGCGCGACGTTGTGCCCCTCATACATGGTCTGGAACGCATTGAAGCGCCATAGTGAAATGCCTTCATTCCAGTCCGAGAATACGAATGAAAAATCTTTGCCGCTTCGGGCCGTGACGAAGTACCGCCGCTCGTAGTTCACACAGGGGGGCAGCGAATTTACCTCCGGAAGATGTTGCTCGATACGCAACAGGCCTTTGTCATCGGTGCGTCCCTGGAAATAGATTTTTCCGGAGCAATCGCGCACCGCTACCTCCGCATCCTGAACCGGGTTGCCCTTGTCCAGCGCGGTCACCCAGACCAGGGAGGATTCGCGCCCCTGCTTGAAGTGCACTGAAAGGTTGGTCACCAGTGCCGCGGCATGGACGTAATAAGGCCGCTTCTCGTCGAACAGCGCTTCACCCAAATGCGGGCTTGCCAGTTCCACCACATAGAATCCGGGGCCATTCAGCGGAATGCCGACCACCTCGAACGCCTTGGCGCCGAATTGCTTGGGCACTTTGATCGGCATGAGTTTGTCGGATCGCCCGAAAACCGACTTCTTGCCCGGGCCGCTCGGATATTCATCGGCCTGGTCCAGGCGGCGCAGCCAGCCCACCACCTCATCCTCGGAGGCACCGCGCATCACCTTGCCGCCCACCGTCTGCGCTTTGGCATCACTCTCGGTTACCCCCCCGATATTACCGGGAAGGCTGGGCTCCACATTGCGCAAGGTCACCGGCAGCATGGGCGGGATCTTGTCCGAAGCATTCAGCTCGATGATGCCGAAGTTCGCGGCAAACTTCGCCAGCGGCGGATTTTCGTCGGTGCGCACGGCAAGCGGGAAACTCTTTGCATTAGCCAGTGTTCTTCCCGCATCATCCTTGAGATTGGCCGGAAGTTCGATCTTGAACTCGGCCTGCTCCGGCAAGGGCACCGGAAAGGTCAAATACTGGAGAAACCCATTTTTCTTGTCTTCCGCGGAAATGATGGGACGCACCGGCTTGTTCTTGCTTTTGGCCTGCACCAGGCGGATTTTCCCCGCATCCTCGACCTTGATGGGGGCGGAGAAATCCAGGCGCATCGGCAGCGCGGGAATGCAGCCCGCATCCGCATTGACCCGTTCGCAATTGAATCTTGCAGAGAACTCTTCCCGGGTGCGGAACGGCAAGGTTTGCGTCTCGCTGGTCGCGATGCCGGAAATCGTGGAAATGCCTTTCCCCCATACCAGGCTGACCGTCTTTCCGCTGGGAAACGCGCGCTGGCACTGGAGAACGACGATGGGGGAATTGGGCGCGTCGCGCAGCTTGAGGAATTTTTCGCGCTCCGAGCCCCGCTCCTCCACGCCCAGCACCACCGTTTCACCGGCAAGCCGGCCGCGCTTGAAGACCGCATAGTAGTAGGAAGTCAGGAAGTTACTGCGTAAGTCGAGTATTTTCTTGCGCTCTTCCCCGGTCAACAGCCGAACCGGGATTTGCTCCGGCAGGCCTTCGACAGTGCACGACGCATGCTGCTTGATCGAATCGGCCGTAGCCGGTGCATCCAACCCCAGGATGAATATCTGGTTCTCGTCTATGGGCACATATTCATTCGGTTCGCTCTGGATGATGGCCGGGCCGCCGGTGGTGAAGGTAAAGCGCTCGCCTCCTTCAAGATGCTTGCCGTTGGTTGTCACCAGCCCTTTTTTCAGGGTAAAGGTACAGACGATGCCAGCCTTCAGGTCTTCGTCGAAATCATAAACCCAGTTGCGCTGGTCGGCCCACCTGGCCCGTCCGTGTGCGGGGCACGCAATTTCGAAGGGCGCCACCTCGCGCGGGTCGCCGAACGCCACCATCTGGTCGGCAAAACGCACTGCTACCTGGCGGACATTCTTGACCTCGCCGGTAGGAGAAAAAAACTCGACCTCGGAGGAGTAAGCGGATGCGGAAAGAAAAAGAAAACCAAGAAGAACTGCGAAACGCGAACACAGACGATACTTGCCCATACCCCCCCCGATATAAACAACTATACAAAACCTGGATTGTATTCCACCCAAAACCAGGCAGCAAAATTTATTGGTGCATCATCTCAATCCCAGAACGCTGCCTGCCCGGAAAAGCGCTTCCAGGAATTTTTCAGTTCCACCATCCGCCGGGCTTGGCCGTGTTCCAGCCATCCCAGGATCAGTGCTCGCGTCGCGCTGCTTTTCGCCGTATCCCCCATCTCATCCAGCAGGCGGCGCGCGACGGTAATGTCATTCAATATGCCCATGATGTCCTGCAGCCGCGACAGGGCGGCAACATGGCGTCTGGTCTTGTCCGTACCGAACAGCGAGCCGAACATTTCGGTGCCGTAGCGCAGTTTTTTGCAGGCAATGCGCAATTCATGCAGCTGCCCTTCATCCCCTGCCGCCAGTTGCCTGCCGACACGGCCCACCTGCTTGCTGCGCTTCTCCAGCATGCGCCGCGCGAAGTCAGGCAGGCTGGCAGCTGCGTCTCCCTCGCTCTCCTGCCAGTACCCCCCCTGCATCCAGCAGCCCAGGCGCAGCAGCAGGCGGCTAAAGTCTGGTGCGGCAAGGATGGCCCGCATGTCGGAATTTTGCAGCTTGCGGTTTTTTCTGCTGGCGCGCATGACTGAGCGCAGCCCGGCATGATCCGGGAATTGTGCGCTTATGGGCGCGAGGGTCTGGGTGACAAACACATCCCAGTCGCGGGCGCGGCCCAGCCGGTTGCACAACCCGGACACTTGTTGACGCAACTCGTCCAGCTCGGGGTCTTGCCGGTATTTGTTTGCCATCGCCAGCACTACGCGCAAGCGGCGCAAGCCGACGCGCACCTGGTGCAGATATTCCTCGTCGTGATCGCCGATGGCGCCCGGCACATTGGCCTGCACGTGCAGCAGGCAGGCGGCAATCATGTTGCGCAGCGCGCCTGCAATGCCCAGCGCAGGGTCCAGGCGCGGCAACCTCGCCTTGATGGCGGCAGGCCTATCTCCCCTGTACAAACGGTAGGCATACTCGGCCTTGCTGGCGTGTTCCACCTCCAGCGGCACGATGTCCAGCAAGGCCAGCGCAAGCTTGAAAAGTTGCTGCGGTTCGCCGTTCTTGAGTTCGAGTTCCAGTTCGGAAATGGGGCGTGATTTTTTGCCAGCGATAATCGCGCCGCTATCCATGCACAGCTCGATTTCCGCACCCTCGAATTTCAGCTGGCGCATGCTGCGGGTAAAATCGGTCGTGAATACCGGCCGCAATTTCTTTTTCACGCCGGGCGGCAATTTCCCGCCGCTGGCTTTGAGCGCATCCAGATCGAGCGCTTCGCCCGTGACGGGCGTTTCCCATTCGTTGCGGCTGTGCAGCCCGGCTTCCACACCGCCGCCGCCCTTGAGGGTCTGCAACCATTTCCCGCCCGTACGGCGCAGGCGCAGCGCCATCTGGTGGCGCTGCAGGTCCAGTCCTGGGGAATCGAAATAGATATTGATCAGCTTGCGCGTGACAGCATGCCCGGACTCCAGCGTCTTGAGCATGGGGTGGCGCCTGAGCCGCGCCATGTGTTCGGGGGCAATGCGCAGCTTGAGTTCGGTTTCAACAGGCATGTTTACGCCGTTTATGTTTGTAATTGCTTGCGCTTCAGTATACAGCGTTACAGCAAAACCGGGCGATCCGGCAGCTCGTTTGCTTTTTCAGTCCCGGCTGGATGCGGGTAATGCCGCGCCAGGTGCTCCCCCACGCGATGTATGCCTGCAAGCACGCCCTCCTCGAACTTGTCCGCGCGGAAGGCTGCTTCCATTTCCCGGCATATCGTCTCCCAGGTTTCCCTGCCCAGTTTCGCATGCACGCCTCGATCGGCGACGATTTCCACGTCGCGATCGGCCAGCAGCAGGTAAATCAACACGCCATTGTTGTGCTCGGTGTCCCACACGCGCAGCCTGGAAAACATATCCACGGCACGCTGTTGCGCAGTTTGTCCGGCCAGCAGCGGCGAAAGCTCAAGAGAGGCCTCCACCGCGAACCGGATCTGGCCGCTGTGCCTGATCTCCGCTTCGCGGATGGCGTGCTCGATCGCATCCAGCGTGGATGGAGGGAAGACGCGCCGAACCGCAGCGCGGCCAGTGGACAAGTGCTTCATCAATCTGCTTATGCGCATCACCATCTCCCGGACGCTCCGCCGCCGCCAAACCCTCCACCCCCGCCACTGAAGCCGCCGCCAAAACCGCCTCCGCCGAAGCCGCCCCCACCAAATCCGCCGCCGTAGCCAGTGAAACCGCGCCTGGTGCCGCCCAGCAGCACGAACACAAAAGCCATCAGCCCGATGAATGCCGCGATCAACAAGGAAGCAACGATGAACCAGCTCAGCACGCCCAGCACGCCGCCCATCAGCAAGGCGGCAGGCAGGCGCCCAAGCACGGCGCGCAATATGCCGCCCACGACCACGACCAGGCCGAAGCCAATGAACAGCAGCGATTCGATGTCGTATCTGCCGCTCGCAGAGGTGCGCTGTAGCGGTGCCGGCAAGGGTTCACCCTTGACGATATTCATCATCGCCGACAAACCGGCGTCCACCCCTCCATAATAATCACCGCCCTTGAAGCGCGGCACGATGATTTGATTGATGATGCGGTTCGCCAGCGCATCGGGCAGCACCCCCTCCAGCCCGTAGCCCACCTCGATGCGCAGCGCCCGGTCATCCTTGGCGATGAGCAGCAGCGCGCCGTCATCCACGCCCTTGCGCCCCAGCTTCCATTTATCCGCCACGCGGATGCCGTATTGTTCGATGGTTTCCGGTTCGGTGGTTGGAATAATCAGCACGGCAAGCTGCGCGCCCTTTTCTTTTTCAAATGAGGCGAGCCGCGCTTCCAGTGCCTGCACCTGCTGCGCATCCAGCGTTCCCGTGAGATCGGTGACGTGGTGTTCGAGCGGCGGCACGGCCACCTCGGCCTGCGCCGCTCCGCACAGCAGCAGCGCAAGCAGGAAGACTCGCGCCAAGGTTATTTTCATTTATTTCTTTGCCGGTGCTGCCGGTGCGGGCGCAGCGGGCTTGGCCGGGGAAAAATCCACGGTCGGCGGGCGCGAGATTTCCTTTTCGTTCTCCACCGTGAATGTCGGCTTGACGCTGAAGCCGAACACCCATGCAGTCAGGTTGCTGGGGAAGGAGCGCACCGTGACGTTGTATTCCTGCACCGCCTTGATGTAGCGGTTGCGTGCGACGGTGATGCGGTTCTCCGTGCCTTCCAGCTGCGCCTGCAAATCGCGGAAGTTGGCGTCGGATTTCAGCTGCGGGTAGTTTTCCGTCACCACCAGCAGGCGGCTCAGTGCGGAGGTCAGTTCGCCCTGCGCGGCCTGGAATTTGGCGAAGGCCTGCGGGTCGTTGATCAGTTCGGGGGTGGCCTGGATGCTGCCGACCTTGGCGCGCGCTTCGGTCACACCCAGCAGCACGGTTTGTTCCTGCGCGGCAAAGCCTTTGACCGTGTTGACCAGGTTGGGGATGAGGTCGGCACGGCGCTGGTACTGGTTCAGCACTTCCGCCCAGTTCGCCTTGATCTGCTCGTCGGTTGATTGCAGCGTGTTATAGCCGCAACCGCTCAACACCGTAACCATAATCAGTATCCACAGGGTGCGCATATCGAAAATCCTCCGGGTTAGGTAGCATTAATCGCGGCGAAACTATAGCACTAAACCGCCTCTCCCGCCGCGTGGCCGGATGCCCATGCCCACTGAAAGTTATAACCGCCGAGCTGGCCGGTGACATCGACCACTTCGCCGATGAAATACAGGCCAGGGACGGCGGTGCACTCCATGGTCTTGGACGAGAGCGCGCGGGTGTCCACGCCGCCGCAGGTGACTTCGGCCTTGGCATAGCCCATGGTGCCGGAGGGAGTAACCTGCCAGTCGTGCAGGCGCGCGGCAATCTGTTTGCGTTCCTTGTCGCTGTATTGGCTGAGCGGTTTGTTGGCGATGTGCAGCTGCTCGCCCATCTGCGCACACCATACGTCGGCAAAACTTTTGGGCAGCCATTGCGCCAGGAAATTGCTGAGCAGCTTATTGCTGGCGGCATGTTCCACAAGCAACGATAGCATGTCGCCATCCGGCAGCAGGTCGATGTGCAGCGCCTCGCCATGCTGCCAGTACGAAGAGATTTGCAGTATCGCGGGGCCGCTCAGGCCGCGGTGGGTCACCAGCATGTTTTCGCGGAAGGATTGTTTCCCGCAGCCCACCACGGCTTCCAGCGAAACACCGGTGAGATCGGCATAGGGTTTCCAGTCTTCCGGCGCGAAGGTCAGCGGCACCAGGCCGGGCTTGAGCTTGACGATGGAGAGGCCGAATTTTTCGGCGATCTGGTAGCCGAACGGGGTGGCCCCGATCTTGGGAATGGAAAGGCCGCCCGTGGCAATGACCAGCGATTGGGCGCGCAGTTTTCCCCGGTTAGTGGAAACATAGAACGCATCGCTGCGGCTCACCTCTTCCACCTTGCATGGCGCGCACCATTTCACGCCCGCGGCATCACACTCCCCTTTGAGCATGGCGATGATGGCTTCGGAGCCGTCGTCGCAAAACAGCTGCCCCAGGGTTTTTTCGTGATAGCCGATGCGGTGCTTCTCCAGAAGCGCGATGAAATGCTGGGGGGTGTAGCGCGCCAGCGCGGAGCGGCAGAAATGCGGGTTGGCGGAAAGATAATTCTCCGGCTTCGCATTGAGGTTGGTGAAGTTGCAGCGCCCGCCGCCGGAGATGCGGATTTTTTCCGCCAGCTTGCCGTAATGGTCGAGCAGCATTACAGACCGTCCGCGCTGCGCCGCGGTAAGGGCGCACATCATGCCCGCCGCGCCTGCGCCTATGATCAATACATCCCGGTTTTCGTGCTTCAACGAGTTATCGGACTTCAATGTGAAAACTTCTTTACGAACGCATTGAAAGTATCGCGGTATTCGACCCAGCCCATGACGGCGCTGTTGCCGTGCTCGCCACCCTCGATCAACTTCAGGAACTTGGGCTGCGGCGATTTTTCGAATAGCTTTTCGCTCATGCGGTGGGGTATCAGCGGATCCATGGTGCCGTGTATATACAGCACGGGAATTTTCAGTTTTTCTACTTTGTGCAGCGAATCAAAGCGCTCAGTCAACAGCCAGTTCACGGGAATGTATTTGTATTCGCGCCTGACCATGGCCTTCATGCTGGTGAATGTGCTTTCGGCTATCAGCCCGGATGCTTCCGGGTGGTGGGTGGCAAGCTCGATGGCGATTGCTCCACCCAGAGAATGGCCATAGATAAACAGGTTGGAATGCAATGTGCCAACACGCTTTGCCAGATAGTTCCAGGCCGCTTCGGCATCTTCATACACCTTGGGCTCGCTGGGCTCGCCTCCCGTGCTCTTCCCGTAGCCGCGATAATCGATCATCAGCACGCTGTAACCCATGTCGTGCAGCCGCTTCGCGTTGGCAATATCATGGGTCTGGCTGATGTTCTTGTCGTTGCCATGCAGGTAGAGGAAGGTGGGCGCATTGGGCTGCTCTGCGGGTATCCACCAGCAATAAAGCTCGCCTTGCTCGCTGCCGCTGCCCGAGGGAATGCGCACGACCTCATATTTCATGCCGAGGCGGTCTGGCGTGGTTTGCATCAGGGTGGTGGGCTGGAAAATCTCGTGCCGCTGTTCCTGGTACAAATAGGCACATATCAAGGCATAGGACAGCAGCGCAAGCGCCGTGGAAGGCAACAGGACGCGTTTGACCAAGCCGGGTCTCAAGGCTGCGGCTCCGCTGGCATCTCCAGCTCTTTCCACAGGCAGGCGCCTTTGCTGGCCTTGGCGATGTCTTCCAGTTGCTGCACATGCGCCGCCAGTTCCTCAACCGTGGGCAATAACACGCGCAACGGGGCACGCAGCGCATTGGCGGCCTGTGCTTCTGCGCGCTCGACGCTGTCGTCGCCGCCATCGTCCAGCAGGCTGTCCTGCCCGCGCGTCATCGCCAGATAAACTTCGGCCAGAAGCTCGGTATCCAGCAACGCGCCGTGCAGGGTGCGACGGGAATTGTCCACCTGGTAGCGGTCGCACAGCGCATCGAGATTGTTCTTCTTGCCGGGATGAAGTTCCTTGGCAAGTTTCAGGGTGTCGATCACGGAAGGGCAATGGCTGGCCAGCGCCGGCAGGCCTGCCAGCTCCAGTTCCTTGTTGAGAAAGCCGACGTCGAAAGGTGCATTGTGGATGATCAGCTCAGCGCCAGCGATGAATTCCAGCAGGGCCGGGGCTATCTCGGCGAATTTCGCCTCATCCTGCAAGCGTTCCAGGGTCAAGCCATGCACTTCTGCCGCGCCCGCGTCTATTTCGCGCTCCGGGTTGATATAGCGGTGGAAGCTGCGGTCCGAAACGTTCCGCCCATTCAGTTCGATGGCGGCCACTTCGATGATGCGATGCCCCTGCCTGGGGTCCAGGCCCGTGGTTTCGGTATCCAGTACGATTTGCCTCATTCAGTGCCGCCCATCCAAAAGCTGTTCTATCCCGCGGTTGGCCAACTGGTCGGCGCGCTCGTTGCCGTGGTGCCCCGCATGTCCCTTGACCCAGACCCACTGCACATGATGCCTGCCTGCCAGATCGTCCAGCTGGCGCCACAAGTCCTCATTTTTCACCGGCTTTTTGTCGGCAGTCTTCCAGCCGCGCCGTTTCCAATTATGCACCCATTCCGAAATTCCCTGCTGCACGTATTTCGAATCGGTATGCAGGATCACCCGGCACGGGCGTTTCAGGGCTTCCAGCGCGCGGATAGCTGCCAGCAGCTCCATGCGGTTGTTGGTGGTCAGCATTTCGCCGCCGCACAGTTCGCGTTCCTTGCCGCCGAGCTGCAACAGCGCACCCCAGCCACCCACCCCAGGATTGCCCTTGCAGGCACCATCGGTGAAGATTTCCACTGCTTCTTCGTTCATAAGCTTTTGTTCATTGCAAATCGGTCTTGGCGGGCTGGGTGGCGTCGCTGTTCAGCTTGGGCCGTACCGGCAACAGGTTGCCCACCAGCCGCCCGTTCCATTGCGGCTTGATCGGGCGCACCCCGGGCACGCGCTTGATCGCCTGCAGGAAATACACGCCGCCGCACACCGCCCACCAGCGGTCCCCCGCCGGCTCCAGGAATTTCAGGCGGTTGAGCACGCTGGAACGCGCGATCGGCGGAGCATAACAGGCAAAGCGCCCGCCCACCACCTCCAGGCCGAGCAGTTCCAGCCAATCCTTGATGCGCGGCAGCGTGATGAATTTGCCGCACCAAGGGTACTGGGATTTCGGCCCCAGTTTCTGCCAAATCCCCCACAAACTACGCGGGTTAAAGCCGGTGAGCAGGACATAACCGCCCGGCATCATGATGCGCTCCACCTCGCGCAATATATGGTGGGGGTGCTCGCTGAATTCCAGCACATGCGGCAGCAGCACCAGGTCCATGCTGCCGGTATCGAACGGCAATTCGTCCGGGCAAGCCAAAACCTGCGCCCCCGGTTCGCTCCCCGCCGCTAATCGCAGCGGGATGCGGCTGGCACGCAGCAAGTCAAGCTCCGGCAGGCCCAGTTGCATGGCATGGAAGCCGAATATATCCGCCACCGCCTGGTCATACAGGGCCTGTTCGCGCTCCAGCAAATATTTGCCATGTGTGGTTTGCAGCCATCCGGCGAGTGTATTATTGGCTGTCATAAACGCATAATTTGGTGCACTGACAATAAACGCATGCTCGACATCTTTCCCATTCCCGCGCTGCGCGACAACTACATCTGGGCGCTGCACAACCGGCAGCACGCCGCTGTGGTCGATCCGGGCGAGGCTGCGCCAGTTTTATCGTGGCTGAAAGCCCGGCAACTCAACCTTGCCGCCATTTTATGCACCCACCATCATGGCGACCACACCGGCGGCATCTCCGAATTATGCGCAGTATACAACGTCCCGGTGTATGCCCCCCACGCCGAAAATATTCCGGGCACCACTCGTGCGCTTGCCGAAGGGGATACAGTAGACCTGGCGGAGCTGGGCATCTCCCTGAAAGTGCTCGACATCCGCGGCCATACGCGCGGGCATATTGCCTATCTTTTGCCTGAAAATTACGGGGTCTTTTGCGGCGACACCCTGTTCGGCTGCGGATGCGGCAGGATATTTGAAGGAACGGCGGAACAACTGCACCGGGCCCTGCAGCGCCTGGCCGCCCTGCCGGATGACACCCTGGTCTATTGCGCGCACGAATACACCGAAGCCAACATCCGCTTTGCGCTGGTCTGCGAACCTGAAAACGCCCGGTTGCGGCAACGCGCCGCCGAGGCGCACATCCTGCGCGCGGCGGGCAAACCCACCCTGCCCTCCACCATAGGCCTGGAAAAGGCCACCAACCCCTTCCTGCGCTGCCGCGAACCGGCAATCATCCGGGCAGCGCAACAGGCCGGCAGCCTCGTGGGAGAAGGCGATTTGCCGGTGTTTGCAGCGCTCCGCCACTGGAAAGACCATTTCCAGGCATAAATCCGGTTGCGGCAAACCGCTTTCTGGTTTATCCTGCGCGCCCTTCGGAGAGGTGGATGAGCGGTTTAAGTCGCACGCCTGGAAAGCGTGTGTGGGTTAATAGCCCACCGCGGGTTCGAATCCCGCCCTCTCCGCCAAATATAAAAGGACATCCCTATGGATGTCCTTTTTTGTTTTGAGGGAGTGTGGACGAGACAGTCAGGGCCAGTCGTGTCTAACATTTTTCCCATTCGAGTTCGTTTTCGTATTAAATAAGCGCCGATGTGGCCGGCCATTGTTGATAAAGGGAGCAGTAATGAACAACTTCAAATCGTTACTCAAGTTTATTGGCCTTGCCGCCTGCTTTTTCCTGTTGCTGCAGAATGCAGAGGCAGAGCCGCTCACGGTTGCGGTCGCAGCGAACGTGAAATACGCCTTCGATGATCTTGCTACGGAGTTCAAGAAGGAGACCGGGATCGAGGTGCAGGGCGTGTTTGGTGCATCCGGCAAAATCGTCTCGCAAGTGAAGAGCGGCGCGCCGTTCGATGTCTTTCTTTCTGCAGATACCGAATCACCAGATGCGCTGTGCAAGGAAAATCTGGCAACCCGCGCGCCGCAGGTGTATGCCTATGGCGTACTGGTGCTATGGACTAAAAAAGGCATCGACTTAAGCAAGGGCGTGGCGGTCGTAAATGATGCCTCCGTGCAGAAAGTCGCCATCGCCAACCCAAAGCTGGCTCCGTATGGGCGTGCAGCAATCCAGGCGCTGGAGAAGGCCGGGCTGGACCAGGCAGTCGCTCCGAGGCTGGTCTATGGCGAAAACATCTCCCAGACCCTGCAGTTCGCCGATTCGGGCGCGGCAGACATCGCATTCGTCGCCAAGTCTCTGGTGGTTGCACCGGAAATGGCGGGCAAGGGCAAGTGGGTGGAAGTGCCAAGGGGAAACTACGATCCCATTGCCCAAGGCGTGGTGGTATTAAAGCACGGCTCACAGAGTGAGGCGGCGCGCAAGTTTGTGGATTTTCTGTTCTCGCCCAAAGCGCGCGCCATTTTTGCAAAGTACGGCTACCAGTTGCCATAAACCGGGACGCGGGCTCATGCCACGGCTGAAGTAAAGAGCCTGGGCGTTCTGCAATGCGCAAAATTACCGCAGGATCACGAACTGATGCGGTGCAAGATTGAGTTGAACATAACGCGCACCGGACGACGCTGGCTGCACGGGCACGCTGCCTACACCGCCATAGAGATACTTCACTGTGCTGCCTTTCTCGCCGTGGAACGAGGCATCGACGATGATGCAATCGCTGCGTTCCTGGTTGGAGACGTTGTAGGCGATCAATACCTCTGAACCCCATAGTATGCGGGAGAATGCCAGGGTATAGCTGGTGCCGTAGGGAAAGCCGAAGTTCTCGCCATCACCCGATATTTGGCGATAATACATTCTTCCGAAACGCAGTTCTGCAGTGCTGCGCATCACCTGGGCGATTGCGGCGATGAACCGGTATATCTGGCAGTCCGTGTTGAGCAGGTTGCGGCCTGGCGTGGCTTTGTCGAACATTGCCTCACGCATGCTGTTATCGCCCCCCTGTCCCTCAAAGCCCTGTTCGGTTCCATAGTAGAGGCATGGCGTGCCCAGCGCGCAGAGCAGGAAGCCGATGGCGCCCACTATCTGCGCGTCCGGTGCGGGGCCAGCACCTATGCGTCCGGAGGGCTGCCAGAATGAATCATGGTTATCGACGAAGGTAACCAGGTAACGGCCGATCTCGCCGCGGTTCAATGCGCGCTGGCGCTGGGCTTCGAGCCGGTTGAACAGTGTTTGCGGACTAGCGTAGCCTTTGAGCACATCGCGCAACGGGCTGTGGTTGGGGTCGGCATATTTTCCTTCCGCTAGCGGGAAGTCGAGCACGGAGTCGATGCCAAAAAATACCGTCTGGTCGTCGCTACGCGAGGTGTTGGGACCGATATAGCGATCCACGATGTCATCGTTCGGCACCGCCAGCTCGCCGAACAGGAAAAAGCGGCGCTTGCCGAGCCCGTAGGCATACTCGCGAATGCCGGAGCAAAAGCGGGAACAAGCAAGGGCGCCCATGTGCTTGATGGCATCAACGCGGAAGCCATCCACGTCAGTCTCCCTGATCCAGTAGGAGTGGATCTTGATCAGCGCGTTGATGACCTCCGATCCGACCTGGTTGTCATCGTTGGCAAAATCCTTGAGGCCCACCATGTCCCCGTCCTGGTTTTCGGGCGGGTTGTCGTAGTCCTGCATGTCCCCTCTTCGATGGTAAAAATCGGGATTTTGCAGCTCCTTTGGGATTGGCTTATTGGCATCTCTCCAATAGCCGAACGGAAACTGCTGGTCATTGCAATATCTGTAGGGATTTCCGCCCGGATAGGCCCAGTTGTCGCCCGAGTGGTTGATGACGACATCGAGGATGATGCGAATTGGATGCGGCTGACCATCCTTCCGATAGTTGTGGGCCGAATCCACCAGGTCGATCAGGTCCTGTTTGGTTCCGAAATGCGAGTCGATGTCGAGGTAATTGTTGATGTTGTAGCCGTGGTACGCGCCGGCGTTATTCACGAACACTGGCGTGAGCCAGATTGCGGTGCAACCCAGCCCGGCGATGTAGTCGAGGTTCTGCGTAATACCCTTGAGCTTGCCGCCATAGAATTCGTTGTCGGTCGCGGCCACGCCTTTGCAGCGATTGGGTCCCAGCACCGGCTCACGCCGGGCATCGTCGTGGAACCGGTCAACCATCAGGAAATAGATGAATTCCTCGCGCCATTCGCGCTCGATATTGAGATATTTCTTGCCGGGTACCGGCGTGAGATCGATTTCACTAAGCAATGTGGGCTGCGGCAGCATCTCTTTCACCTCTCTCTTTTATCTCGTGACCAGTCGGATAATCTCACCCGCTTCCGCCTGGACCAGATTAGCCATGTTTAGCCTGCGTGGAACTCGGCCAAAATGCGAGCCTTCGCCCGGCGGCGAGCCAAAACTTCTGACCAATGAAACTGGAAATTGAAGATTGCGAAACAGCTTAATTCAACGATGATTAGATTACGGCATCGCCCGCAAGTCAATTAAGGCAATTAGGTAAGGGAAGTTATGCAATGCGCATGTAATATGGGCTTGGGTACCACTTGCTCCGCGCGCCCGCTCAGTCAGCCACACACCTTGAGCACATTACATGTTTACACGTATTGAGCTGTCCGCCATCGAATGACATACTGAAACGCGCGGCGCCTCGGGCGCTGCCGGGACTCCTCGAGGGTCTGGACAATCCGCTGACGGCGGCAGCAAGTGCCATGGTCAGTGGTCAAACCAACTTATTGCCTGGCGAAATCGATATGAACGACCAGAGCACTGCAGCGCCAGCACCGGGCAAGCGGCGAGCCATACTGCTGACGATAGCCGCGGTAGTCGTAGTTGCCCTGATTGCATTTGCGGGGTGGTGGTGGCTGGTTGGCCAGTGGCGCACCACGACCGACGACGCCTACGTGGGCGGCGATGTCGTCATGGTAACACCGCTGACCAGCGGCACCGTGGTATCGATTTATGGCGACACGACGCAGGCGGTCAGCGAAGGCCAGTTGCTGGTGCAACTGGATGACTCCGATGCGCGCCTCACCCTCGATGCTGCCACAGCCTCCCTGGCAAGGACGGTGCGCGAGGTACGCGGCCTGTATGCGATCAGCCGCGAAAACCTGCCCCTGATAGAGCGCCGCCGCGCCGACCTGGCCATGGCCGAGGCCGAGCTGACGAAGGCCGATACTGCACTGGCGCAGGCAGAGTCTGAGCTCAAGCGCCGCGCGGAGTTGGTCAAACAACATTTCGTTTCTGCGGAAACCCTGCAGATCGCCCAGACTGCGCGCGACGCGGCGCTGGCCCAGCGAGATGCGGCGTGGAGTGCGGTGCAGGGCGGCCGGGCGGCGATTGCTGAAACCCTGGAGCAGGCTGCGGTCTCACGTGCGCGTGTGGACCACACCGTGCTGGAAGACCATCCGGATGTGCGTTCCGCCGCCACCCAGGTGCGCCAGGCCAAGCTTGCGCTGCAGCGCACCAAGGTCCTGGCGCCCACCGGCGGGCAGGTCGCACGGCGCGCCGTGCAGGTGGGCGAGCGGGTCAAGCCCGGGGATACGCTGATGGCCATCGTGCCGCTGGACAAGGTGTGGCTGGATGCGAATTTCAAGGAGACCGAGCTGCCGGATGTGCGCATCGGGCAGCCCGCCGAACTGGTTTCTGATTTCTACGGCAGCGGTGTGGTGTTCCATGGCAGGGTGCTGGGGCTGACGCCGGGCACAGGCTCGGCCTTTGCCCTGCTCCCGCCGCAGAATGCCACCGGCAACTGGGTGAAAATCGTGCAGCGCGTGCCGGTGCGCATTGCGCTGGACGCCAAGGAACTGCAGGCGCACCCGCTGCGCATCGGACTCTCCATGTATGTCACCATAGACACGCATGACCGCAGCGGACAGGCGCTGACGCAGCTGCCCAATACCACGGTCATTGCCGCCACCACGGTGTATGCCAACGACCTGCTGTCCGCAGATGCGCTGGTTGCGCAAATCATCGCCGACAACCTGGCAGGCAAGCGCGCGCCGCAATCCAGCCCGCCTCATTCAAAATGAGCCCAGCGCCGTCCGCGATGAACGCATCACGGCCACCTCCGTTGAGCGGCCTGAAGCTGGCGGCCGCTACCCTGATGCTCGGGCTGGGTTCGTTCATGAACGTGCTGGACCTGACCATAGTCAATGTGGCGGTGCCCACCATGGCCGGGGCTTTCGCGGTCACGCCCACCCAGGCGACCTGGATCATCACGTCCTATTCAGTGGCCGAGGCCATCATGCTGCCGCTTGCCGGCTTCCTCGCCGGGCGCTTTGGCGAAGTGCGCGTGTTCGTCTCTGCCACCTTGCTGTTCACCCTGGCATCGCTTTTCTGCGCCAGCTCGGTCACGTTTGCCATGCTGCTTGCCTCCCGGGTGATGCAAGGCATTTTCGGGGCATCCATGATCCCGCTCTCGCAAACCCTGCTCACCACCATCTACCCCCCTCACCTGCGCGGCCTGGCGTTAGGCATCTGGGCCATGACCACGGTGATTGCGCCCATTGCCGGGCCGCTGTCGGGCGGCTGGCTGACGGACAACGTATCCTGGCACTGGATATTCCTGGTGAACCTGCCGGTGGGCCTGCTGGTCGGCATTTCGGTCGTCGTGTTGCTGGCTGGGCGCGACGCGATCCTGCCGGAAAAACGCCGGCAGAAGGTAGACCTGGCCGGGTTGGTGCTGCTGATCATCGGCATAGGCTCGCTGCAGATCCTGCTGGATAAAGGCAACGAACTGGACTGGTTCAATTCCTCCACCATCGTGGCCCTGGCCATATCCGCCGCTGTCGCGCTGGTGATGTTTCTGGTGTGGGAATGGGGCGAGCCAGCTCCCTTGGTGGACCTGCGCCTTTTCAGGGGGCGCAATTTCCTGGTCGGCGCAGTGTGCCTGCTGTTCGGGGCCATGGCGTTCTTCGCGGTGGTCGTGATCATTCCGTTATGGCTGCAGACCTACCAGGGCTACACGTCGTTCTGGGCGGGCAAGACCGTGGCCTTTGCGGGCGTACTGGCCTTTGTGCTCGGCCCCATCATCGGGGCCAACATCAACCGCGTGGATGCGCGGGCCATCACCACCTTCGGCTTCTTCGTCTTTGCCCTGGTGGGCTATTGGGGAGCACACTTCACCCCGGACGTGGATTACTGGACGGTGGCGCTGACGCGCCTGCTCATGGGCGTAGGCATCAGCTGTTTCTTCCTGCCGCTGGTGACCATCAGCCTGTCCGGCTTGCCCCCAGATAAAGTGGCGGCCGCCTCGGGCCTGACCAACTTCATGCGCAACCTGGGGGCAAGCTTCGGCACCGCGATCGCCACCTGGCTATGGACCAGCCACGCCGCTGCATCGCACGCCGTCCTGATGGAAAACATCCACACCTATAATCGGGCACTGGGCGGATACCTGGACCGCCTGCGCGAGCTTGGCATGCCGGACGACACGGCCAACGCCTACCTTGAGCAAATGATCAACGTCCAGTCATACACGCTCGCCACCGACCAGCTCCAGCTCATCGCAGCGGCCCTGATGATCTCGCTGACTCCCATCGTCTGGCTGGCAAGGCCTCCCTTCGTCGCGAGCCGGGGCGGAGGGCATTAGCTTCTCGATAATCGCACCGCATCCGCGCCCATCAAGGGCGCTGGAAATTGCGATCTGTCCCGAATGCTTGATGCTGCCGTTTGACAATAATTGTCTTCCCAATCCCGGGGCGAATGGAGTTATCATCATATCCTGTCGGTCTGCAATGCATGCTTAGTGTGAATTTTCCGCCATGCCGCTCAAGTTATTCTCTTTCCTGCGCCGCTCAGGTTACACCCACCTGCAAGGCTCCGTCTGGGCGCACGAAGCATCCGAACTGACGCACCTCATGGACGTGCAGCGGCGCATCGCCCTGTACCTGCGCGCGCTCTGGGCACAGGAATTCCCCATCCGCCCGGCTTCCGCCGCCGAGATCAAGTCGCGCATCGGCCTCAGGCCCTATATCGAAAGCCAGGCGATGTATTTGCCCGATGCCTGCGCCGCACATGAAGGGATAGATGGCATGGCGTTTTACCGCGCCGCTGCTGCACACTGCGCCGCGCATCTGGTGCATCACAGGCAGGAGCCGTTTTCGGCCAGGAAGCTCAAACCATTGCCAATCGCGCTGATCGGCCTGATCGAGGATGCGCGCGTCGAGGCGCTGGCGATGCGCCGCTACTCCGGGCTGAAAAACCTTTGGGGGCAATTCCACACCGCAACTCCGGAGCAATCGAGGACGGCGGGCGAATACCTGAACCGCCTGGCGCGCGCCCTGCTCGACGAAGATTATGCCGACCCCGACCCGTGGATCACCCTGGGACGCGAGCGATTTTCCAGCGCTCGGGACAGGCTGGAAAATCACCAGGTTTCCTGGAATATCGGCATGGAGCTGGCGCAAGCGTTCTCCGTCAAGCGCCTGGATTTCCATCCGCGCGAGGCCGTGTTGTCCGCACGCTACCGCGACGACAATTATTGCCTGTGGGACTTCAGGGAAACCAGGCGCAAATGGCGGCTCACCGTCAGCTACGACACGCCGGATCAGGTGATCAAGGCGGACAGGGAAATGTCGGGCAATGTCGTGCAGCAGGTCGAGGATTTTACCCATGCTCCTGACGCCCAATGGGATGAAGGCGCCATATCGGTGGTGGCGCGCAAGGAACAACCCGAGGTTCCCATCTATTATCCCGAATGGGACTACCAGACCCGGCAGGAACGCCCGGCCTGGTCGGCGGTGCTGGAAAAGACAGCACAGCAGGGCAATCCGGCAATCATAGACGACATTGCGCTGCAACATCGCCACATCATCGGACAGATGCGCTACCTGCTGGACGCAATGCACCCTCAGGGCGTACTGCGCATCCGCCGCCTGATAGACGGCGACGAGATCGACCTCAACCTGGCGCTGGAAAGCCTGATCGACTATCAGGCAGGCATCGAGCCATCCCCGCGCGTGATGATGCGCAATACGCGCAAATCGCGTGACATTGTGGTGATGGTGTTGCTTGACCTGTCCCAGTCCACCAATAACCGGGTTGCCGGGCACGACCACACCGTGCTCGACCTGACGCGGCAGGCCACCGCACTGCTGGCCGAGGCGATCCAAAGGGTCGGTGACCCATTTGCGATACACGGATTCTGCTCGAACGGGCGGCACGAAGTTGCGTATTACCGGCTCAAGGATTTCAGCCAGCACTATGACGAGGCATCCAAGGCCAGGCTGGCCGGCATGACCGGACAGCTCTCCACGCGCATGGGCACGGCGATACGCCACGCCACCCGCCATCTCAAGAAACAGAACTCGCTCAAGAAATTGCTGCTGGTCATCACCGATGGGGAACCGGCTGACATTGACGAACGCGACCCGAGATACCTGCGCTTCGACACCAAGCGCTCAGTGGACGAAGCCAGGAGCGAAGGCATCATCCCCTATTGCATCAGCCTCGACCCCTGCGCTGATCAATATGTCACTCGCATTTTTGGCGTGCGGAATTACATGGTGGTGGACCATGTAGAGCGCCTGCCGGACCGCTTGCCGCAGCTCTACGCCGCGATTACCCGCTAGGAAGGATAGTCCAGAAGGGTGAGCTACCGCTGGGGCCGGTTCGGGATCATGCCTGTTTGCAGCAACTTCTCAAATTCCTTGCCAGGAACTGGCCGGGAAAATAGGTACCCTTGGCCGAAATCGCAACCTGCCGCCGCCAGTAAATCGCGTTGCGCGGCTGACTCAATTCCTTCGGCGATGACCTTCATGCCGAGTTTGTGCGCCATGGCTATGATGGCCTCGGTTAGCGCCAGCTCGGTTGAATCCGTCGTCAGGTTGCGGGTGAACGACTGGTCGATTTTGAGGTAGTCGATTTTGAACTTTTGCAGGTAGGACAAGGATGAATGGCCGGTGCCGAAATCGTCGATCGCCACCTCCACGCCTGCCTCATGGACGGCATGCAGCGACTCGACTATCTCGGGACGATCATTGAGCAGTGTTCCCTCCGTAATTTCTATCGAGACACCTGCACCCATCAATTTGGTTGCATTTATCTGTTTTATCCACTTATTGTTTTTCGCCCTGAATTGCACCGGCGATATGTTCACGCCCACCCGGAATGATTGACCAGTAAGTTTGGTCCAGCGCTTTCCCTGCTCCAGTGATTCCTTGAACACCCAGTCACTGATTTCATCGATGATCCCAATATCCTCCGCGACCGGGATGAACTCAGCGGGGCTGATCATGCCCCGCACCGGGTGCTGCCAGCGTAACAGCGCCTCGGCCTTGAATAGTCCGCCGCTCCTGAGATCCACGATGGGCTGGAAGTAGACCTGAAACTGGTCTCCTTCCATTGCACTGTACAGGTCCTTGGCCAACTGATGGCGTTTACGGGTAGCCTCCTGCATTTCTCCGGTAAAAAAGTGGAAGCAGTTGCGCCCTTCACTTTTGGATGAATACATCGCCTGGTCGGCATTCCGTAACAAATCGTCTGGGTTGGTGGCATCGGTCGGATAGATGGTGATGCCTATGCTGGCGGAAATAAAGATTCCTTCCTCACCCAGCTCATAGGGCTGGCTGAGGGATTGTATGATGGCGTGGGCAACGTTCTCGATATGGTTGACGTCCGTCATTTCGGACAGGATCACGGTAAATTCGTCGCCCCCGAGACGCGAAACCGTATCCGTTTCGCGCACGCAGGCGACAATGCGCTTGGCGGCCTGCACCAGCAATTTGTCGCCGACATGGTGTCCGAGCTTGTCGTTCACGTCCTTGAATCTGTCCAGGTCGATAAACATCAACGCCAGGTTGTGCCTGGAACGGTGAGCTTTCTTTATTTCCTGTTCCAGCAGGTCACGAAACATGCGCCGGTTGGATAGTCCAGTCAGGGAATCGTAATTGGCTTGCCTGGTTATGATCGCATCCATCCTCTTATGTTCAGTGATGTCGCGTATAGCTACAAGATTGATGGGAATTCCTTGCTGTTTCATGGACTGCCAATGGCACTCAACATTAATGCGCGAACCGTCCTTGCACAGCATTTCATGCTCGATTTGCTCCTCTGATCCGGTCTTGATCTTGGCTATCACCCTGTCCCTGTCCTCCTGAGGAATAAAGTTGGTCAATTGCTGCCCGATCAGCTCATGCGGTTCGTATCCCAGCATGCGTGTCAGTTGGTCATTTATATCCAGCAACTCGCCCTGCGCAGTAATGGCCACCCCTTCGAAAGCCGCATCCGCCAGGGTTCTAAAGCGCTGCTCGCTATTTTGGCGTGCACTGATTTGTGTAACCATGGGACGAAATAGATAGAAATAAAGCGCTGGCGAAATGATGATAACCAGCAGCGTGGCATCCACGAACGCCTCCTCCTGGAAGGAGACCTTGGGCAGGAAATGGAGCAGCAGCATCACCGATGCCTCCGCGGCGAACACGGTCAAGGCAATGACGAGGAATATAAACGCGGGCGACTTAAGAGGTAACGACTTTATAAGGAAATAGCTTATCCCAATGCTCTCATTGCCCTCGTTTGTGCGATGAAGCAATTTCATGCTGAAATTCCCTCGGCATTCGTCTTTCAACGGTCGCAGACGTCATGTTCATTTGAGGATGAAAATTTTGTCTCACCATAACCCACGGGAGTGACAGGTGCAATACGTCAAAATAAGTAGATGCTGTACTGTCATTACGCGCGTAATTTTGGGGGTGTAAATGAATGCCCAGATTGGACAAACGGGAGCGTAAATTCACATGTGAAGAGTGAGCTGAGCTCACGCAGGCAGGTCCGGGTTTGGGGTCTACTGCAAGTTACCTGTCATAGCGCCTCTGCTCGGAGCCGCCGCCCTGATTGCGAATATTGCCACCAGAACCTTCATCCCCATGCGGCTTGGATTCCTGCACACGAGGTTCTCCGCGCCCCTCGTGTCGGCGCTCTTCATGCGCAGGCGGCTTGACGGACTGGGCCGGGGAAACTTGAGGGGTCGCCGGAACGCTCTGCCGGACAGGGGGCGCCCCGGACCGACCACTCCCACTTACCCCGCCAGGCTCCCTGAATGTCCCAGGTACAGCTTGATCCTGGCGCTTAGGCGGCATGCGAGTATCCGGATGATCACGCATTTCGGGGTGATCACGCATTTCCGGGCTGGCTGGGGGCCGCTGGCGCGGTGTAGCAGGGCTTGCACCTGCGCCGGTTGCCTGTCCATGCTCCCCGGGAGCAGACAGCCCGCTCGGCGGCTGGTGCATACCCGGGACTATGCGCATGGCTGGAGAAGTGGCCTTAGCCCTGCCAAATTCGCTGCGCAACCGCAAATCATGGTATTGCACGCCACGGCGATGTTCTGGATCGTGCTGCCAAAAACCGGGGGTTGGCGGCACAGGGTGCGTCGCGTTATCCCTGCCCGGTACCAATCGGGGGTAATAATAATTGTTCACGTTGACGATACGTACCCTGTGCGCGCGCCAGTCGCAATTCGCGAAAAAGAAGCCCGAGATCACGACCGTACCTGCGCCCCACGCGAAACCCGACCTGACAAAATATCCGGGCCAGGGTGCCCAATAGAACGGTGGATAATCCGACCACCACCAAACTCCGTAGACGATCATCGGATCGTAATATGGAACGTAGACGATGTCCGGACTGGCGGACTCTACGATGATGATCTGGTCTTGCGTCACCACCCGCACCTGATCATTCGAACTGAGGTTGCCCGCGTCATATGCCTTGCGGCGCAAATTCTGGATCGTTTCCATGACCCTGGACTGATCGGCGAGGAATGCCTCTCCCAGATTCTCGGTCCATTCCAGGTGTTCATCCATGGTCTGAAGCATGCGGGGGAACGCGACCAGCGACTTTACGCTTGGGTCCCAATCGCGTTGTTGAACCAGGCGTACGGCCGAATCGCCCGATTGTCCCGGATTTTCCCGGGTCCAGCGCGCCGCCTCGACCACTTCAAGCGGGTAGGTGCAAGCCATCAGGATCTGCGAGAGCAAGGAATCGGGATAGAGCGCAATCGGGGCCAGCATCTGGTCAAGCTCCTGCTGGCTGAATGCGCGTGCGGTCTGCGGTGAGTTTGCCAATCCATAAGAATCGGCCTCGCCTCCTTGCACACCGGCAATCATCCCGAGAGAAAGGGACGCCACCAGCAAACAACCCAGCAGCAGCCTCATCAAATTCTTGCAGGTTTTCATCGTGCACTCTCCGCTGTGTTTTACTTAACGCACGGAAATACAAAAGGGTTGACTGACGCACTAGCGTGGAAGTTCCCCTCTCCCCGCACCCTCAATCGTAATCAGGGTGATTTCCGGCGGCGCGAAAAGGCGCATGGGCGGCCCCCAGGTGCCGGCGCCGCGGTTGATGTACAGCATGCGTCCATCGTCGTAGCGGTATAGCCCGGCGCGCATTCCGTATGCCAGCAGGGTAAAGATGCCAAACGGGAATATCTGCCCGCCATGGGCATGCCCGGAGAGTTGCAGATCGAAAGGAATATCGTTGCCCACCACTGGCTGGTGTTTCAGCAGCACAACAAACTTGTCTTTCCTGGCCAAGGCCAGCGAGAGCCGGTCCTCATTGCTCATCTCCCTGACGCGCGCGCCCAGTGTCCGGTCATCCACGCCCGCCAGGATGATGCCTCCAACCGGGACATATTCCCCGCGCAGCAGGGTAAATCCGGCATCCTGAAAAAAGTGCAGTGACTTGTCCAGTCCGGCAAAACTTTCATGGTTGCCAAGGATGGCATACATACCCTCGGGAGCCGAGAGCTTGCGAAAATGCGGCGCAAGTCCCGCCAGGTCGTCGCCTTCCCCATCGATGACATCCCCGGTTGCAACGATAATGTCGGGCTTGGTCTCGCGCACGATTCCGATGACGCGCTCCAAAAATTCATCACCCAGCATCATGCCCAGGTGCAAGTCGGAAATCTGTGCGATGGTCACCTTGCCCGAAGCCAGCTTGGGCGTCGTGATCTTCAGCTCTTCAACCTGTATCTGCCGCGCCTCCAGGAAGGCATAGGCCGCCAGTACAAGCGCAGGCAGTGCGATACACAGCAACGCCCCCAAACCGGCCAAAGGCCACTTCAGGCCCGCCAACCACACCAGCAGGTGAATGATGTCGAGCACCAGGGCGATGCTGCAAAACAGGAACAGGAAGCCCATCCAGGGAAAAGCCAGCCAGGAAAGCGCCGCTGCGGCACCATGCCAGTTTTGTTTCACCAGATACCAGGTGGCCAGCGGGGAAGCTGTCATGAGGATGCCCCATAGCACCAAAGCCAAGCCTAGCGCCAGCGAATGGGGGAATGCATTCCACACCTTGCCCAGGGCATAGTAATGCATGCCGCCGTACAACAGAAAAGCCAAGCTGAGGAAAGCCAGCATCGCCTTTACCCTTCACGGGGTTGATTGCACTGCCAGACCTCCCGGAAGCGCAACATGTAACGTATGTGGAATTCTAGGGCGATTCGTATTGCGAGGCAATGCGTGCGAGCTCTATCAGGTTTGAAGCGCCGGTTTTTCGCAAAATATGCGCACGGTGGCTTTCCACAGTCCGGTAGCTGATGGAAAGCTGCCGGGCGATTTCCTTGCTGGTTTGCCCTTCAATGGTCAGCAACATGATTTCCCGCTCGCGCGCAGTCAGCGCAGACAGCCGCGGGGAAACGGCATAGCGGCCTGTATCCTGTCCTAGCTGGAAATTGTCCTGCTTCAATGCTGCACGCACGCTTGCGAGGAGCTCTGTGCCATCCACCGGCTTGGTCAGGAAATCCACCGCACCCGCCTTGATGGTGCTCACCGTCACGGGAATGGTGCCCTGTCCGGAAAGGAATATCAAAGGCAAGCGCATCCCGCGGCGATTCAGTTCCGCCTGCAGCGCCGGCCCATCCATTCCAGGCATTTTGATGTCCAGAATGATGCAGCCCCGCATCCCTTGCTGATAGGCGGCAAGAAATTCTTCCGCACTCGCATAGGTCTCCACTTCATGGCCGTCGGCTTTGAGCAACATGCGCAGCGAATCCCTTACCGCCGCATCATCATCCACGATGTATATTTTTTCGGAAATACTCATGCCCATGACCACACCCATGCCCAAAGGAAAGAAGGAGGAGTGATGCTTCCGCATTCCGGCGTAAAGCCTGGCTTGCCGAACCATCGGCAGCCCAGCCCATTTCTGGTCGCATTCCTGCTCATGACTCCCCCTTAAGAAATTAATTTTTATGAGTATTATTCTAACGCCGATATCAGCAAGATTATATTTTGTTTCCATAAATACTTACTTATACGTACGTATTTATACTTACAAAATACCCCCTCCAAGCGCGCTTTTGAGGGAATCACCAAAAACAAAAGCCCCGCCAGGCGGGGCTTTGTCACTCGGTTGGCACAGGTCAGTCGGCTGTTGCGGGGGGAACATGCTCCTCCGCCGCGATTGCCTTCATGCTCAGGCGCAAACGTCCCTTCTCGTCGGCTTCCAGCACCTTGACGCGCACGATCTGACCTTCCTTCAGGTGTTCGGCAACGGTGTTGATGCGCTCGTTGGAAATCTGCGAGATGTGCAACAGGCCGTCCTTGCCGGGCAGGATGTTGACGATGGCACCGAAATCCAGCAACTTGACTACAGGACCTTCGTAGATTTTCCCGACTTCCACTTCGGCTACAATGTCCTCGATGCGCTTCTTGGCGGCCATGCCTGCATCGCCGCTGACGCTGGCGATGGTGACGTTGCCGTCGTCGTCGATGTCGATGGTGGTGCCGGTTTCTTCGGTGATGGCGCGGATCACTGCGCCGCCCTTGCCGATCACATCGCGAATCTTGTCCGGATTGATCTTCATCTTGATCATGCGCGGCGCATGCATGGATACGTCCGGCCGCACCATGGGCATGGCCTGCTTCATGATGCCCAGAATATGCATGCGGCCCTCGCGCGCCTGTACCAGCGCGGCGTGCATGATCTCCTTGGTGATGCCGTTGATCTTGATGTCCATCTGCAGGGCGGTGATGCCGTTTTCGGAACCAGCCACCTTGAAGTCCATGTCGCCGAGGTGATCTTCGTCGCCCAGAATGTCGGTCAGCACGGCAAAGCGGTTGCCTTCCTTGATCAGGCCCATGGCGATGCCCGCGATGTGTGTCTTTACCGGGACGCCCGCATCCATCAGCGACAGGCAGCCGCCGCACACGGAGGCCATGGAGCTGGAGCCGTTGGATTCGGTGATTTCGGAGACCACGCGGATGGCATAGCCGAATTCCTCTTCGGTGGGCAGTGCCGCGACCAGCGCGCGCTTGGCCAGGCGGCCATGGCCGATTTCGCGGCGCTTGGGCGAGCCCACGCGGCCGGTTTCACCGGTGGAATACGGCGGAAAATTGTAATGCAGCATGAAGCGGTCGTGGTATTCACCCTGCAGCGCATCGATGATCTGCGCATCGCGCGCGGTACCCAGTGTCGCCACCACCAGCGCCTGTGTCTCACCGCGTGTGAACAGCACGGAACCGTGGGTGCGCGGCAGCACGCCGGTGCGTATGGTGATGGGACGCACGGTGCGGGTGTCGCGCCCGTCGATGCGCGGCTCGCGGTTCAGTATCTGGCCGCGCACGATGCGCGCTTCCAGCGCGCTGAACAATTCGTTGAGGTGGTTCTTTTGCAGCGATTCATCCCCGGCCAGAAGCGCTTCCAGCACGCGGTCGCGGATCGCATCCACCTTGGCGGTGCGCGCCTGCTTTTCGCGCACGGAGTAGGCGGCTTGCAGGTCTTTCTCCGCCAGTTCGGCAAGCTTTGCAATAAGCGCTTCGTTCTTGGCCGGAGGGGTCCAGTCCCAGTCGTCCTGCCCTGCTGCTGCTGCCATTTCGTTGATGGCCTGGATCACCGCCTGCATCTGGTCGTGTCCGTACACCACCGCGCCCAGCATCACGTCCTCGGACAGTTCCTGAGCCTCGGATTCGACCATCAGCACGGCTTGCGCGGTGCCGGCGACCACGAGGTCCATCTTGGAATCCTTGAGTTCGGTGGCAGTCGGGTTCAACACATACTGACCATTGAGATAACCCACGCGCGCTGCGCCTATCGGGCCATCAAACGGTATGCCGGAAAGCGCCAGTGCGGCGGATGCGCCTATCATGGAGGGGATGTCGGCATCGATCTCGGGATCGGAAGACATCACCGTGGCGACGATCTGCACTTCGTTGTAGAACCCTTCAGGAAACAGCGGACGCAGCGGGCGGTCGATCAGGCGCGAGGTCAGGATTTCCTTTTCGCTGGGGCGGCCTTCACGGCGGAAGAAACCGCCGGGTATCTTGCCTGCGGCATAGGTGCGTTCCTGGTAATCCACGGTCAGCGGGAAAAAGTCCTGGTCCGGCTTGGCGTTTTTCATGCCCACCACGGTAACCAGCACCACGGTATCATCCAGGCTGACCATCACCGCGCCGCTGGCCTGGCGGGCGATTTCGCCGGTCTCAAGCGTCAGTTGGTGTTTGCCGTAGGGAATCGTTTTCTTATAGTGACTCAAGGTGTTTCTCCTGTGCATTGCCCGGCGCACCGCTTCCCCTTGGAGCGGCTGCGCCCGATTGTATAATTATGTGGCGCAAAAAATAACGCGGGTCGCATTTGCGACCCGCGTTATTTTGTTACTTACGCAGATCCAGGCGCTGGATCAAAGAACGATAGCTTTCTTCGTTCTTGCTCTTGAGGTAATCCAGCAGCTTGCGGCGGCGGCTCACCAGGCGCAGCAGACCGCGCCGGGAATGGTGATCCTTACCGTGTTCCTTAAAGTGACCGGTCAGGTGGTTGATGCGCGCAGTCATCAATGCGACCTGGACTTCAGGAGAACCCGTATCGCCCTTGGCGCGCTGGTAATCAGTAACAATCTGCGCCTTCTGCGCTGTCGTAATAGACATAATTCCTTCACTCTCCACTAAAAAAGTGCGGTATTTTACCCTTTAGTGGGGGTGTAGCTCAAGCCTATTCGGAAGCGGTCATTGGCAGAGCCATCGCACATGCAGTTCAGCGGCCCGCACGCCAAGCTCCCAACTTAAATAACAATCATAATAACATGGTTATTCCCAGCCAATTTTCTCCATCGCAATGATTTATAATGATATTTTACGCACCAGGCACATAAAGCGTTTCACTTCAACTGGGCAGCGGGGGGGGAAATGTAATTACCCTGTACGTAATCCACACCCAGTTCGTGCAATATACTGGCTGCGGCCTCGTCAGCCACACTCTTTGCGATGGTCTGCATGTGCAACTCCGATGCGACCTCCACGATGGCGCGAACCGTGGCCTTGGCGATTTTGTCTGTGGTGATGCGCTCGATCAGGGTGCCGTCTATTTTCAGGAAATGCACCGGAAACTTCCTGATGTAGTTGAAAGCGCCAAAATCCGCACCGAAATCATCAAGCGCGAAACGGTATCCCACCAAGGTGAGCACAGCCAAAATTTCCTGCAGTTTTCCGATATTGCGCGAAATGTAGCTTTGCGAAAGCTCGAAAATGAAGCGGTTCGGTTCGATATGATGCGCATCGACAATGGATTCCAGGAAGGCAGGAATATCGTCCTTGGTGAAAAATTGCTCGGACAAGTTTATTGACAGGGAAAGTTGCAAATCCTTCCGCTCCTCCAGCACTTGCGCTGCCTTGCCAATCACCAGGCCGTCAAACTCCGGCATCATCCCGAACCGCTCTGCAGCCGAGAGGAAAGCGCCCGGGCTGAGCACCTTTTGCTCCTCCTCTCCCCGCTGTTCCATGCCGGGCAGACGCAACAAAACCTCGTAAATGACCCCACGCTGTTCTTTCAAGCCGGCTATCGCTTGGTAGTAAAGGATTACCTGGCGTTTGTTCAGCACCTCGCGCAGAAGCTCGTGCCAGCCGACACCGGTTTCGGCGACTGCACTTTGCGTGCTGCGATCGAACAAGCTGAAACAGTTGCGGCCATGCATCTTGGCCTGGTGGACTGCCGTGTCCGCCTCCTTGAGATACTCATGGGCCGAAAGGGTGGCATTGTTGATCAGGGTGACACCGATGCTGAAATATATCTTGATCGCATCGCCCGCCTCGAAGAAGGTGAATTCCCGCATCAGGGCAATGAAGGAATCGGCAATTTCCCGGACATGCTCGCGATCAACGTTGTATGCCAGCAGCGTAAACTCATCCCCGCCGTACCGGGCAAATACATCGTGCTCGCGTATCCGCGGAGTAAGCTGCTTTGCGACCTGTATCAGCAGCCGGTCGCCCGCGGCGTGCCCGTAGGTGTCATTGATATTCTTGAACCGGTCAAGGTCGAAGAAGAACAACGCGCTGCTGCCGCCGTTGCGCGATATTCGTTTGACTTCCTGTTCCAGCCGTTCGGCAAAGTACACCCGGTTCACCAATCCGGTTAGCCCATCGTGATCAACCATCCGGCGCAACGCCTCGTCACGCTCCCGCAAAGCGTTGATAGTGGTGTTCAATGCGGTGCCGATACGGGCGATTTCCCTGTCGCCGGAAGTAGTGACCGTTATATCCGTTTCGCCATTGGCCAGGCGCGTCAGGGGCTCTTCCAGTTCTGACAGGGGCATGAGCGCCCAGCGCACCATGATGCGCATGATATAGGTTGCAGCCAGCATCATGACGGCTATGAGCATGCTGGCATAAAAAATATTCCGGTTCAGTTCGCTGGACACCTTGCTGTAGTCCAGTACGACCTCGATATAACCGATGGTTTCGACCTTCTCCCTGGACTTGCTGTCCAGGGTATAGTCAATCATGCCATCGCTCGAGATCGACTTGACCCAGATCGGAGCAACGATGCGCATCTGGGAATTTCCGCCCTTTTCGAACAGCATGGGCTTCTGTCCTGTTTCGGACTTTACGAGTTTCCTGAAGGCTTCAGCAGTCAGTTGCGGGAAGTCGGAAATCATCCCATCCTTGCGGGTATATTCCGCGATAACCTCTTTTCCGTTTTCATCCAGGTATTTTGCCTGGGCAATCTCGGGAAAGCTGCGCAAATAGCTGATGGCCTGTTTCAGCTGGGCCGGATTGTTCGTGGCATAAATCGGAATGCCCAGCTCATCCAGTTTCGCAACCCAGCCTTCACCCTGGTGGCGCACACTGCTTTCGATTATGAGGTTGGTTGCAAACCAGATGGTCACGATGACCAGCAGGTAGATGATGGCCGTCCAGAAAAACTGAAGCAACAGGATGCGATTGGACAGGCTGCGTTGGCCGATGCGCCCGATTCCGCCAAGGGTGCGCAGGACATTCATGAATCGAAAACCATCCAAATGGGCGTATATCCTGCCGGTTACGGCTTTCGCCTTTTCACTGAAGGTAGATGCACTATCGGCCCTTGGCATATTTTTTGTAGTGCTCGGGGATTTCCAGATTCAGCCTTTGCGCCATCACGGGATTGATAGTCAGAATCGCCCGGTCGAGATATACGATATCAGGACCCGGGACGTCCTCCTTGCCCTGCGCCTTTTCCAGCCGGTCCAGCACCAGTTGCACGATGTTCCGGTAGTCGCTGGTGACGCTGAACAAGCCCCCGAGATTGAGCAGTTCATCACTGAACACCACCACCTGTTTGCTGTTGCGCACACTAAATGTCATGACATCGCGCAATACATTCTCGCTCAGCACCCGGTTATCCGGCAACAGCCAGTATCCCTGCACTTTGTCGGCCATTTGCTTGTAGGCATATTGATATTCCTTGTCCGAGTTGACAATTTCGTAGTGCAGTGCGATGCCTTGGCTCCTTGCGACGGAACTGGCTACCTGCATCATGCCTTCAAAACCCGGGCCGCTGATCACCCCGACATCCGCAGTAGCTGGAGAGAGTGCACGCCAAGCAGTAAAGGTCTTGGACAGCGAGGGGATCATGCTGACCCCTTTGTGCCTTGAAGTCAGCAGGCCATAATCCTGGTAATTGAATACCTGGCAGAAAATCACCTGCCTGTTTACCAGCGATTTTGCGGCAACTGAAGCATTCAACCCGATGCTGACAAACTGTTTGCGCTCGTCATTCTTATAGGCGTCCAGCATCCTGACATTCTCGAGCTGGCTCCCTCCCAGGTAGCGGATGCTGCTGCGCTGCCCCAATTGCATGGAAAGCGCCTTGGCCACTTTGCTATAAGCTGGCGTATCCTCGCTGACCAGAATAACCACCTCCATGGCGGCGCGCTTGGGCTCAGGTATGACAACGACAGGCGGCGGCGCAGGAGGTGCTTCGGGCGGCTCTTCCTGCTTGAACAGAGCGCAACTTTGCAACAGCAGGGTTGAGGCTAAAATGACCAGGCGCCAGTACATATCTAGTTATTTTCCCTTTGTTTTATTTTAATACTACGCCATATATTGCATTAGGAAAAGTGAAAGTTTGATAAATGGCGGGGCCTGGACCAGGTGGAACAGGGTTATTTCATAGCGAATTTTCCGCTGCATTTCTGGCTATGGCTGCAACCAGCCTTTCCGGCGCCAGCCGACGACCTTGCAGGAATCCCAGCCCAATAAACCCTTGTGGACCATGCAGCCTGATTTTCCCGTTTGGCAAGCCGGTGTCCAGCCCCAGCCGCTGCCCTTGGGCCAGGCGCCGCACCTGGGATGCATCCAGATCCAGCCTGGGAAAGTCCTGCAGCATGCAATCCAGCGGCAGCAGACAGGCATCGCGCTGTTCCGGGCCCATGCTTTCGAGTTGCTCCAGGGTATACGCATTTTCCAGACGGAACGGGCCGGTTGCCAGACGCCTGAGTCCTTGCAAATGCGCGCCGCAGCCCAGTAGCTGCCCGATGTCTTCAGCCAGTGTACGCACATAAGTGCCCTTGCTGCAATGCACGGTGACGCGCAACTCATTACCCGCAAAATGCTCCAGCGCCAGTTCGTGTATGGTCACCCGGCGCGGTTCGCGCTCCACGGTTTCACCCTTGCGGATGTATTCATACAGCGGCTTGCCCTGATGCTTCAGGGCGCTATGCATGGGCGGCAACTGATCGATTTCGCCGGTCAGGCGACGCAAAACATCCAGTACTTGCGCCTGGTCTGCGCTGACCGGGCTTTCGGCAATGATCTCGCCTTCTGCATCACCGGTAGTGGTGCGCTGCCCGAGGCGTATCCAGGCACGATAGGCCTTGCTCGCATCCAGAAGCACATTGGAAAACTTGGTCGCTTCGCCGAAGCAGATGGGCAGCAGCCCGGTAGCCAAGGGATCCAGGGTGCCGGTGTGGCCCGCCTTCTCCGCCTGGAACAGGCGGCGCACCTTTTGCAGGGCGGTGTTGGAGCTCAGATGCAGTGGCTTGTCGAACAGCAAAACGCCGTCGAGCGCACGCCAGGCTCGTTTCATGGACGGTTCAGGGCCGGTCAATGCCAATTCCACATGCGAGAAATGCGCATTAACAAGCCCTAATCCTTGTGGTGTTGTTCGTCGGCAGCGACGGCTTCGTCTATCAGCTTCGACAGTCGCGCGCCGCGCTCGACAGAGGCGTCATAAACGAAATGCAGTTGGGGGATGACGCGCAGCTTCATGGCATGGGCCAACTGGCTGCGCAGGAATCCGCTGGCGCGCTCAAGCCCTTGCTGCACCTTGGAATTTTCGCCTTCCAGCGTGGTATAGAACACCTTGGCATGGGAATAGTCGCGCGCCACCTCGACCCCGGTAAGCGTAACCATGCGCACGCGCGGGTCCTTGACCTCCAGCCGCACCAACTCAGCCAGCTCGCGCTGCATCTGCTCGGCGACGCGCTCAGTCCTGGCGTAATCCTTGGCCATGACTTATGAGATTGAAAAACGCAACGAGAAGCGATCAGGCAAGGCGGAAAGCGGCGAAAAAGCCGCCGCGCTGACACGGTGGGGTGAAACCCTCCAGTGCGGGAAGTGCGGCCCGCATTCGCTCCCGCAAGCGGCTGGCTTCGCCAGTAACGTGTCGCGAATGCGTTTTACATGTAGTAAATGCGCATTTTGAGCCGGTTTCCAACACAGCATCATCGCTTCGCAGTCGTTTTTCACAGGGCGCGCGCCACTTCAACGATCTCGAACACCTCCAGCATGTCGCCCACTTGCAGGTCGTTGAAACCCTTGAGCGACAGGCCGCACTCGAAATTCGACTTTACTTCCTTGACGTCGTCCTTGAAGCGCTTGAGCGAATCGAGTTCCCCGGTGTGGATCACCACGTTGTCGCGCAGCACGCGCACCTGCGCATTGCGCTTGACCATGCCGTCCGTGACATAACAGCCGGCCACCGTGCCCACCTTGGAGATGTGGAACACCTGGCGTATCTCCACCATGCCGATGACGCTTTCCTTCTTCTCCGGCGCCAGCATGCCCGAGAGTGCGGCCTTGATCTCATCCACCATCGCATAGATGATGTTGTAATAACGGATGTCCACGCCGGAAGATTCCGCCAGCTTGCGCGCTGCGGCGTCCGCCCGGGTGTTGAACCCGATGACGATGGCCTTGGAGGCAAGCGCCAGGTTGATGTCGGATTCGGTAATGCCGCCCACACCGCTGTGTATCAGGTTGACCTTGACCTCGCTGGTGGAAAGCTTCTGCAGCGATGAAGCAATCGCCTCCACGGAACCCTGCACGTCAGCCTTGACGATCAGCGACAGGGTGCGCACTTCGCCTTCCGCCATCTGTTCGAACATATTCTCCAGCTTGGCTGCCTGCTGCTTGGCCAGCTTCACGCCGCGGTATTTTCCCTGGCGGAACAAAGCAATTTCACGCGCGCGCTTTTCATCTGCCAGCACCATCAGTTCTTCGCCGGCATCCGGAACTTCCGACAAGCCCTGTATTTCGACCGGGATCGAGGGGCCGGCTTCGGCGACAGCCTTGCCGGTCTCGTCCAGCATGGCACGCACACGGCCATACACCGCGCCCACCAGCACCGCATCGCCGCGCTTCATGGTGCCGGTTTGCACCAGCACCGTGGCCACCGGGCCCTTGCCCTTGTCCAGGCGTGCTTCGATCACCAGCCCCTTGGCATGGGTCGCACGCGGCGCTTTCAGCTCCAGCACCTCGGCCTGCAGCAGCACGCTTTCCAGCAACTGGTCGATGCCCTGGCCGGACTTGGAGGAAACTTCCACGAACATGGCATCGCCGCCCCAATCTTCCGGCACCACGCCTTCAGCCACCAGCTCCTGCTTGACGCGTTCCGAATTGGCTTCGGGCTTGTCGATTTTGGTCACCGCCACCACGATGGGCACGTTGCCCGCCCTGGCATGGTGGATGGCTTCCTTGGTCTGCGGCATCACGCCGTCGTCGGCGGCCACCACCAGAATGACGATGTCGGTCGCCTTGGCGCCGCGCGCGCGCATCGCGGTGAAGGCCTCATGGCCCGGCGTATCGAGGAATGTAATCATGCCGCGCGGCGTATCCACATGATATGCGCCGATGTGCTGGGTAATGCCGCCTGCCTCGCCGGAAGCGACACGGGTGCGGCGGATATAGTCGAGCAGCGAGGTCTTGCCGTGGTCGACGTGGCCCATCACCGTAACCACAGGGGCACGCGCTTCCAGCGCCACATCCTTCTGTTCGGCCGCTTCGGCCAGGTAGGCATCCGGTTCATCGGCCTTGGCCGCCTTGGCGACGTGGCCCATTTCCTCAACCACGATCATCGCGGTTTCCTGGTCAAGCACCTGGTTGATGGTCACCATGGAACCCATGGTCATCAGTTTCTTGATGATCTCGGCAGCCTTGACCGACATTTTCTGCGCCAGCTCGGCAACAGTGATCGTTTCGGGCACCGCAATTTCGCGCACCACCGGTTCGGTCGGCATCGAGAAAGCGTGTTGTGCCGCTGTGGTTTCCTGCTTGGCGTGCTTGTCGTTATGGCGCGGCGCGCGCGCGCGCGCCGCGCCCGTCCATCCGCCACCCAGGCGGCTGTCGGGAACGGGGGTGCGTTTCTTGTGTCCGGCTTCGCTCCATGGGCTGCTCTTGTCTTCCTGCTTTACGCCCTTCTTGCCACCACCGGGCTTGCTCACCTTGTCGCCGGGCGCGGGCTTGTGCAACGTGCCTTCCGCAAGATTAGGCTGTGCAGCAGGAGCGGCCGGCTGCGCAACCACCTCGGCTGGCTTGGGTTCCGGTTCCGGTTCCGGCTTCTTCTCGGCTTCGACGGCAGCAGCCACCTTGCGCTTGGCGCGCTCCTTCTTGGCCAGCGCATCCGCTTCCTGGCGCGCCTGCAGCTCGGCGAGGCGGCGTTGCTCTTCCTCGCGCAGCGCCAGTTCGCGCTCGTCTATCACCTTGCTGGGCTTGCCTGCAACCTTGGCCGGTGCCTTCTCAGCCGCCTTGGCGGCTTTTTCGGCAGGCGCCTCAGCCACTGCGGGCTGCGCTGCCTCTTCAACCTTCGCGGCAGACGGAGCGACCACGCGCTTCTTGCGCACCTCAACCTGGATGGTGCGCGCCTTCCCGGTGCTGTCCGATTTCTTGATTTCCGTGGTTTCGCGCCGGGTCAAAGTGACCTTCTTGCTCTTGGCCGCACCATGCGCCGAGCGCAAGTGTTCCAGCAGTTGTGCTTTGTCCTGCTCGGAAATTGGGTCGGTCTCCTTCTGTTTGGCGACCCCGGCCGCATGCAACTGTTCCAGCAACAGTTCGACCGGCAGGCCCAGCTCGCCAGCAAACAGCGCTACGTTCATTTTTGCCATCGCTACCTCTTAAACCCAGTATCCAGAATAACTACGCTCTGCTCTCACGCAAACCAGGGCGCGCGCGCCGTCATGATCAGTTTGTTTGCGCGCTCGCTGTCCATGCCGGTCATTTCGACCAGCTCGTCCACAGCCAGGTCGGCCAACGCCTCCTGTGTGCCCACCCCATTGCCCGCCAGTGTGCGGGCAGTTGCCTCGTCCATGCCCTCGATCTTGAGCAAATCCTCGATGTTGTGCTCCACCTGCTCCTCGTTGGCAATGGCCTGGGTCAGCAGGGCATTGCGTGCACGGCTGCGCAACTCGTTGACCGTCGCCTCATCCAGCGCCTCGATCTCCAGCATTTCCTCGAGCGGCACATAGGCCACCTCTTCCAGGGTATTGAAGCCCTCCTGCACCAGGATGTCGGCCACCTCCTCGTCCACGTCGAGCTTGGACATGAACAGGTCGCGCACCTTGGCGAATTCCTGCTCGTTCTTCTGGCTGGATTCCTCGACCGTCATGATGTTGAGTTCCCAGCCGGTCAGTTCGCTGGCCAGACGCACGTTTTGTCCGTTGCGGCCGATGGCCTGTGCCAGGTTTTCTTCTTCAACCACCACATCCATGCTGTGCTTGTCTTCATCAACCACGATGCTGGTCACCTCCGCCGGGGCCAGCGCATTGATCACGCCGGTGGCCGGGTCTTCCGACCACAGGATGATGTCGACACGCTCGCCGGCCAGCTCGTTGGTCACCGCCTGCACGCGCGAGCCGCGCATGCCGACGCAGGTGCCAATGGGGTCCAGGCGCGCGTCATGCGAGCGCACCGCAATCTTGGCACGCGAGCCGGGGTCGCGCGCTGCGCTGACGATTTCCAGCAGGCCTTCTTCGATCTCCGGGACTTCCAGCTCGAACAGCTTGACCAAGAATTCCGGGGTGATGCGGGAAAGAACGATTTGCGGTCCGCGCAGGGATCGGTCCACGCGCAACAGGTAGGCGCGCACGCGGTCGCCCACGCGCAGGTTTTCCTTGGGTATCATCTGGTCGCGCGGCAGCAGCGCCTCGATCTTGCCGAACTCGACGATGGCATTGCCCCGCTCCATGCGCTTGATGGCGCCGGTGACCAGGTGATCCTTGCGCGCCATGAAGTCGCTCAAAATCTGCTCGCGCTCGGCATCGCGGATCTTCTGGAATATCACCTGCTTGGCGGCCTGCGCATCGATGCGCCCGAAATCAACCGATTCCAGCGGCTCTTCGATGAACTCTTCCAGTTGAATGTCCGGATTGTTTTTTTGCGCCTCGGCCAGCTTGATATGCAAATCCGGGGTCTCAAAGGTCTCGTCGTCCATCACCTGCCAGCGGCGGAAAGAGGAATAATCTCCCGTCTCGCGGTCTATGCTCACGCGCACATCCGCCTCCTCGGCAAAACGCTTCTTGGTGGCAGAGGCCAGCGCCGCTTCCAGCGCGCCAAATACAACCTCCTTGTCCACGTTTTTTTCACGCGCCAGGGCGTCAACCAACATCAACACTTCACGATTCATCACCGTCTCCGACTCTAATCTGTTTACCGGGCGTAACCGCCCCTCGCTTCAAAACTCCGGCACCAGGCGGGCCTTGTCCACATTGGACAGCATGATTGCCACTTGCTTGCCTTCCACATCCAACTGCAACACGCCATCCTTGACTTCGCCGAGGATGCCGATGAAATTCTTGCGGCCATCCATCGGAACACGCAACTTGAGGCTCGCCTTCTCGCCGCGGAAACGGACAAAATCCGCTTCCTTCTTCAATGGCCGGTCCAGCCCCGGGGAAGACACTTCCAGCCGGTCATAGACCACGCCCTCAACGGCAAAAAGACGGGTCAACTGGTTGCTTACCCGCTCGCAGTCATCCAGCCCGATTCCGCCATGCTCGCCACCAGGCATTTCGCCATGGGGCTTATCAATAAACACCCGCAGCATGCCGCGACCCGAAATTTCCAGATCAACCAGCTCATACCCCATACCTGCCAGGGTCGTCTCCACCAGACGCGCCACATCCATAACTTTTACCCACAAATAAAAAACGGGCCCGAAGCCCATCTTTGAAAATCAAGCAGATTATAGCAGAAATATCCCCAGCACACTACAAAATATTCCAGCACGAACGTACAGTCCGCCCCAGGGCCTGGGCCCCGCACATGCCCGGGATTGGTACAATTGAACTCCCCTGCCCCTCACCATGCTCATTTTATGATCTACCATCTGGGCCTCGATTTCGGCACTTCCGGCGCGCGCGCCTGCGTAATCGATGGCAATGGCGGCATTGTCCACCAGGGCCGCGTTGCCTATCATGGCACAGAGGATCAGCCTCCGCTGGACTGGCGCGAAGCGCTGCATGAGCTGCTCAGGCATATCCCTCCCCTTTTCGCGGCGCAATTGCAGAACATCGCGCTGGACGCGACTTCCGCCACCGTCCTGTTGTGCGATGCCGAGTTGCGACCGATTTCCCCGCCCCTGCTTTATTCCGACAATCGTGCGGAGCTTGAGGCCGCGGAACTGGAAAAGACCGCACCTCCAGGGCATACGGCATGCAGCGCCACTTCCGGCCTGGCCAAATTCTTCTGGCTGACCCGGAATTCCGATCTATCGGATGCCGCTCACTTCATGCACCAGGCCGACTGGCTGGCCGCGCTGCTCACGGGTGCGGGCGGCACCACGGACTATCACAACGCGTTGAAATCCGGCTATGACGTGGAACGCCTGAACTGGCCGGACTGGGTGCTGAACCTGCCGCACACCCACCTGCTGCCGCATGTAATCGCCCCCGGCGCCGAGATTGCCAGGATCAGCCCGGCCATCGCCGAGCATTTCAGGATCAACCCGGAATGCCGGGTGCGCGCTGGCACGACTGACAGCATCGCCGCTTTCATCGCCGCCGGCATCAATGAGCCCGGCGCAGCCGTGACCTCGCTGGGCACGACCCTGGTCCTCAAGCTGCTCTCGGAACGGCGCGTGGAAGCCGCGGAATACGGGGTATACAGCCATCGCTACGGCGATATGTGGCTGGCAGGCGGCGCCTCCAATGCGGGCGGCGGCGCCCTGAGACTGTATTTCAGCGACGAACAACTGGCAAAGCTCAGCTGCCGCATCGATCCCTCTACCGATAGCGCCCTGGATTATTACCCCCTGCCCCGCCCCGGCGAGCGTTTCCCGGTCAACGCCCCGGATTTCGCGCCGCGCACCTCCCCGCGCCCCGCTGACGATGCCCAGTTTCTCCACGGCCTGCTGCAGGGCCTGAGCCGCATCGAAGCCGCCGGCTATGCCAGGCTGGCCGAACTGGGTGCCACCCCGCTCAAATCGGTGGTCACCTGCGGCGGCGGCGCAAAAAATCCCGCCTGGGCCAAAATGCGCGAACGCCTGCTTGGCGTGCCGGTTTCGATCGCACAGCACACGGAGGCAGCTTATGGGGCGGCACTGCTGGCCATGCGCGGCCACACCTGAAATCCCGATTTACGCTTCTGTCGCAATGAAACCGCGCTATGTATAATGAATAACGCGACAGTTACCCAACAATTTGCCCGTAAATTCATCACGACCCTGGCACCATGAATCAAGCTCCCGCAAAACTGACCCTGAGGATTTCCTGGCTCGGCATCCTCAATTATCTTGGCGCCATCCTCGCGACAGGCTGGATGCTTTACTTTCTGTATAACCAGGCGGGAGTTGGCTATACCGTCCTGGCCTTGCTGGTTTGCGGCTTTGTGCTACGCTTCGGCGCTTCCCCGCTGCTCATCATATCGGCCAGCGTGCTGTACTTCCATTTCGACGCAGCCGGATTCTGGCTGCCGCTGCTCGCCTGGCTCGCCGCCGGAGCCGCCTTCATGAACGACCTGCGCGCCTACCGGATGCGCCAGGCATCGGGGCAATAGCGCTCATGAAACCCATCTTGTTCGACGCGGTCGGCGGTCTTCCCACCCTGCAGCGGGTGCACAAGATTTTCTACGATAAGGTATATGCGCATGACTGGCTCGGCCAGTTTTTTGCCGGGCACAGCCAGGAGGCAATCGAAAACCGGCAGACCGCTTTCATGGCCGAAAAAATGGGCGGCCCGGTGGAATACTGGGGCAAGGAGATCAAATACACGCACGAGGCGATGTACATCACGCAGGAGCTGTTCGAACTGCGCCACGCCCTGCTGGAGGAATCGCTGCGCGAGGCAGGCGTCCCGGAAGACCTGGGCGAGCGCTGGCTCAGGATAGACAGCGCCTTCATGAAACTCATCGTCAAGGACTCCATTGAGTCTTTTTACAGCGTCACCTGGCCGTATAAACAGCGTATCATCGTACCCAAGCCCGCTGGCGGACAATTGGGTTAAAATGCCGGCCTGCCCCGGAGGATGGGGCAGCCGAAAAACATCATGCAGAACACGATTAAAACCATACTTTCCGCCAAGCGGAAATCCTTCCTGTCGAGCAAGCCCATCTTCCATTATTTCGCTCCGGCCACGGAAATGGATTTGTTCATGACGGCCAGGAAGCTCGATTGCAAACTGGCGGTGGGCCTGTGTCAGTGGTTGCGCGCGGCAGGCTATGGCGACCTCAACGAGATGCTCATTTTCCGCCCCGAATACTTCTCCACCATCTCGCACGGGGCGCTTAGCGGATTCATTACATTCGCGCATGACGATGCGGGCAATGCCTATGCCTTCAAGCCCAAGGAAGGCACGATCTATTTCATTTCCATGCATGAAAACGGTTATGCACGCCTGTCCGACGACTTCCTGCACTTCATGCAGGAGTTGATACGGCGCGATTACAACCTTGCCGCCTGGCGCGAATCGCTGAAGCTGGAAAAAGATGCCGAGTGATGCGCAAAAGGGATCCGTGCCCAAACAATGGGTGCACGGATTGGCCCTGCTGGTCGCCACGCTTTGGGTAGGCAGTCTGTGGGGCGTGGGCTTTCTGGCGGTACCGGTGCTGTTCGGCAGCCTGTCCGACAAAATGCTGGCTGGCTTGCTGGCCGGAAAAATGTTCACCCTGGTTGCTTATGTGGGCATGGGCAGCGCGTGTTATCTGCTGGCCAGCCAACTGGCCGCTTCCGGCAGGCAGGCTCTGCGCCAGCCCTTCTTCCTGATTGTCTCTTTTATGCTGCTGCTGACATTGGCAGGCGAATTCATTCTCCAGCCGGAAATGGCCGCCCTCAAAACGCTGGCGCAGCCTGCAGACGTAATGCACAGCCCGTATTCCGGGCAGTTCGACCTGTTGCACAGGATCGCCACCGGCCTCTATCTGGCCGAGTCCCTATCGGGGATTGCACTGGTTTTGAAAGCAAAACCCGGTTGAATTTTTATGCCGCGCAATTATACTGCGAGTCATATCAGCCTGATAGTAGATGTATTTCAAATGCATGAATCAGCACCGAATTCCCCGCGACTATAGTCATCTGTTCGCCAACAGCGAGCCGGAAGAGGTTTGGCGCAAGGCTGTCGACCTGGTCATCAGCATTTCCCCCACATTCGAGTTTTTTGTAGTGCGGCCGGTGTTTGACGATGTGGTTCGCCTGTTCCGGGGCGAATATCCAGACTATTACGCGATCAAGACACCCTACCACAACCTGCCGCACACCCTGGATGTCTTCCTGTGCGCCGCACGGCTGATGCACGGAGTGCATGTTTCCGGAATGAAGCTGGATAACCGTGAAATTGCACTGGTCCTGTTCGCCGCCCTATTGCACGACGTTGGCTATGCCCAATCGCGCGATGGCAAGGAAACCGGCACCGGGGCTCAATATACGCCCACCCATGTTGCACGCGGACTTGAATTCATGCGCACCTATGCCCGCGAGCACGGCATTCCGGATGACTTTGTCCTGGATCTTGCGCCCGTGATTTCCTGCAGCGACCCCAAGCTGCCGATCTCCGGCATTGCCTTCCCCAATGACCGCATCCTGCTAGCCGGGCAAATTCTGGGAACCGCCGACCTAGTGGGCCAAATGGCGGACCGAAAATATCTCGAAAAACTGGCCTTCCTGTTCCAGGAATTCGAGGAGGCTCGCATGGGCGATTTTAAAAGCGTGCATGACATGATGCGCAAGACCGGGATTTTCTACGCGAAAATCCTGAAAAAGCTGGATGAGGAATTCGGTGGCATGTACCACAAGTTTCGGCCGCACTTCAAGGTAACGCTGGGCGAGGGAAAGAATTTCTATATGGAATCCATCAGCAAGAACATGGATTACCTTGCTAAAATCTCCGCATTGGACGAGTCGGAATATTTAACGCTTTTGCGCCGTGGCGGTATCATAAAGCAATTCCTGTCGGACCAATAAACCAATATCAAACCATGATACCCACACATTACGAACGCATCGGCGGCGCGGAAAAGGTGCGCGCCCTGGTGCAACGCTTCTATCAACACATGGACGAACTGCCGGAAGCACATGGCATCCGCAAGCTGCACCCCGCCAGCCTGCAGGGCTCGGAACAGAAGCTGTTTGAATTCCTCTCAGGCTGGATGGGCGGCCCGCAGCTTTTTGTAGAAAAGTACGGCCATCCCATGCTGCGCATGCGCCACCTGCCCTTCCCCATAGGAGACACGGAACGCGACCAATGGCTGCTGTGCATGAAACAGGCATTGCAGGACGTGGTGGAAGACACCAAGCTGCGTGCAGAGCTTATCGCCGCTTTCGAAAAAGTGGCCGATCACATGCGCAACCGGTCGTAAACCGCACCCGAATCAGTCACTCTGCGCCGCGGCGCCTCCTCCGGGAGTGCCGGAGGAGGTCTTGAGGCAAAATACCGGCCTCGGCCCGCGGTTTTGCAGTGACTGCCCTTTACCTCCTGCGGTGGGGGGCCGGGACAGATGGAATCTGCCGGGGGGCTTGGACATACGGTTTTCCGTTGAACCAAGGCGCGGCATCATGAAACTCAAATTTTGTCTTGATGAAGCCATCCTCGCGGGTGACATAACCTGCTGCGAGCATACTCTCAAGTACCTTATCCACCCCGCCGCCCTGGTTTACAGCGGCAGCAAACATGCCTTGACCAAATTCGGCAAGGAGTTTTTCCGGCATCTTGAAGTCAACGCTGACGTAGCCTTTGGTCATCAAAACCATCGGGTTCGAGAATTCCCCCGGTTGTGCATCCTTCAGCTTGAACAGGGCAGATATGACAGTTTCACCCTCGGGACGGGTGAAACTGAATTTGTCTATCGTCAGCTCAGGGTTATGGGAGAGCAAGGCTTCCATGAATTGGGCAACCATGGCAGGGCTCTTTTCAGCCGCAGCCCAGTTCCCCTGGGCCAGAGAGGCAACGGTCTTCGCATGCAAATGATGGAATGACAAGTCAAATTGCGCTGGGCCATAATCCTTGCCCACTACCTTTAACGAGCCCAGCCCGAACTTTTCGGTGATGTCGACAAATTCATTGTCGTTGCTGGCTGTTGCTGCCACATCCACAGTCATATGTTTGATGAACCCGGGTTCGGTGGGCATCCCTGGGCCGCTCATATCAATCTGCTCGATGACGACATGATCCGATCCGCTGTACAAGGAAGGTGTGCCGGCAAGAAAGCGCTTATGATCGGCGCTGACTTGCACGCCGGACACCTGAAAGCGCCCCCCTTTTGCCTTGTCGATAATGGCGAACCTGGGCAAATTTCCCTCCATGGAATAGCTGGACATACCCTTTGCATACTTGATGCTCAGGGTGCCCTGTTCCGACGAAAGCTTGTCGGTATTAAAGGCAGGGAGGGTGAGGGTCGATTTGCCATTACCAGAAAAATACTGAACCGTATGGACTGTTGCCACATTCTGATTGCCAGTCCACTCCGCAGCGTTTGGCAGGGAGTCACCAGCAAGTGCAACTTCACTATCTACTGCGACGGCCTGCAGCGCAAAAATGCCAGGAAACGGCAGGTGTTTCATATGGGATACCACTGCGAGCCGCAGCGGTGGTGTGCCAGGGGCCAAAGTGATGGACAACGTCGCCTTTTCTTCGGATGAGAATATGCCGCGCTTGAACTGGCGGTCGCTCACCGTGATGACCGGTGCAAATTCATGCAAAGACTTGTATTCGTCTTCCAGCGTCGCTTCCATCTGCTTGCCGGCATACCAGGCGCCTGCAGGGTAACCAACGATGATCAGCAACAACACAGCAGCCACCGGGAAAATCAAATTGCGCTTCATCATGTATCCACTTTCCTATAAAACACAGCTCGTTATCAGAAATTGCCACAAACCGGCGCCAATATACACACAATGGCACATCTATCGCAAGGCTGGCCCGATGAACTCCAGCGCATTCCCATCCGGATCGCGACAAAACAGCGCCGCCCTGCCCGAGCGGCTATGCGTGTAGCTCACCCCTGCGGCATCCAGCCGCCCGGCCAGCTCAACCAAATCATCCACCGCCAGCGCCACATGGCGGTCACGCCCTCCATGCTGCGTGTGTTGTTGGGGCTTTAGCCCCTTACAACCACGGCGTGCCCCTTGCGGGTGCTGAGGGCGCTGCAAACCCAACTCGGGATCGGGCAATTGCATGAGGTGTATCTGTTGGTTTTTCCCCACTGCATACCACACGCCGGGGAAGCCCAGGTCGGGACGAGCCGGATCAACCGCCAGGCCCAGTACGCCCTCATAAAATACACACGACCGTTCCAGATCGGAAACCAGGAAAGTGGCGTGCAGGATGGAAAGAATATTCATGACGACGTTCGGGTATACACAAATCGAATGATAAGCGCCATCCGCCTCTCCTTGCAGCCCTTTCAGCATTGAGACCCGGTGCGACAGGCACATAACTATGCGCCTTGCATGCACATTGTTGATTGAATGGATAGTCCGCTATCATCTCAGGCGCAAACTCTGCCACGCTCAAGGATTGATAGGACACGACCGCTGGTTCCTGCACGAGCGGCCATAACCCGGCATATCAGGAGACGCCATGTCACAGACCTTGCTCATGATCCACGGCATGTGGGGCACATCGGAAGACTGGAACAATTATCGGCGTTTTTTCGAGGCACGAGGATACCGTTGTGTCGCACCTACACTGCCTTATCACGACGTGAGTCCGCAAGCTGCGCCCGATCCCCGCCTCGGCACGACTTCCCTGCTGGATTATGCCGCCGCACTGGAGCAGGAGATCCGGAAATTGGGAGAAACACCCGTCATCATGGGGCACTCGATGGGCGGCTTGCTCGCGCAAATGCTGGGCGCACGCGGGCTGGCTGAGCGGCTGGTATTGCTTGCCCCCGCGGCGCCTGCCGGCATTCTTTCCATCACACCTTCCGTGGCCCGCTCCTTCTGGAGCATGCAGACCCAGTGGGGTTTCTGGAAAAAGCCCATCCGCCAGACGTTCGCGGAAGCCGTGTATTCAATGATGCATCTGCTTCCTGAAGAGGAGCGCAGGAAGAATTACGACAAGTTCGTGTATGAATCCGGCAGGGCGGCATCCGAAATCGGCTACTGGTTTTTTGACCCGCGGGGCGCGGCCAGGGTGGATGAGTCCAAAGTCACCTGCCCTGTGCTGGTCATAGGCGCCACACAGGATCGCATTACCCCGGCATCGTGCGTTCGCCGCGTAGCGAAGAAATACCGTGCGGTCGCAACCTACAAGGAGTTTGCCAACCATGCCCACTGGATGCTGGCCGAGCCCGGCTGGGAAGAGATCGCAGAATACGCAGCTGGATGGCTGGCGCAAAACGCCTGAAGGCAGCGTCCGGAACCAACCGGATTTATACGGCTCCAACTCCATCATCATGTAGGGTTTGCAGTTTGCCATTACAATGGCGGGTTCCAAGGAACCGCGTATGAACATCATCACCTTCCCCGACAGCCCCTACCGCCTGCACCAGCCGTTCGAACCGGCGGGCGACCAGCCTACGGCCATCGCGCAACTGGTCGAGGGCATCAATGACGGACTGGCATTCCAGACGCTGCTGGGTGTCACCGGCTCGGGCAAGACGTTCACCATGGCTAACGTGATCGCGCGCACCGGACGCCCCGCCATCGTCATGGCGCCGAACAAGACGCTGGCGGCACAACTATATTCCGAGCTGCGCGACTTCTTCCCGGAGAACGCAGTGGAATACTTCGTCTCCTACTATGACTACTACCAGCCCGAGGCTTATGTGCCCTCGCGCGACGTATATATCGAAAAAGACTCCAGCATCAACGAGCAGATCGAGCAGATGCGCCTGTCGGCGACCAAATCCCTGCTGGAACGGCCAGACTGCGTGATTGTCGCCACAGTCTCCGCGATCTACGGCATCGGCGACCCGGTGGATTACCACGGCATGATTCTGCACCTGCGCGAGCACGAGAAGTTGGCGCAGCGCGACGTAATCAAGCGCCTGACCGCGATGCAGTACGACCGCAATGACATGGATTTCAACCGCGGCCATTTCCGTGTGCGCGGCGATGTGATCGACATCTTCCCCGCTGAAAACAGCGAGCATGCGCTGCGCCTGACCCTGTTCGATGATGAGGTGGAATCACTCGCTCTGTTCGACCCGCTCACCGGGCATATCGTTACGCGCGTGCCGCGCTTCACGGTCTATCCCTCCAGTCACTATGTCACGCCGCGCGAGACCACCCTGCGCGCCATCGAAACTATCAAGGTCGAACTGGCCGAACGCATCGCCTTTTTCCAGAAGGAAAACAAGCTGGTCGAAGCGCAGCGCATCCAGGAGCGCACGCGCCACGACCTGGAAATGCTCAACGAGATCGGCTTTTGCAAGGGCATCGAAAACTATTCGCGCCATCTTTCAGGGCGCCGTGCGGGAGAATCGCCGCCCACACTGATGGACTACCTGCCGCCCAACGCACTGATGTTCATCGACGAAAGCCACGTCACCATCCCGCAGATCGGCGGCATGTACAAGGGCGACCGCGCGCGCAAGGAAAACCTGGTCAACTACGGCTTCCGCCTGCCCTCCGCGCTGGATAACCGCCCGCTGCGTTTCGACGAATTCGAGCGTGT
>DATDDB010000034.1:0-9996 GCA_036524005.1 Gallionellaceae bacterium | reverse complement strand
TGCCTTGAGGTAGGGCAAGGTGCGCAGACAGTTGATGCACGAATAGGTCCAGAAATCCACCAGCACCACCTTGCCTCGCAGCATCCCGCTGTCCAGAGGCTTAGAGTTGAGCCACTGCGTTGCGCCGTCCAGGGACGGCATGGCATCCGCGTCTGCATCGGTTGCCGCGGGCTGAGTATGCAATTGCGCAATCAGTTTTTGCTCGGTCGCGGCCGTGCTCAGGAAGCTGAACTGCGCCAGGAAGCGCGTATCCCAACCAAGCGCTATGACCGCCACACCTGCCACCACCACCACCCCCAGGACGCGCCGCACCCACTCTTCCGCGCCCAGCCCGCGCTTCATCGCGGCGAATACCCTGTTTCCCGCCAGCAGGGCCATCCCAAGCGAGGTTGCCGCCCCCAGCGCGAATACCAGCAGCAGCGAGGCGCTATACCAGTTGACACCGTTCAGTGCGGCACCAGCCAGCAGCAGGCCGAGGATGGGCCCGGCGCAGGGAGTCCACAAGAATCCTATCGCCACCCCCAGCAGCAGCGACCCCTTCACGCCGCCCTGGCGGCCGGCATGTCGCTGCAGGCGGTCGCCCAGGTTTACGAAGGCGCGCATCATGCGTTCAGACATGGAAGGGGATATCAACGCGAAGCCCATCGCCAGCAACAGCAGCATGGCCGCGTAGCGGCCATACTGATTGACCCCGACCAGCCATGCGCCGCCGGCCGCAGCGAAACCGGCCAGGAGGGTGAACGTGGCGGCCATCCCCAGAAGTACAGGGAGCCCGCCGCGCCGGAACGGAATACCGGGGCGCGCGAAAATGAAAGGCAACACCGGCAGCACGCATGGACTGAAGATGGTAAGCAGGCCGCCGATGTAGGACAGGATGATGATCGACATGATGAATCAAGCCGGAATGAAACGCAGCGCCACGCCGTTGTTGCAATAGCGCAAACCGGTGGGCCTGGGCCCGTCGTCGAACAGATGCCCATGGTGCCCGCCGCAGCGGGCGCAATGGTACTCGATGCGCACCATGCCGAAGCTGTAATCCGTCTTGGTCTCCACATGTCCGCGCAGCACATCGTAGAAGCTCGGCCAGCCGGTGCCGCTTTCGAACTTGAATTTCGAGGGAAACAGCTCCAGGCCGCAGGCAACGCAGACAAACATGCCGCTGCGTTTTTCGCGATTAAGCGGACTGGAGAAGGCGCGCTCGGTGCCCTCCTCGCGCAGGATGTAATATTGCTCGGGTGTCAGCAGCTTTTTCCACTCGGCGTCCGTTTTACTTATTTTTTCGATGCGCTCCGCTGCTGGTGCGGGCATGGCACGGCGCGGCAGCAGCATGATGAACGCGCCGCCTGCAGCCAGCTTGATGAATGCGCGCCTGTTCATGATATTCCTCCTTGCCTTTGATTCGGATTGGCCGGGATTCAGTGACATACGGAAACTATGTCCGGGCAGCAGGAAAGGTTCCTGCGTCCCTGTTTGTTCAAGCGGTCAAGGTTTGACAGCAAAGCGCATGACTTGTTTCAGGAAATATTGCTTGCGCCCGCAATCATCCCTAATGGCGATTACCTGCCTGCGATTGCGGCAGGTGCGGGCGTTGGCAGGGCCGGATGCTATTGAAGTGGTGGATGATTACCCGAGAGTCGGGTAATCGGTATATCCCTTGGGGCCGGGAGTATAGAAGGTGCTCATGTCCGGCACGTTCACCGGCGCGCCTTTTTTCCAGCGCTCGACCAAGTCGGGATTGGCCAGGAACGGCCTGCCCACTGCAACCAGGTTGGCCTTGTGGGCGGCCAAGTCTGCCTCGGCGCGTGCGGCGTCATAGCCTCCGGAGAGGATGAGGGTGCCCTTGAACGTATTGCGAAACATTGTCTTGATCGAGTCCGGCACCTTCGGCGCACCCATGGCCGAATGATCCACCAAGTGGATATACAGCAAATGGCGCGTGTTGAGCTGGGCCGCGAGGTAGGTGTAGTCGGCCACGATGGCGTCATACAGGGGCATGTCGTTGAACACGCCATAGGGCGAGAGGCGTATTCCGACCTTATTTTTGCCGATCGCGGTAATCACGGCATCCACCACTTCGAGCACAAAGCGCGCACGATTTTCCACCGGACCGCCATAGCGGTCCGTGCGCAGGTTAGAGTTGGGACGGAAGAATTGCTCAAGCAGATAACCATTTGCCCCGTGCAGTTCTATGCCATCGAATCCCGCCGCCACGGCGTTCTGCGCCGCCTTTGAAAACTCGGCCACTGCGGCCTCGATATCGAATTCAGTCATCTGTTCGGGCACGGCGTTGCTTTTCATGCCCTCGGCATCGGTGTACATGTCGCCCTGTGCTGCAACCGCGGAGGGAGCCAGCACGCGCGCACCCGCAGGCAGGTTGAGCGGATGTGCAATGCGCCCGCAATGCATGAGCTGCGCGAAGATTTTCGCACCCTTGTTATGCACGGCGTTGGTAATGCGCTTCCATGCGGCGACCTGCGCAGGGGAATAGATCCCCGGGATGCGCGCATAACCGAGGCCGTTTGGCGAAGGAGAGGTGCCCTCGGTGATGATGAGCCCGGCGGTTGCGCGCTGCGCGTAATACTCCATCATCAGTTCGTTGGGAATGTTGCCGGTGGCACGGCTGCGCGTCATCGGCGCCATGACCAAGTGGTTCTGCAGCGTGAGCCCGCCCAGGGTTGCCTTGGAATATAGGAGCGGCATGGTGAACCTCCTCAAATATATTGTGCTTATTAATATCCTGCAGAGCAACTATGCACTTGGGGCAATATACACCAACCAGGAACTGCGCGCATTGTGCGCAGCATATTCTGGTTTTACATCAGGATCACGTCGTACTGTTCCTGCGTGTACAGCGTTTCCACCTGCAATGAAACCGGCTTTCCAATGAAGTCCGAGGTCTGCGCCAGGCTTTGCGACTCCTCGTCCAGAAACAGGTCTATCACCTGTTGTGAGGCCAGGATGCGGTATTCGCGCGCATTGAACTGGCGCGCCTCGCGCACGATCTCGCGCAGGATCTCGTAGCACACGCTCTGTGCAGTTTTCACCTCGCCCCGTCCCTGGCAGGTGGGACAAGGTTCGCACAGCACATGCGCCAGGCTTTCGCGCGTGCGCTTGCGCGTCATCTCGATCAGGCCCAGCGGAGAAAAGTCGTTCACCGAAATGCGCGTATGGTCACGCGCCAGGGCCTTCTTGAATTCCTCCAGCACGGCGCTGCGATGCTCCAGGTTGTCCATGTCGATGAAATCGCAGATGATGATGCCGCCCAGATTGCGCAGCCGCAGCTGGCGTGCAATGACCTGCGCCGCCTCCAGGTTGGTCTTGAAAATGGTGTCGTCGAAATTGCGCCCGCCGGTGAACCCGCCGGTGTTGACGTCCACGGTGGTCAGCGCCTCGGTCTGGTCGATAATGAGGTAGCCCCCGGATTTCAGGTCCACGCGCCGCGACAACGCCCGTTCGATTTCAGCTTCCACGCCGTACAGGTCGAACAGCGGCCGGTCGCCGGCATAGTGGTTCAGGCGCAGTTCCACGCCGGAGATGTAGTCGCGCGCGAAACCGATCATGCTCTGGTATGACTCGCGCGAGTCCACCAGGATGTGCGAGGTTTCCTCACCGACAAAATCACGCAAGACGCGCAAGGCGATATTGAGTTCATGGTAGAGCGGGGAGGGAGCGGCTATGGTTTTCGTCTGCTCCTGCAAGCTCGCCCACAGCCTGTCCAGGTACGCGATGTCGGCCAGGAATTCCTTGTCTGATGCGGTTTCCGCCAGGGTGCGTATGATGTAGCCGCCGCGATGCCCTTCTGGCAGCAGGAGCACCAGCCGGTCGCGCAGCTGATCGCGGCTGGCTTCGCTTTCGATACGCTGGGACACGCCGATGTGCGATTCCTGCGGCAAATAGACCAGCAGCCGCCCGGCGATGCTGATCTGGGTGGAAAGGCGGGCGCCCTTGGTGCCGATAGGATCCTTGATCACCTGCACCATCAGGGTCTGCCCTTCGGACAGGATTTTCTCGATTGGCTTGACCGGGTCACCGTTATGGCGCTCTTCCCAGATGTCTGCCACATGCAGGAAGGCCGAGCGCTCGTGGCCAATGTCTATGAAGGCGGACTGCATCCCCGGCAAGACCCGCTTCACGCGGCCGAAATAGATGTTGCCGACCATGCCGCGGTTGCCGCCGCGTTCGATATGCAACTCCTGGGCCACGCCCTGCTGCATCACTGCTACTCTGGTTTCCTGGGGGGTAACATTGATCAGTATCTCGTTGTTCATGGCACGGGGTATCCTGACAATTGCAGCAATTCTACCGTCTCCGCCAGGGGAAGTCCCACCACTCCGGAATAGCTGCCCTCGATGCGCTGCACGAACGCGCCGGCATGCCCCTGTATTCCATAGGCGCCCGCCTTGTCGTGCGGCTCGCTGGTCAGCACATAGCGGCGTATGCGTTCCTCGCTAAGCGTGACGAAGGTGACCGCCGTCTCGCTCATGCGCACTTCGATGCGGTCGTCGAAAGCTATGGCCACTGCGCTCAGCACCCGATGCTGCCTTCCGGAAAGCAGGCGCAACATGGAGGCTGCTTCCTCGCGGTCGCCTGGTTTGCCAAGCACTTTCCCTTCCAGCGTTACGGTGGTATCGGCCGCCAGGACCGGAAATGCAGGAAGATTGCGATACCTGAGCGTAGCCAACCCGGCATGGGCCTTGGCTTGGCAGATGCGCATGACGTAATCACCCGGCGGTTCATTGGCGTGGGGCGTTTCGTCCACATCCGCCTTGCGGCGCGGGTCGGTGCGCAGCAGCAACACCTCGAAATTGACCCCGATCTGCTTGAGCAGGTCACGGCGGCGCGGACTTTGCGAGGCCAGGTAGATGCGCGGATGGGCGATCATGGCAATTGAAATGAAATCCGGATTGTTATTCTCTATGGTAGGGGTGATTGTGCAACAAACTATGCGCCCGATACAACTGTTCTGCGAGCAGCACGCGCACCATGGCGTGCGGCAACGTCATGGCAGACAGCGCCAGCAGTTGATGCGCGCCTTTTTTCACTGACTCGTGCAGACCATCCGCCCCGCCAATAATGAATGCCACATCACGCCCCTCGCCCATCCACTGCCCCATCTTGTCCGCCAGCTGGCGCGTGGTCCAGGCGGCGCCGCGTTCATCGAGCGCAATGCGCAGGCAACCGGCGGGAAGCGCCGCCAGAAGGCGTTGCGCCTCGGCTTCCATGATTTGCTGTGGGGTCTTGCCGCTGGTGCGCGGCTCTGGTTTCAGCTCCAGCAGCTCGATTTTCGCCTCGCGCGGCATGCGCTTGGCATATTCAGTGTATCCTGCGGTGACCCACTCGGGAATTTTGTGGCCGACCGACAGGATGAGGAATCTCATGGTGCCCCAAGGATCATTTTGCCTTGTGGCCGATATTGCGCGGCAGGTGCTGCATGTTCCACAGCTCCTCAAGGTTGTAGTAGGCACGCACCGCGGGCTGCATGATGTGCACTACCACTTCTCCCAGGTCCACCAGTATCCATTCGCCAGGGTCCGCTCCTTCTATCCCCAGCGCGTCTTCCCCGCGCAACCTGAGCTGGTCGACCACGTTGTCGGCCAGTGCCTTGGTCTGGCGCGTGGATTGCGCGCTGGCGATCACCATGCGTTCAAACAGCGAACTGAAATGGCTGGTGTCGAGCACCAAAATGTCGTTGGCCTTGATGTCCTCCAGCGCGGCCACGACGGCCTGGGTTTTTTCGTCTACAGTCAGCATCGGTAAAGCTCATGGGTGTGGATGTAATCGGCCACTGCGTCCGGCAGCAGGTAGCGTATGCTCCTGCCCTCGGCGCAGCGGCGGCGTATGTCGGTGGCGGAAATTTCCAGCGCAGGCATGTCTATCACCAGTATGGATCCGGCGGGCGCTTCATGCAGCGCAGCTGCGCCCGGCGCAAGGCGCGCACGGTATTCCTGCAGCAGTTCGGCATCGGCGTGGTTCATGGCATTGCCCAGTGGCTGCCCGCCTGCGCGCTGCATGACCACGATGTGCGCCAGCCCGAACAGCCTCTTCCACTCATGCCAGGTGTGCAACTGCAGGAACGCGTCGCCGCCCATCAGCAGGCAAAGCGGTTGCGCGCCCAGTTCGGCGCGCAATGAAGCCAGTGTGTTCACGGTATAACAGGGCGTTTTCAGCTGGATTTCACGCTCATCCAGGGCGAATGCGGCATTGCCCTGCACAGCCAGGCGCGCCATCTCCAGGCGATGCCGCGCTTCGCCATGCGGCGCATTGCGGTGCGGCGGGGTGCCGGCGGGAATGAAACGCACTTGAGCCAGCCCGCACTGCTCCAGCGCCTCCTGCCCCAGGCGCAAATGGCCAAAGTGGATGGGGTCAAACGTGCCGCCCAGAACACCAATGGGAGCAACCTTGCCGATCGGTGCGGCGCTCATGATTTGAGCCTGTCAGGGCCAGTCATGGGGACACAAAGGTACGGGGAATGATGGCTCGTCGTCAATGCTGCGCCTTTGCGTCCCGGTTGAATCGTGCCTTTTACAGCGCCAGCTTGCCCGCTTCCGCCAGCACCTGCGTCAGCGCCGTGGTGAAACGCGCGCCCGCCGCGCCGTCGATCACGCGGTGGTCGTAGGAGAGCGACAGCGGCAGCATCAGGCGCGGTTCGAACTTGTCGCCTTTCCATACCGGCTTCATGTTTGCGCGCGACACGCCCAGAATGGCGACCTCAGGCGCATTGATGATGGGCGTGAAGAACGAACCGCCGATACCGCCCAGGCTGGAGATGGTGAAGCAGCCGCCCTGCATCTCGGCGGCGGAAATCTTCTTGTCACGCGCACGGGCGCTGATCTCGCCCAGTTCCTTGGCCAGCTGCACGATGCCTTTCTGGTCCACATCGCGCAGCACCGGCACCACCAGCCCTTCCGGCGTATCCACCGCCACGCCGACATGGAAGTATTTTTTCAGGATCAGGGTCTCGCCGCCCGCATCCAGCGAGGCGTTAAAATCCGGATACTGCTTCAGCACCTCCACCACGGCCTTGAGCATGAAGGCCAGCGGGGTGATCTTGATACCCTGCGCGGCGTATTCCGCAGAGAGCTTCTTGCGCAAGGCTTCCATCTCGGTGATGTCGGCCTCGTCGTGCTGGGTGATATGCGGGATGGAAACCCAGTTGCGGTGCAGATAAGCGCCGGAAAGCTTCTTGATGCGCGACAGCGGCTTGTTTTCGATGGCACCGAACTTGGAAAAATCCACCGCCGGCATTTCCGGCAATTGCAGCCCGGTGCCGCCGCGTGGTTGCGCCAATGCGGCTTTCACGAAATTCTGCACGTCCTCCTTGGTGACGCGGCCCTTGGCACCGCTGCCTCGCACCTGTGCCAGGTTTACCCCGAGCTCGCGCGCGAAGCGGCGTACCGAGGGGCTGGCGTGTGCTTTTCCGCCGGGCGCTGGCGCCTGGGACACTGCCGACATTGACGGCGCGGCCGCGGCTGGCGCCGCGGCAACAGGGGCCGCCGCGCGCGCCGGCTGTGCAGCAGCGGGTGCCTTGGCGGCTGCCGCCGGCCGGGCAGCGCCCGCGCTGGCTTCCACCAGCGCAATCAGCGAACCTTCCGAAACCTTGTCGCCGACCTTGACCTTCATTTCCTTGATCACGCCGGAGAAGGGGGACGGCACATCCATGGTGGCCTTGTCGGTTTCCAGCGTGATCAGTGCATCTTCAGCATTGACCGTATCACCTGCCTTGACCATCACTTCAATGATTTCAACATCCTTGAAGTTGCCGATGTCCGGCACCAAAACTTTTTCCATAACTAAACTGCCTCTCTGAATTCGGAGTTGGCGAAAACGTCACGAGCGCAGGCAGAACAAGGCGCTCGATGGCGAAAGAGCGGAGTTTGCTGAAATGCAAATGAGCATCTTGAGCCACCGGGCAACACAGTTATGCCAAGCACAGTAGTTTTCGCTCCTTTAAACCGTAACCGGGTTCGGCTTGTCCGGGTTGATCTTGTACAGCTTGATCGCGCGGCTCACATCCGCGGCCTTGATCATGCCCTCGTCGGCCAGCGCCTTCAGCGCAGCCACCGCGACATAGTAGCGGTCCACTTCGAAGAAGTGGCGCAGTTTCTTGCGCGTATCCGAGCGTCCGAAGCCGTCCGTGCCCAGCACCTTGTAGCGCGCCGGGATATATGGGCGAATCTGGTCGGCATAGGACTTGATGTAATCGGTCGCTGCCACCACCGGCCCGCTGCGCTGCGCCAGGCATTGCTCGACGTAGCTGACGCGACGCGAAGCCTCCGGATGCAGCATGTTCCAGCGTTCGCAATCCAGGCCCTCGCGGCGCAGTTCGTTGAAGCTGGTCACGCTCCAGATGTCGGCGGAAACGCCGAAATCCTTTTGCAGCAATTCGGCCGCGGCGATCACTTCGCGCAAAATGGTGCCGCTGCCCAGCAATTGCACTCTGGGCGCGTTGTCCTTCGCCTTGGCTTCGGAAAGCAGGTACATGCCCTTGATGATGCCTTCCTCCGCACCCTTGGGCATGGCCGGATGGGTGTAGTTCTCGTTCATCACCGTGAGGTAATAGAACACATCTTCCTGCTTCTGGTACATGCGGCGCATGCCATCCTGGATGATGACCGCCACTTCATATGCGAAGGTCGGATCATAGGAAACGCAATTCGGGATCATGCCTGCCTGGATGTGGCTATGGCCGTCCTGGTGCTGCAGCCCCTCGCCGTTGAGCGTGGTGCGCCCGGCGGTGCCGCCCAGCAGGAAGCCGCGTGAGCGCATGTCGCCCGCCGCCCAGGCCAGGTCCCCCACACGCTGGAAGCCGAACATCGAGTAATAAATGTAGAACGGGATCATCGCCGTGCCGTGGTTGGCATAGGAAGTGGCGGCAGCGATCCAGTCGGCCATGCCGCCGGCCTCGTTGATGCCTTCCTGCAGGATCTGGCCGCTCCGGTCTTCCTTGTAGAACATCAATTGGTCGGCATCCTGCGGCGTGTAGAGCTGGCCCACCTGCGAGAAGATGCCGAGCTGGCGGAACATGCCTTCCATGCCGAAAGTACGGGACTCATCGGGCACGATGGGCACGATCTGCCTGCCGATGTTCTTGTCCTTGACCAGGATACCGAGCAGGCGTACGAATGCCATGGTGGTGGAAAATTCGCGGCCTTCGCTGTCTTTCAACAAGGCTTCGAATGCATCCAGGCCAGGCACCTGCAGGGATTTGGCATGCGGCTTGCGCGCAGGCACCGTGCCCATTGCCGCCCCCCGCTCGCGCAGGTATTTGGCTTCCTGGCTGTCTGCATCCGGGCGCACGAAAGGCAGTTGCTCCAGCTGCGCGTCGGAAACCGGGATTTTGAAGCGGTCGCGGAATTTGCGCAGCGACTCTTCGTCCATTTTCTTTTGCTGGTGGGTCGGGTTTTGCGCCTCACCCGAGGCGCCCATGCCGTAGCCCTTCACCGTCTTGGCCAGTATCACGGTTGGCTGGCCCTTATGCTGGGTCGCCGCCGCATAGGCCGCAAACAGCTTGTGCGGGTCATGGCCGCCGCGATCCAGGTGCCAGATCTCGTCGTCGGACATATCGGAGACCAGTTCCAGCAACTCGGGATACTTGCCGAAGAAATGTTCGCGCACGTATGCGCCGTTCTTGGATTTGTAGGTCTGGTATTCGCCGTCCACCACCTCTTCCATGCGCTTGAGCAGCAGGCCGGTCTTGTCCTTGGCCAGCAGGCGATCCCAGCGGCCGCCCCACACCACCTTGATCACATTCCAGCCCGCGCCGCGGAATACGCCTTCGAGTTCCTGGATGATTTTGCCGTTGCCGCGCACCGGGCCATCGAGGCGCTGCAGGTTGCAGTTGACCACGAAAATCAGGTTGTCCAGTTTCTCGCGGCCGGCCATGGAGATCGCACCCAGCGACTCCGGCTCGTCGGTCTCACCGTCGCCGAGGAAGGCCCACACCTTGCGCCCTTCGGTCTGGACGATGTTGCGATGCTGCAAATAGCGCATGAAGCG
>DATDDB010000033.1:0-23627 GCA_036524005.1 Gallionellaceae bacterium | reverse complement strand
CCGCAGGACCATGTTTCGCTGGTGACCTATGCCTCCGGCACGCGCGTGGTGCTGGAGCCGACCTCCGGCGCGCAGAAGGCGAAGATTTCCGCCGCGCTGCAAGCACTGGTTCCCGGCGGCTCGACCAATGGCGCGGGCGGCATCACGCTCGCCTATGACATGGCGCAGCAGGGCTATATCAAGGGCGGCATCAACCGTATCCTGTTGGCGACCGACGGCGATTTCAACGTCGGCATCACCAATTTCGAGGCGCTGAAAAACATGGTGGAGGAAAAGCGTAAGGGCGGTGTATCGCTTTCCACCCTGGGCTTCGGTGTGGGCAACTACAACGACCGCCTGATGGAACAGCTGGCCGATGCGGGCAACGGCAGCTATTCCTACATCGACACGCTCAACGAAGGGCAGAAGGTGCTGGTGAACGAAATGACCTCCACCCTGGCCACCATCGCCAAGGACGTGAAAATCCAGGTCGAGTTCAACCCGGAGGTGGTGAGCGAATACCGCCTGATCGGCTATGAGAACCGCATGCTCAAGCGCGAGGACTTCAACAACGACAAGGTGGATGCGGGCGATGTCGGGGCAGGGCACACTGTAACCGCCCTGTATGAATTGACGCTCAAGGGCCAGCCCGGCAGCGTCGATCCGCTGCGTTACGGTCGTGACCAGAACGAAGTGCGGCCCGCAACCGAGGGAAAATCCGGCGAGCTGGCCTTCCTGCGCCTGCGCTACAAGGCGCCTGATGGCGAGGTCTCGAAACTGGCCGAGTGGCCGTTGCACCGCAGCGACATCAAGGCCAGCTTCGAGCAGGCCACCAGCGAATTCCGCTTTGCCGCGGCGGTGGCCGCCTTCGGCCAGCAACTGCGCGGCGGGAAGCACACCGGGAGCCTGGGTTACGCCGAGATCGCCCGGATTGCGTCCGCTGCGCGCGCTGAAGATGCCTGGGGCTATCGCGGCGAGTTCCTGCGCCTGGTGCAGCTGGCGCAATCGCTCTCCACCGGGGGCAGGGTCGAGCCTGTAGAAACGGATTGAGGCGCGCTTCGAGCGCGGCCGGGTAGAAAGTATGGCGGCACTCACTTATACTGCCTGCCCATGCGCGATGAGGCAGCCGACGAACAACTGATGGAACGCTATCGTGACGGTGATGCAGGGGCTTTCGATGTCCTGTACCACCGCCACAAGGGCGGCCTTTTCCGGTATTTGCTGCGCTTGTGCAAGCAGCAGAACGTGGCGGAGGAGCTGTTCCAGGATGTATGGAGCAACATCATCCGCAGCCGCGAGCGCTACCAGCCCAGCGCGAAGTTCACCACGTTCCTGTACCAGATCGCGCATAACCGCCTGATCGACCATGTACGCCGCAGGCCCGAGCTCAGCCTGTCGCTGGATGACCCGGGCGACGAGGATGACCCGCCGGCCGAGCGCATCGCCGCCGACCCGGACGGCCAGCCGGAAATCATCGTCGAGCGCAAACGTCTGGCCGAGAGCCTGGTCAAAGGCATACAGGGGCTGCCCGCATTGCAGCGCGAGGCGTTCCTGCTGCGCGAGGAAGCCGGGCTGTCGCTGGAGGAAATCGCGCAGGCGACCGGGGTAAGCCCTGAGACGGCCAAGAGCCGGTTGCGCTATGCGGTGGCAAAGTTGCGGGATGAATTGAGAGGCCTGAGATGACCCGGGAGCAGGACAAGGACAGCGAATTCGAGGCATATCTGCAGGGCAAGTCTTCCCTGTCGGACGTGTATGGCGGTTTGCCGCAGGCCAAGCTGCCCGATCACCTGGATGCCGCCATCCTGGCGGAGGCGCACCGGGCAGTGGGCGCGCGTCCCGGCGCAAAGCCGGGACGGAGTTGGGTGATTCCGCTTTCCATGGCCGCCAGCCTGTTCGTTGTGGTCATCATCGGAATGCAGTTGCGCTACTTGCTGCCTGGTGAGGTTTCGCCGCAGGCGCCTCGGAGTGAACAATCCGGGCCAGAGAATCAAAAGGCTGAACTTCCCAGGGAAGCGGACAAGTTGGTTACCCTGAATAAGGGCATGGCGGCGCCCGTGCAGGCAGAGCAGAAACCGGCTCGCGCGCCGGAAGGGGGGCTGCTGGATATGGCTCCAGCCATGCCCGCACCCGCGGCTCCGCCAGCCCCGAAAAAGGAAGCGGCTGCAGTGCAGGAGGCGCCCCAGTTTCGCGTGAGCACCAGCAGGCCGATGGCTGAACAGGCAGCGCCTGCAGCCGAGGCTCCCGCGCCTGTCGTTGCAGAGAAAGTGGCGCAGGAGGAACAGGCCGGCAAGGGCGCGGCACGCATGAAAGCGAAGTCCGCAAGCTCCGAAGCCGATGTTGATGCTTATGCACCCCAGCCTGCGCCCGTTGAAGCAATCGCGGCAGCTCCCCAGGCGACGCCGGCAAGCGAGCCGCAGGTGGCCATGGGGGCGGTCAGTATGGCGAACCTGCGCCCCGCGGACTGGCTTTCCCGCATCAAGCAATTGAAGCAACAGGGCAAGCTGGATGAAGCCAGGAAGGAATTGGCCGCCTTCAAGAAGCGCTATCCTGACTACAAGTTGCCCAAGGAACTGGGTAACCTCTGATGAAGGCCCGGGCTGGCGCCCGGGCTTCAGCCACGCATTACTTGGCCTTGCGGTTGATTTCGCCAGCCAGGTTCTGGTCGATCAGCATGATCTCGATGCGGCGGTTCTTCTTGCGCCCCTCGGGCGTGTCGTTCGATGCCACCGGGTCGTATTCGCCCCGGCCTGACGCCACCATGCGCTCGGGCGGGATGCCGGACTCCTGAAGGAAGCGCACCACGTTGGTAGCGCGCGCGACGGAGAGCTCCCAGTTCGACGGGAATTGGCCCTGCAGGGCCTTGGCCAACGGCACATTGTCGGTATGGCCCACGACGCGGATGACCTTGTTGTCGTACTTCTTCAGTGCGTCGGCGACTTTCTTCAAGACGTCCTTGCCGCCCGATTTCAGCGTCGAGCTGCCCGAATCGAAGAAGATCTGTTCCGCCAGGTCCACCGTCAGCATGTTCTGGTATTGGCGAATCTGGAGCTGGCCTTTTTCCACTTCCTTGGACAGCCCCTGCACCAATGCGTCATATTGTTGCTGGCGCTGCTGCGCGGCTGCCTGCAGTTCGGCGTTTTTCTGTTCCAGGGTGCCGACCTGCTGCTGCATGGCCGCATTCTGCTGTTGCATGGCGGCATTCTGCTGCTTGATCGACGAGGTCTGCTGTTCGCCGGTGGCCACCTGCTGCTTCAGCGCGGCGTTTTCCTGCTCCAGCGTGGTGTTCTGCTTTTTCAGCGCCGCGATCTCGTCGTTCTTGCCCGCCTGCATCTTGTCGAATTCGCCGGTGCTGACGCAGCCGCTAAAGGTCAAGGCAGTTGCAAGCACTGCGAAGCCGAGATGAGCTTTCCTGTACATGTCATTCCCTCCCTAAAGTAGGCCGTTAGGTTATCACGGGTCGCGAATTCATGGAAAGGCCGCGAGTTGTATAATTGCCGGACTATTCATTTGCCTGCAATCATGACTACTTCCCTGGAAAACCTGCAACCGCACTCCGTCTGGTCCCACTTTGCCACGTTGTGTTCGATCCCGCGCCCATCGCTGCATGAGGCGGCGCTGCGTGACCACCTGGTCAAATGGGCCGAAGCGCATGGCATCACGGCCAGCGTGGATGGTGTGGGCAACCTGGTCCTGAAGAAGGCCGCCAGCCCCGGCTGCGAGGCTGCACCCGGCGTGATCCTGCAAGGCCATCTCGACATGGTGTGCCAGGCCAATGCCGGGACGCGGCATGACTTCGAGCGCGACCCGATCAACGCGGTGGTGCGCGATGGCTGGGTAGTCGCAGAGCAGACCACGCTGGGGGCGGATAACGGCATCGGCGTGGCGCTAGCGCTGGCCGTGCTGGAAGAACCGGGGCTCGCGCATCCGCCGCTGGAGGTGCTGCTTACGGTGAACGAGGAATCCGGCATGGACGGTGCGCGCGGGCTGGCGGCGGGTGAGTTACAGGGCAAAACGCTGATCAATCTCGATACCGAAGAGTGGGGACATTTCTATCTCGGCTGCGCGGGCGGCGTGGACGTGGAAGTTAGCCAGAATTGCGACCAGCAGGAAGTCCCCCTGGACTACGCGGTCGTGCGCTTCGAGGTAGGCGGGCTGCGCGGCGGTCACTCCGGCATCGACATCCATCTGGTGCGCGGCAATGCCATCAAGCTGTTGGCGGAAGCGCTGCACGACCTGGCTTCGCATTGCGACCTGCGCCTGGTCGAGCTGGGCGGGGGCACGGCACGCAATGCGATCCCGCGCGAGGCTTACGCGGTGTGTGCCTTGCCCGCCACGATCGCCTCCACCATAGACCCGTGGGTGCAGCACCGGCACGAGTCATGGCAGCAGCGCTATGGGGAAAGCGAAGCCAATATAGTATTCACCTGCGCACATCACGATGTCCTGCCAGGCAAATCCGTCTCCGCTACCGAGCAAAAACGCGTGCTCGCCTTCCTCGATGCAGCCGCAAGCGGAGTTTCACTCATGAGCGACGATTTCCCCGGCGTGGTGGATACCTCGGACAATCTCGGCGTGGTGCGCCTGGTACAAGGCATGTTCCGCGCCACTTTCAAGGTGCGCTCGCTGGACAATGGCCGGGCCGATGTGCTGGCCGACAAGCTGGTTTCCTATGCCGCCAGTTACGAGCTGGAAGCCTGGAAGGATGGCGCCTATCCGGGCTGGACGCCGAATCCCTCATCTAGCCTGCTGGCCCTGTGCCAGCGCGTCTATACCGCGCAATTCGGCCAGCCCGCCAGTTTGCAGGTGATACACGCCGGCCTGGAATGCGGGCTGCTCGCCGCCAGCCATCCGCATCTGGACATGATTTCATTCGGGCCCGACATCAGGGGCGCGCATGCGCCAGGAGAACGGGTGCAAATCGAGTCCGTCGCGCGCTGCTGGCAATTGCTGAAGGCAGTGTTGCAGGAACTGGCCGGGGCGTAGAACATTGCGCCCCACGTTATGGCTCATCTAAACCACATCGACGACAGGGCGCAATATGCGGCATTTGGGCTGCTGTCCCTTGGAGCCATAAGCGCGATCGGTTTAATCTCCGTTTCGCATCCGGATATTTTCCAGCCTTATTTGGGCAGTGTCCCGCCACTCCTGGCAGTCATGCTGGCGGCCATTGTTGGCTATGCTTCGCTGCGGTTTCTCCATGCGCACGGCTGGGAGATTTTCTCGGCAGGCAATGCCATGCGGGGCATCGCGCATGCCGTGATGCTTGCAGTGCCGTTTGCCATAGCCATCACGATAATCGATGTCAGTATCGGGTTTCCGAAGAACCTCAACGTTCCTTTGCCGATGTCCTTGCTGTTTTACCCTGCAATGGCTTACCTGGTGGAGATTGCCTTTCACGTTATCCTGCTTGTTTTGCTAGTGATCGCGCTCGGCAAGGTTCTCGGCAAGCCGGGAAGGGATCGCCTTGTCTGGCTGTGCATTCTGCTGGTGGCAATTCCGGAGCCGGTCATCCAGGTGTTTGTTCCCGCTCAATACCGGCCGCTTTCGTGGCTGGATGGTTATGTGGTGCTGCATGTGTTCGTATTCAATCTTGTTGAGATGTATCTGTTCCGGCGTTACGATTTTGTCTCAATGATTTCGTTCCGGCTTGTGTACTACCTCTATTGGCACATTGCGTGGGGCTATTTGAGGCTGAACTGGATTTTAGATGTTTGACCATATGAGGCGAGCAGACTCATGATGCGTTTATACAAAACTCTTGCTGCCTGGGGTACCCCGGCATTCGAGGAAGTCCTCAAGCAGGAACTCAGGCAGCTGACGGATCAGCTGCCGTTGCAGCAGGCCCTGACTTCCAGCAGTTCCGTGGCGGAAGCGCCAATCACGGTGCTGATCCAGAGCGTGGCTGAATCGGAAAAATCCATCCGGGTGAAGGCAGGAATATTCTATGAAGGGCTGGTCAGCGGCTGCGCTTGCGCGAACGACCCTACACCCGAGAGCACATACACAGAGTACTGCGAGTTGCAGTTGGACATAGACAAGGCCAGCGCTAACACCACCGTGGTGGTGCTGAACGAATAGCAGGGCGTAGAATATGCCGTCACTTTCGCCTCGCGTGGAGGAAGATGGTCATGCGTACGGAAAAGCCCAACGAGAAGATTACGGAGCTTCGGCAAGGCGTGCTCACCATCGGGCACTCGACGCACGAGTTGGCGGAATTCATAGCCCTGCTGCAAGCCCATGGCGTAAACACGGTTGCGGACGTGCGCACCATACCACGCTCGCGCCGCAATCCGCAGTTCAACCAGGAAACCCTGCCTCCGGCGCTGCAAGCCGCAGGGATAGCCTATCAGCACCTGCCGGGGCTAGGCGGGTTGCGCCACGCGCGCGCCGATTCGCCCAACATGGCCTGGCGCAATGCATCGTTCCGGGGGTTCGCGGACTATATGCAGACGGATGAATATGCGGAGAACCTGGGGCGCCTGATCGAGCTGATCGGACGTGCGCATGTCGTTCTGATGTGCGCGGAAGCTGTGCCCTGGCGCTGCCACCGCTCCCTGATCGCCGACTCGCTCACCGTATATGGCATAGCGGTGGAGCACATCATGAGCAAAACGCACCGCCAGCCCCACGCGCTCACACCCTGGGCGCGCGTGCATGGCACGCGCATCACTTATCCGGCAGAGGTACTGCCTGCCGGCGGCAGTAATCGGGAACCATGATCCCGCTGCACGAATTGCTGAGCCGCATCCGCTGGGATCCGGATTTCGGGCGCGGCGAATTCAGGCTCGGTTATCTCGACCATGTGCGCGGTGGGCTGGTGTATGTGGCGCTGAATGAGGCGCGCCAGGAGGCGGACAGCCTGTATTGTTTCGAGGTGACCGACGAGGAGGGCAACACCCTCAGCATTCCCTACCATCGCGTGAAGGAGGTGTGGAAGGACGGGGAACTGATCTGGCGGCGGGAACATTGAGGCAATGCGCGCACGGCGTCGAACGATTTCAGCCCGCGCGCACCTAATGCGCGTGCTCCTTGCCTGTTGGCGGGCGAGCTCAGGCTCACTTGATGAAGGCGCACAGCGGCAATCTGTAACACTATGTTCATAACTGACTATTTCCCTTCCCCCGGCCAATTCCTGGCCCCCTTTCTTTTTGCCGTGGCGATCTACGGCGTGCGATACCTGGTGCTGGCCTCGGCGGGATTCCTGCTGGCGCGGTGCGGTTTGGGGCGGGCGTCGTCGCCATCCTGTATCTCATGTCCGTGCATCCGCTGGCCTTCCTGATATTCCAGACGCTCTCGACTGCATACAATGTCTATGGACACTGCGGCCGAGAGTTCTACCCGAAAGGCATGGCGTCCCACTGGCTGGGGCGCTGGGTCAACACTTCCACGGCGCATGAGGAGCACCATGCCCGCGGGCGCTATAACTACGGGCTGTATTTCCTGTTCTGGGATCGGATGATGGGCACGGTGGATCCCGCCTGCAAGCAGTGGCCCACCGAGCGGGCAGGGCACCCTGCCTCGCCGGAGGAGGAATTAAGGGCCCGCTAGTGATAACATGCGGGCCATGAAACCCGCAAAGCCTGCCCACCCCCTGAAGCTCATCGACCCGAGGATGGCCTATATCGCCAAAAATCCCGGTACTTTTGCGCTCAGCGTGCTCAAGGATTTCCAGGCCAACCAGGGTCTGCTCCAGGCCGGGGCGATTGCCTATTACGCGCTGCTTTCCATCGTGCCCATGCTTATTTTACTGGTGATCGTGCTGTCGCATGTGGTTGACCGTACCGCGCTGCTCGACATGTTGCGCATCGCGCTGGAGTACGTGGCGCCGGGGCAGGGCAGGGCGGTGGTGGCGGAACTGGTATCGTTCCTCGATGGCCGGCAAGCGGTCGGCTGGGTGCTGTTCGTCACCATGCTGTTTTTCAGCTCGCTGGGCTTCAAGGTGCTGGAAGGTGCCATCTCGGTGATCTTTCTGCATCGCATCGAGCAACGCAAGCGCCACTTCCTGGTCTCGCTGGTGCTGCTGCCATTCGGCTATATCCTGTTCGTCGCTGTCGGGCTGTTCGTGGCCACGGTGCTCTCGGTGGACCTGGCGGCACTGGGCGACCGGCAGGTGGCATTCCTCGGCCACATCTGGTCGCTGAACGCTTTTGCGCGGGAGTTGATCTACGTTTTCGGTGTGCTGGGGGAGATACTGCTCATTTCCGCGATTTACTATTTCATGCCGGTCGGCAGGCTGACCGTGCGCCATGCGTTGATAGGCGGGGTGACGGCAAGTTTGCTGTGGGAACTCATACGCCATGCGCTTGGCTGGTATCTCGGCACGCTGTCCCAGGTGAACCTGGTCTACGGCTCGCTGGCCACGGCCATCATCGTGATGCTCAGCATGGAACTGGCCGCCACCATATTGCTGCTGGGCGCGCAGGTGATTGCGCGGTACGAGCGCATCGAAACCGGCGAGTAAAATAATTTCTGCAGGGCGGTTGCGCGAAACGCCCATTCCCTCTAGCATTCTGCCTGCTACAGGGGGGAACAATAATATGAATCAGGCAAAAATCGGCATCATCGGCGGCAGCGGCGTTTACGACATAGACGGCCTGACAAACAAGCGCTGGCAGAGCGTCGCTTCGCCGTTCGGTGAGCCTTCCGACCAGCTGCTGTTCGGCGAACTCAACGGCCAGGAAATGGTATTCCTGCCACGCCACGGGCGCGGGCACAAGATTCCGCCTTCCGAAATCAACTTTCGCGCCAATATCGATGCGTTGAAGCGCGCCGGTGTGACCGACGTGATTTCCGTCAGCGCGGTGGGTTCGCTCAGGGAACACCTCAAGCCCGGCATGTTCGTCATCGTGGACCAGTTCATCGACCGCACCTTTGCGCGCAACAAGTCGTTTTTCGGCAGCGGGCTGGTGGCGCATGTCTCCATGGCACATCCGGTCTGTTCGCGCCTGGGCGACCACATCGAGGCCGCAGCCAGGGATGCGCGCATCAACGTGATGCGCGGCGGCACCTACCTGGTGATGGAAGGCCCGCAATTCTCCAGCCTGGCTGAATCGGAGCTGTACCGCACCTGGGCGTGCGACGTGATCGGCATGACCAACATGCCGGAGGCCAAGCTCGCGCGCGAAGCCGAGCTGTGCTACGCCACGGTGGCGATGGTGACCGACTATGACTGCTGGCATCCCGACCATGACGATGTGACCGTGGACCAGATCATCAATGTGTTGCTGGCCAATGCCGACAATGCGCGCTCGCTGGTGAAACATGCGGCGCCCAAGGTGCGAGGCGATGTGCACGCCCACGATTGCGCCTGCCGCAGCGCGCTGGAGCACGCAATCATCACCGCTCCGGATGCGCGCGACGCGGAGATGAAAGAAAAGCTGCAAGCGGTGGCGGGGCGCGTGCTCAAATGAGTTGGGAAGCCGAACAGGGCCTGCGCGCAGCGCTGCTGCACACCTCGCGCCGCCTGGTGGAGCATGGGCTCAACCGCGGCACCTCGGGCAATGCCAGCGTGCGCTGCGGCGAGAATATCCTCATCACCCCCTCCGCGCTTCCCGTCTCCGCGATGAACGAACAGGACCTGGTGCTGCTCGATGAAAGCGGGATGGTGCTCAAGGGCCGCAAGCCCTCCAGCGAGTGGCGCTTCCATTGCGACATCCTGAGAAAGCGCCCCGAGATCGGGGCAGTGCTGCATGCGCATTCCACCTTTGCCACCACCCTGGCCTGCCTACGCCTGGAAGTGCCCGCCGTGCATTACCATGTTGCCTTTGCTGGAGGCGACAGCATACGCTGCGCACCCTATGCCGTCTTCGGCGAACAGGAGCTTTCCGATCACGTGCTGGATGCACTGGCTGACCGCAAGGCATGCCTGCTGGCCAACCACGGCATGATCGCTCTGGGCAAAGACCTCGACGATGCCCTGTCGGTAGCCATGGAGGCGGAATTCCTGTGCGAAATCTACTGGCGCGCCCTGTGCGCGGGCGAACCGCATATCCTGACCACGCAGCAGATGCACGAGGTCAGGGAGAAATTCAGCGATTACAAGAAGCAAAGCTAGGAAAAGACATGGCCATCAAATCGAAAATCCGTACCGTTCCGCATTACCCGAAGCAGGGCATCATGTTTCGCGACATCACCACCCTGCTCAAGGATCCCTCCGGGTTTCACGCCACCGTGGACGAACTGGCGCAGCGCTATCGGGACATGAAAATAGACAAAATCGCCGGCATAGAGTCGCGCGGCTTCATCCTGGGCGCACCGCTGGCCTATGCCATGGGCAAGGGCTTTGTGCCTATCCGCAAGAAAGGCAAGCTGCCGGCCGAGACCATAGGTCACGACTACGAGCTGGAATACGGCACTGACCGCATCGAGATCCACACCGATGCAATTTCCAAGGGCGAAAAAGTACTGCTGGTGGACGACCTCATTGCCACCGGCGGCACGGCGGAGGCGGCCTGCAAACTGATCGAAAAAATCGGCGGCCAGATCGTGGAATGCTGCTTCATCATCGACCTGCCGGACATCGGCGGCCGCGCACGGCTGGAGAAGCTCGGGCACAAGGTGTTTGCGCTGTGCGAGTTCGAGGGGGATTGAGCGTGGCCTGACTGCAACCGCGCCTGGCATTATGTCCAGGGCGACCGGGAGGAACGCCCCGCAAGGAGGCTTCCGCCCTACGCTGGCTGGCTTTGAGTACCGTTACGCCCGCCCATCGCCTCGCCCATGCGGATTGCGCGCGCGGGTTGCCACGCCGGGTTGAAGCGCAGCGTGTCTTTCGGGAACAGCATCACCACGGTGGAGCCGAGCAGGAAGCGGCCCATTTCCTCGCCTTGCCTGAGGGCGATGACGCGGGTTTCGTAATGCCAGCGGCGGATGCCGCGCGTGCGCGGGGGGTTGACCACGCCGTGCCACACGGTCGCCATGCTGCCGACTATGGTGGCGCCGACCAGCACCAGAACGAAGGGGCCTGACTCGCTTTCGAACACGCACACCACGCGCTCGTTGCGGGCGAACAGCCCCGGCACGCCGCGCGCCGTGGCGGGGTTCACCGAGAACAGTTCGCCCGGCACGTAGGTCATGCTCTTGAGCGTGCCTGCGCAGGGCATGTGGATGCGGTGGTAATCCTTCGGGCTGAGGTAAAGCGTGGCGAAGCTGCCGTTCTGGAAGCGCGCGGCCAGCTCTGCATCGCCGCCCACCAGCGCGGTGGCGGTGTAGGTGTGGCCCTTGGCCTGGAAGATGCTGTCGCGCTCGATCGCGCCGAACTGGCTGATCGCGCCATCCACCGGGCACAGGAAGGCCGCATCGGCCAGCGGGCGCGCGCCCGGCTTGAGGGGGCGGGTGAAGAAGTCGTTGAAGCAGGCATAGCTCGCCAGGTCGGGATTCTCCGCTTCCTGCATGTTCACGCCGTAGCGCGCGGCAAAACGGCGTATCATCCAGGTGGTGAAACCGCCCAGGCGGGCGCGGGCAAAACTCCCGGCAAGCTGCGTGAACGCCCGCTTGGGGTAAAGGTATTGCAGCAAAACGGCTAGACGGTCTGGCACGAAACCCCCGGAGGCGAAATCCGGGCATTATAACCCAGCCGGGCCAGGCGGGATGGCGGGGCAAAGCCGGGCAGCGAACGCAAAAAAGCTTGGCAGCCTCTCCTGCCACGGGTAAAGTAACCCGCGCAACTTCACAGCCAAGGAGAAAAATAAAATGACGACGTCACGCCGCGATTTTCTCAAGCAAAGCGCAGTTGTTTCCTCCGCAGCCGCCTTAGGCGGCCTGCCACTCTCCGAAATGGCCGAAGCTGCCACCAAAAGTTCCGAGGCCGGCTGGCGCTGGGATCGCGGGGTGTGCCGCTTCTGCGGCGTAGGCTGCGGCATCCAGGTGGCCACCGAAAACGGGCGCATCGTCGCCACCCGCGCCGACGCCGATGCTCCGGTGAACCGCGGGCTCAATTGCATCAAGGGCTATTTCAACGGCAACATCCTGTACGGCAAGGACAGGCTCACCCAGCCCCTGCTGCGCATGAAGGACGGCAAGTTCGACAAGCAGGGCGATTTCGTTCCTGTCTCCTGGGAGCGCGCCTTCGATGAGATGGAAAAGCAATTCAAGCGCGCCTATCAGGAGCTGGGGCCAAGCGGCATCGGGTTTTTCGGCTCGGGCCAGCACACCATACAAGAAGGCTATGCGGCGGTAAAGTTGTTCAAGGCCGGTTTCCGCAGCAACAACATCGATCCCAACGCGCGCCACTGCATGGCCTCCGCAGTGGCGGCTTTCATGCAGGTGTTCGGCATAGATGAACCGGCAGGCAACTACGACGACATCGAGCGCACCGACACCATGGTGCTGTGGGGCGCCAACATGGCGGAGATGCACCCGGTGCTATGGATGCGCGTCTCCGATCGCAGGCTGAAGGACCCGAATGTGCGCGTGGTCAACCTGACCACGGCGAGCAACCGCTCCTCCGACATTGCCGATCTCGAGATCGTGTTCAAGCCGAGCACAGACCTCGCGATCATGAATTACATTGCGCGCGAGATCGTGACGCGCAACGCGGTGGACTGGGACTTCGTGAACAAGCATTGCGTATTCGCCGCCGGGCCCACCGACATCGGCTACGGACTGCGCGGAACGGACAAGTTCGACTATGCCGCCGAGAAGGACACCAACGCCAAGGAACTGGCGATGCTGCTCAACCAGGCCGAGGCCATTGCTCAGGGCAAGCAGGCCGGAACCCGGGTGGAGCAGAACAACCGCGCCACGCCCGATAAGCACTGGCTGATCAAGTTCGAGGATTTCAAGAAAGGCGTGGAGCCCTACACGCTGGATTTCGTCGCCGAGCTGGCCAAGGGCGATGCGCAGGAATCGCTGGCCGATTTCAAGAAGAAGCTCCAGCAGCTGGCCGACCTCTACATCGAAAAGACGCGCAAGGTGGTGAGCTTCTGGACCATGGGCTTCAACCAGCACCAGCGCGGCACCTGGGTGAACGAGCAGGCATACATGGTGCACCTGCTGCTGGGCAAGCAGGCCATGCCCGGCAACGGCGCGTTCTCGCTGACCGGCCAGCCTTCCGCCTGCGGCACCGCGCGTGAGGTCGGCGTATTCTCGCACCGCCTGCCCGCCGACATGGTGGTGAACAACCCGCAGCACCGCGCACACTCGGAAGAAATCTGGAAGCTGCCCGCCAAGACGCTGAATCCCAAGGTCGGCAGCCACTTCACCAAGCTGATGCGCGACCTGGAGGACGGGCAGATCAAGTGGGCCTGGGTGCAGGTGTGCAACCCCTTCCAGGACACGGCCAATGCCAACCACTGGATTACCGCCGCGCGCGAGAAGGACTGCTTCCTCGTGGTGTCGGATGCCTATCCCGGCATCTCCACCAAGGTTGCGGACCTGATCCTGCCCTCGGCAATGATCTTCGAGAAATGGGGCGGCTATGGCAATGCCGAGCGCCGCACCCAGCTGTGGCGCGAGCAGGTGCCCCCGCCGGGGCAGGCGCGCAGCGACTTGTGGCAGATCATCGAGTTCTCCAAGCGCTTCAAGCTCAGGGAGGTGTGGGGCGAGCAAAAGCTGCCCGGCCTCAAGGAAGCGGGCTTCGAGGACGGCAAGCTGCCGGACGTGCTGAAGGGATCGGGCCACAAGCCGGATGCGACGCTGTACGAAGTGCTGTTCGCCACCGCCGACAACAAGAAATACAAATGGCCTGATGCCGTGGCACGCGGGCACGATAACCACACCGCCACCCTGCTGGGCGGCCGCTGGTTCCCGGAAAAGGCCCTGTTCGAGGAGTATTCACAGTTCGGGCGCGGCCATGCGCACGACCTTGCTGCATTCGACGTGTATTTCCGCGACGATGTGCGCGGCCTCAAGTGGCCGGTGGTGGACGGCAAGGAAACCCAGTGGCGCTTCAATGAAGCCTATGATCCCTACGTAAAGAAGGGCAGCGGTTTCGACTTCTACGGCACGGCGTTCAAGTCGCTGCCCAGCGGCAACCTGGATGGCATCACCGACCAGGCCAAGACCGACATTCCCGGCAAGGCCAAGATATTCTTCCGTCCCTATGCGGCGCCGGCGGAGCAGCCAGACGAGCACTACGACCTGTGGCTTTCCACCGGGCGCGTGCTCGAACACTGGCATTCCGGCACCATGACGCGGCGCGTGCGCGAACTGCATTTTGCGGTACCTTCGGCGCTGCTCTACATGCACCCCGAGGATGCCAAGGCGCGCGGCCTCAAGCAGGACGATGTCGCGTGGATAGAATCGCGGCGCGGCAAGATCAAGGCCGTGGTGGAAACCGGCGGGCGGCGCAACCGGCCGCCCAGGGGGCTGGTGTTCGTGCCCTGGTTCGACGAGGGCGTGTTCATCAACAAGGTAACGCTCGATGCCACCTGCCCGATCTCCAAGCAGACCGACTTCAAGAAGTGCGCGGTCAGGATATACAAGGCCTGAACCGGCATAACCGAGGAGAACAGAATGAACCTCCAGCACATGACATTCCATCGCCTAATGGCCAGCATGGCTTCCAGCTTCGTCCTGATGGCAACAGCAACGGCCGCCCCCGCCACGCAACCCATCAAGCCCGAAAGCATGGGGCTCACCAAGGGCAGCGTGTTCGAGGTGCCCGCGCAGACCGCATACAGCACCAAGGCCGGGGCACCCGGACAGAACCAGCTGCGGCCGCGCGCCTATCCCGGCGCGCCGCCGCAGATTCCGCACGACACCGGCGACTTCATGCCGATCACCGCCGATAACAACGCATGCCTCGCCTGCCACAACCAGCCGGATAAATGGGGCCAGAAGCGCGAAGCGGCACAGCCTACGCCTATTCCGCCCAGTCACTACACCGACCTGCGCAATGCGCCCGGCAAGGTGACCGACCACCTGATGGGCGCGCGCTACAGCTGCAACCAGTGCCATGTGCCGCAGCGCGACGCCAAGCCGCTGGTCGAAAACACCTTCGGCGCGAAACGGGCGAAGTAGGGCGAAGAAATTCCGGAGCTATCGAGCAAGCGGCCCCTTAATGGGGCCGCGCTTTTTGGGTGCGGCAATCACTCCTCCGCATGGCCTATAATAGCCGCCGAAATCGGCTGGAGAAGGGAAAATCTCTCAAGTGCCACAATTGACTGGCAAACGGTTTTAGCAACCAGGAATGCAAAAATGAAAATCGAAACCCTGCGCTGGGCCAATGACAAGCTGGAGATGATAGACCAGCGCATCTTGCCCGCTTCCTTCCAGTATCTTTCTTACGATTCCGCAGCATCGGTGGCGGAGGGCATACGCAGCATGGTGGTGCGCGGCGCGCCCGCCATCGGCGTGGCGGCGGCTTATGGCGTGGCGCTGGAGGCGCTGCGCCTGTCGTCCACCCTTCGACAGGCTCAGGGCGAACGGGAAAGTTTTAATGCAGGCATGGAGGCGGGCTTCAGGGTGCTGGCCGAGAGCCGCCCCACGGCGGTGAACCTGTTCTGGGCGCTCAAGCGCATGCGTGCGGTGTGGGAGGGCATGAATACCCAGGATAGCGCCGCCATCGCGCAGCGCCTGCTGGCGGAGGCGCATGAGATCCTGGCGGAGGACATCCGCATCAATAAGGCGATGGGCGTGCACGGCGCGGCTTTGCTGGCGGACGGCGCGCGGGTGCTGACCCACTGCAACGCGGGCGCGCTGGCCACTGCAGGCTGGGGCACGGCGCTGGGCGTATTCCGATCGGCGGCGGAGGCGGGCAAGAAGATTTCGGTGATTGCCGATGAGACGCGCCCCTTCCTGCAGGGGGCGCGGCTCACCGCCTGGGAGATGGTGCAGGAAAACATTCCGGTGACGCTGATCACCGACAACATGGCGGGCTACATGATGAGCCGGGGTGAGGTGGACGCGGTGGTCGTCGGCACCGACCGCGTGGCCGCCAACGGCGACGTGGCAAACAAGATCGGCACTTACATGGTGGCGGTGCTGGCCAGGCGGCACAACATTCCTTTTTACGTGGCCTGTCCGATTTCCACCATAGACCTGACCATCGCCTCCGGCAAGGACATTCCCATCGAGGAACGCTCGGCCGACGAAGTGAAAGGCTTCCGCGATAACCACTGGGCCGCCGATGGCGTGAAGATACGCAATCCGTCGTTCGACGTGACGCCCGCCGAGCTGGTGACGGGGTTGATCACGGAGAAGGGCGTGGTGCTGTCTCCGGATGCGGAGAAATTGCGGGCGTTGTTCAGGCAAGCGTAGTTGTACTGGCGCAATCCCTATTTTTCAAACAAGTGGGAGGTGGTCGTGTTCCTGTACCCCCTGGATAAAATGTCCGGACTTTTCGATGTGGTCTCCACCTCGTGCTTCCATGTAATTGCACCACCCACCCGCGCAAGCATCCGCAAGATAAATGAACATTTCGGAGTCCCCCTGCCGCCATCCATGGTGGATTTTGTGCAAAGTGTACAGTGCTATGGCAGCCTTTTTGCCGGGCTTGGCGAAGATTACAACAACCAGATGCACATCATAAAGATCAACAGCCAATACCGGAAAATGCGACGCCGCAAACATGGCGATAAGTGGCGTCGCGCCTTGCCGCGCGAATTTATTGTCATCAATCACGGGCATGACGATGACTGCAACTGCATTGACACGGGAGACTGGAATGCGGCGTCAGGAGAATACCGGCTTACATACTGGTGCCCCGGATTGGAGCAATTTGACCACAAGGATGACAGCTTCCTTCACTACATCAATCGCCAGTTGATGTATCGAGCGAAGCATTACGCAAAATACAGGAACTATAGCGACAGAAACCGGGATGTCTATGAGAAGATTACGCGCATCCTTGGCGAGGGTTGGGAGGCGCGTCTGAGAACGTGACCCTGAGACGGGTATTATCTGCTGCAGGGAGCGGCCATCAGGATATTCGCTTGCATATCTGCCACTTGATGGAATAAAGGCCATCCAGGGTGGAAGGCGGCTCCACTCTCTGGCCGTCGAATACCGCCTTTGCGCAGACCGTTCCGATAGAATGATTTTCCAGGGCGTATTCAACTCTCAGCCGGCCCATGGCTGTCACCAACCCAAGCACTTGCTGCTGCCAGCGCATGGGTTTCAGCTCCACCTGGAAGGTGACAATCCAACCGGGGCCGCCACATATTTCACCCCGTTCGGTCTTTACCTCACTCACCTTTATCCCCATCAGTACCGCAAACGGCATGGGATTCGCAGTGGCGTTCTTGCCCGCAAACTCCAGCGTACACCACGAAAAAGGGTGAATCTCATCGGCTCCCGCCTTCTTTACGATCTGCTCTCCCGCAAGATAATGTGCATATTGCCGCTCCAGCTTCTCGCGATCTGCTTGCTTGGCTTGTTCCTTCTCTTCCCGGCGCTGATTGTATTCCTGCTGAAATACCCGCCACTCACGGGGTGAAGCGTCCTGGGAGATATTCATGTCGCTGTCCAGCGGGTCGCAAGGCTGGCTGCATTGTGGGCAGTTCACCACGCCACGGTCCCACACGGTCTGGCTGTTCCGCTGCACAGTGCGACAGGGAAAACAGACCCAGTTTTGCAGGCCCATGGCTATTCCCAGTGGCCGCGACCGCGCGGCCAATTTATCCCGGTGTAGCACTGGTCTCGCTTGAGCCACCATGCTGCGCGCACGATTCCCAGGTTGCTCATGGTATAGCAGTACCCCACCCCAGGTTGCCATCCGTTATATACCATGCCCTCCAGTTCATTCACGCCGTCTCCGCGCAGGGTGAACTCCGGGTAGATGCGCTGCGACAGGCGCAAAAGCCGCGTGACCGTATGATCCCAGTCAGCGCCATCATGCATCAGGTAAAAATAGGCGCGGTCCAGGTTGTAGGCATCGTGCATTACGCGAGTGTGCTCGGCCCTGATTGCGCGGAAACCAAAAAAGCGCTCGAATTTGGCCAAGTTGTTGGAGTAGTGAGAGCCATGTGAGTCAATAAGCCAGAGCGAACGCAGTGCTGGTCTGGACGCGTGGGCTGTTTCGCGTTCTGCTTCACAGCGGGCGTCGACTGGCATGCGCGAATTTCTCAATTCGGCAAACAGGTCGCGCCTTCTGCGAAGAAAGGTTTGGTGCAACGCTACCCATGCCATCTTGTCTTCACCGGACGGCAGCGCTACCTCTTCGCCCAAATAACCGCATTCCGTGCCGCACCCGCCGCAACTCATGCTTACATCCACAAAGCTTTTGTGCACCTGCTTGCGACAGCGGAAACATACCCAGACATCCGTATCTGTGGGCCATTTAAGTTTTTGCAGGTACAACTTCATCGACATCGGGGTATCATGCCAAAGTAAGAAGGCCAAGACAATAGCCCCATTTTTGTATGCATGGCGCATATCTCGGGATGGGTGGTGACCGCCCTTGTCACTGACAAGGGCGTGGTGCTCAATCCAGACCGTAAAAAGCTGCTCGCCTTGTTCGGCGAGTAAGGCATGGCGGCTGGGCCTTAACGGCTCTGGACGTGCAGTTCAGGATTCCTGATCAGGGCGTACTCGAGCGCATTGGCCAAGCTGTCTATCATCGCCTTTTGCACCTCGGGGTTGAAGTTTCCGTCAACCACCGCGGCCTGGTAAACGGCGCGCGAAACCTGGTGTCCGTCCGTGCCGAACGCCGCAACGTTGGCTGTCGTCGCGTCCGTCCAGTATTCGATGCTGACCATCTCCCCGCTGCCAAGCCGGAATTCATTGCGCTTCACTTTGTGTCTGGTCATGTTGAACTCCCTCCTTTCCCCATCTGCCCGCAACCCGCAGCCGCGGACCAGCTACATGGGCACATAGGTAATCGCGCTGATCACCGCGCCTTGCGGGTCCTGAATCACGCAGAATCTGCCGACTTTGGGAATGTCCTGGGGCGGCACCAGCAACTTGCCCCCAAGCTTGACCGCGGTCTGCGCCGTCGCATCCACGTCATCCACGGTCACGTACACGCCCCACATGGGCGGCCTGCCCTTGGGCGCATCTTTCGGCAAGGCCGAGATGCCGCCGATTCCCTTGCCGCCAGCTTTTACGACGGTATAGGCCATGCCAGCCGTGTTCATTTCCTCGGTTTCCCATCCGAACAGTTTGCTGTAAAAGGCTTTTGCCGCAGCGACGTCCGCGACCATCAGGTCGCACCAGCTGAATGCCCCGTGCTGCTTGAATGGATCGTCCATGAAGGCTCTCCTGATCGCGAATGTCCCACGACGCCATGTGCAAATCGTGCAACAGAACTGCCGGAAAGGAAATAAGCAGAATTACTTAGGAGGAAAAGGCGTTAAGGAAGGCTGGGAAACAAGGCGCGCAGAATGCCGCGAAATATTCCGGGCTTTTTGTCCCATTTCACCCATTTTCCGGAATCCGGGGAAATTCCGGTCATTGTTCCGTCATGGTGCAGGCGGAAACGCACCGGCGTGGCTATCTTGCAAACGAAGCATGCCCCCGCTGCCTCGATGGTGTACATTTTATTGTGTGTGCGGGTGACACGCCCGCGCAGGTGCTGGTTTTCAATCGGGCGGCTGCACTGGGCACAATACGCGGTGAACATGGGAAAGCCGCCGCCGTCATCGAATGCCACCGGAAACTGCGATTCTATGGTTTCCATTTCCAGCAGTTGGTGGGTGCGCGGGGAAACAGGATTGATTATCACGCCAGCCATGATCGCCTCCCATTCCAGATGTTGGAACGAGTTTAATTACAATGGCGCGTGACTGGTGTACCTGTATCCCTGTATTTGGAATGCTTTGCGACAGTATTTTCTGCGAGGGCGGGATCGTGGGCGATGCCATGACACCCTGAATGCCGGGGCGGTCTTTGCTGAAATTGCGGCAACCGCCGGATGTGTGCCGTGAGGGCCCGGCGCACCGGGCCCTGCCTGCGGGTTTAGGCCTTGGCCGCGCGCTTGCGGTCGTGTTCCTTCAGGTGGCGCTTGCGGATGCGGATGGACTTCGGCGTCAGCTCCACCAACTCGTCGTCGTCGATGAATTCCACGGCCGATTCCAGCGTGAGCTTGATCGGCGTGGTCAGGCGCACGGCTTCGTCGGTGCCGGAGGCGCGCACGTTGGTGAGCTTCTTGCCCTTGATCGGGTTGACGATGAGGTCGTTGTCGCGGCTGTGTATGCCGATGATCATGCCTTCGTACAGTTTGTCGCCGGGGGAAACGAACATGCGGCCGCGGTCTTCCAGGTTCCACAGCGCGTAGGCCACGGCCTCGCCATCTTCCTGGGAGATCAGTACGCCGTTATGGCGGCCGGGCAGGTCGGGCTTCACGGGGCCGTAGTCGTCGAACACGTGGCTCATCAGGCCGGTGCCGCGCGTCATGGTCATGAAGTCGGACTGGAAGCCGATCAGGCCGCGCGCGGGGATGTGGTATTCCAGGCGGGTGCGGCCCATGCCGTCCGATTCCATGTTGGTCAGCTCGCCGCGGCGGCGGCCGATTTCTTCCATGATCGCACCCTGGTTTTCGTCTTCCACGTCGATGCTGAGGTTTTCGTACGGCTCACACTTCTCGCCGTTGATGTCCTTGTACACCACGCGCGGCTTGCCCACCGCCAGCTCGAAGCCTTCGCGGCGCATGTTTTCCAGGAGGATGGTCAGGTGCAGTTCGCCGCGGCCGGAGACGCGGAACACGTCGGCATCCGCCGTGTCTTCCACGCGCAGCGCGACGTTGGTGAGCAACTCCTTGGTGAGGCGGTCGCGGATCTGGCGGCTGGTCACGAACTTGCCTTCGGTGCCTGCCAGCGGCGAGCTGTTCACCATGAAGTCCATGGTCAGCGTGGGTTCGTCCACCGTCAGCATGGGCAGGCCCACCGGCTTGTCCTTGTCGCAGATGGTGACGCCGATGCCGATGTCTTCCAGGCCGGAGATGATGATGATGTCGCCCGCTTCCGCGCCCTCCACCGGCACACGCTCCAGGCCCTGGAAGCCCAGCACCTGGTTGATGCGTCCCGTACCGACCTGTTTTTCATGGTTCATCACCACCACCTGCTGGCCGGGCTTGATGCGGCCATTCAGTACGCGGCCCACGCCCAGGCGTCCGGTGAAAGTGGAGTAGTCGAGTGCGGCCAGCTGCAGCTGCAGCGGCGCTTCGGCGCTACCCGGCGGCGTCGGCACATGCTTGAGCACAGTCTCGAACAGCGGCTTCATGTCGTTTGCTGCACCGCCCTTGGAGGGCGCATCGTTCAGTTCGAGGCAGGCCCAGCCGTTCAGGCCGGAGGCGTATACCACGGGAAAGTCGAGCTGTTCGTCGGTCGCGCCCAGCTTGTCGAATAGGTCAAAGGTCGCGTTCAGCACCCAGTCTGGGCGCGCGCCGGGGCGGTCCACCTTGTTGATGACGACAATCGGGCGCAGCCCAAGGGCGAGCGCCTTCTTGGTCACGAAGCGGGTCTGCGGCATCGGGCCTTCCACCGCGTCCACCAGCAACAGCACGCCGTCCACCATGCCCAGCACGCGTTCCACCTCGCCGCCGAAGTCGGCGTGTCCCGGGGTGTCCACGATGTTGATGTGGTACTCGCCGTAGTTAATGGCAGTGTTCTTTGCGAGAATGGTGATGCCGCGCTCCTTTTCCAGGTCGTTGCTGTCCATCACGCGCTCGTCCACCTTCTGGTGGGATGCGAAAGTGCCGGACTGGCGGAGGAGCTGGTCAACCAGGGTGGTCTTGCCGTGGTCAACGTGGGCGATGATGGCGATATTGCGGATGGGGCGGGACATAATGGGTGCCTGCAAATTAAAAAGTCGCGCATTTTAACACAATGCAGGTATTTGCCCGAGGAAACGGTGAAATTAGTCGTTAGATGGACAACTGGGCGGGTCCGGGAACGTTTGGCGGCGCTATTCCCACATAATGTTTAGGAAAATCAGGTAACATACGCGTTTTTTCCACCCTAGAAAGGCGCATCATGTTGAAAAAACTGTTTCACGCCGTAGTCGCTGCAATTTTGATTGGCGGATATTCCTCCGCATGGGCCGATGCGCCGGGTGCCGGGCAAAAAATGACGGCGGAACAGTTTGAGGCGTCGCTGAAATATCAGTCAGGCAAAATTGACTTGCCGGGAGGGATTGCCGGCCTGGACCTGCCGCAGACTTTCCGTTACCTGAATCCGTCGGATGCAAACCGCTTGCTGGTTGATGCCTGGGGCAACCCCCCCGGCGGCACGACCCTGGGTATGATTATCCCTTCCGATGTGAGCCCGCTTTCCCCGGAGGGCTGGGGCGTGGTCATTACTTACCAGGAAGACGGTCACGTCAATGACGATGACGCAAGCAAGACCAATTTCGCCGACCTGCTCAAGCAGATGCAGGAAGAGACTGCTGACGAAAACAAGGAGCGCATGAAGCAGGGCTATCCTTCCATGCTGCTTTCCGGCTGGGCGGAAGATCCGCACTATGACCAGTCCAGCCACAAGCTTTACTGGGCGCTGGATCTGGCGACGGGCGACGCTCCCGAGCATAGCCTGAACTACAACATTCGCGTGCTGGGCCGCAAGGGCGTGCTGGTGCTGAATGCGGTGGCCGGCATGCACCAGCTCCCCACCATCAAGACAGAAATGCAGAAAGTGATCGCCTTCACCGAATTCAAGCCGGGCAACGGCTACGCCGATTTCAACAGCAGCACCGACCACGTGGCGGAATACGGCATTGCCGCGCTGGTGGCGGGCGGTGTGGCGGCCAAGCTTGGGCTGTTCGCAAAATTGTTCGCGCTGTTGATTGCTTTCAAGAAAGTGGTCATCGTCGGTGTCGTTGCGTTGTTCGCGGCCATCGGGAAATTGCTGGGACTGAGAAAAAAGAAGGAAGAGACTGCTCCGGAGACACGCGAGTAATTTTCGCAAGCCGGGCTTCTCAATATGGCCAAATTATTGGTATGGCTGTTTGCCGCTGGCAAGCTGGGCATGATGCTGAAGACGGGGGGCATCATGCTCATCTCTGTCTTTGCGTATGCCCTGGTTTACGGCTGGTGGTACGCAGTCGGCTTCGTGCTGCTGATATTCTTCCACGAAATGGGGCATTACTTTGCCGCACGCAATCGCGGGCTGGATGTGGGGCTGCCCATGTTCATCCCGTTTGTCGGCGCCTGGGTGACGCTCAAGGATATGCCGCATAACGCCCATACCGAGGCCTATGTCGGCTTTGCCGGGCCGCTGGCAGGTACGCTGGCTTCCATCGCGTGTTACTGGATTGCGCGCACGACGGACAGCCATCTCATGCTGGCGCTTGCCTATGCCGGGTTCCTGCTCAATCTGATCAACCTGATCCCCGTTTCGCCGCTGGATGGTGGCCGCATCACCGCCATCATCTCGCCCAAGGTCTGGCTGTTCGGCCTGCCGCTGCTGGTCGCGCTGTACTTCTATACGTTCAGCCCGATGCTGATCCTGGTCGGCATTTTTGCCATTCCGAATATCATGGCTGCCCTGAAACAAGACGGCGGCGCATCCGATATGCCGCCGGGCTATTACGACGTGCCGTTGAATGTGCGGGTGAATTACGCGATGTTCTACCTGGGCCTGGCCGGGTTCCTGGCGGTCATGTCCTACGAAATACACAAAACGCTGGGCCCGTATTCTGCGTGAGGCGCGAGCCAGGGCTGCATTATCCTGCTGTATTCGCTTTGGCTGCGCTTAACCGGGATGATTGAGTTGGCTGCTGGAACTCCTCTTGTGGGGGATTCCAGCAGAGCCGGATGGCTTACTTGATTTGCCGGA
>DATDDB010000032.1:0-13321 GCA_036524005.1 Gallionellaceae bacterium | reverse complement strand
CTGGCGGATGTTCTTCATGGTGGCGCGGCTCAGGCGCACCGCGCGCACGATGCCCTGCAGGTCGCCCTTCACCAGCGTGATGCCCGCGCTTTCCATCGCCACGTCGGTGCCGGTGCCCATGGCGATGCCCACCTGCGCCTGGGCCAGGGCGGGGGCGTCGTTGATGCCGTCGCCCGCCATCGCCACGAAGTTCCCCTCATCCTGCAGTTTCTTGACGATGGCGGCCTTCTGCTCGGGCAGCACTTCCGCCTCAATTTGGTCTATGCCCAGCTTGCGCGCCACCGCCTCCGCCGTGGTTCGGTTATCGCCGGTGAGCATGATGATGCGCACGCCTTCCTCGTGCAGCGCGCGGATCGCCGCCGGCGTGGATGCCTTCACCGGGTCGGCCACGCCGAGCAGCCCGGCCGGCTGGTTGTCTATCGCCAGCAGCATCACGGTCTGGCCATCGGCGCGCAATTCGTCCGCGCGCACCGGCAACACGCCGGCATTGATGCCTAGCTCTTCGAACAGCTTGAGATTGCCCAGCGCGATGCGGCGGCCTTCCACGGTGCCGGTCACGCCCTTGCCGGTGTAGGAGCGGAAATCGCTAACCGCTGCAAGGCTTAAGCTTCTGTCCTGCGCGCCGCTAACAATAGCCGCGGCCAACGGATGCTCGCTGGCACGTTCCAGGCTCGCACCAAGCCTTAGCACTGTGTCTTCGTCGAAACCGGCAAGGGTAGTGACCGACATCAGTTTGGGTTTGCCCTCGGTCAAAGTTCCGGTCTTGTCCACCACCAGCGTGTTCACTTTTTCCATGGTTTCCAGCGCCTCGGCATTCTTGATCAGCACGCCCGCCGTGGCGCCGCGCCCGGTGCCCACCATGATGGACATCGGCGTGGCCAGCCCCAGCGCGCAGGGGCAGGCGATGATGAGCACCGCCACCGCGTTGACGATGGCGTGCGCCAGGCGCGGCTCGGGTCCCCATAAGCCCCATACCGCCAGCGTGACGAGCGCGATGCCCACCACGGCGGGAACGAAATAGCCCGAGGTCACGTCGGCCAGGCGCTGGATGGGCGCGCGCGAACGCTGCGCCTCGCTCACCATGTGCACGATCTGCGCGAGCAGCGTGTCCGCCCCCACGCGCTCGGCGCGCATCAAGAGGCTCCCGGTGCCGTTCACCGTCGCGCCGATCAGCCTGGCGCCCGCCGTTTTCTCGACGGGGATGGATTCGCCGGTGACCATGGATTCGTCCAGCGCGCTGGAACCCTCCAGCACCACGCCATCCACCGGCACCTTCTCGCCCGGGCGCACGCGCAGCACGTCATCCGGCCTGACTTGGGCCAGGGGGATGTCTTCCTCCTGGCCCGTTTTTCCATCGACACCGGGCCGCACGATGCGCGCGGTCTTGGGGGCCAGCCCCAGCAGCAGCTTGATCGCCGCGCTGGTCTGGCTGCGCGCGCGCAGCTCCATCACCTGCCCCAGCAGCACCAGTGTGGTGATCACCGCCGCCGCCTCGAAATACACCGGCACCGTATCCATCATGCTGCGCATCGCGGGCGGGAAGATGCCCGGCAGCAGCATCGCCACCATGCTGTAGATCCAGGCCACGCCCACGCCCAGCGCGATCAGGGTGAACATGTTGAGGTGGCGGTTCTTTAGCGAGGCCCAGCCGCGCTGGAGCAGCGGCCAGCCGCACCACAGCACCACGGGGGTGGCGAGCGCGAACTCTATCCATTGCAGCATCACCATGGAAGCGGCGGCCGGTATTGCCTTGGGGTAAAGCTCGGACACCATCGCCACCACGAATACCGGCAAGGACAGCGCGGCGCCGATCCAGAAGCGCCGCGTCATGTCGCGCAGTTCGGCATTGTCCTCGGCGGGTGCGTTGCGCGGCTCCAGCGCCATGCCGCAGATGGGGCAGTTGCCCGGTTCGCTGCGCACGATCTCGGGGTGCATGGGGCAGGTGTATTCCACCGCGCCCGGCAGCAGCGGCATCTCCGGCTCCAGCGCCATGCCGCACTTGGGGCAGGCGCCCGGCCCCTCCTGGCGGACTTCCGGGTCCATCGGGCAGATATACATCACGCCCTTGGGGGCGGGAGGCGGCTTTGTTGCGGGCTGCGGGTGGAGGTATTTCTCCGGGTCGGCCTGGAACCTGGCCACGCATTTCGCGCTGCAGAAATGGTATTCCTCGCCGCGGTATTCATAATGGTGGGGAGATTCGGGCTTGACCGTCATGCCGCACACCGGGTCCTTGAACAGGAGGGGGGCGGCCAATTCGGGGTCTTTAATGGACTCATTCATGGTGTGGGTTTTTTCTTGTTGGGCCATGCGCAAAGTATCTTATGGCAATGCCCGCCGGTCAATGCATGTGCGCGCCCGGGGCGGGCTCCAGCGACTGCAGGCTGGTCATTTTGCGCAGTGTGTCGCGCTCGGCCACGAAGGCCTCCACCGCCCTGGGGTCGAATTGCGTGCCGGACATGTGCAGAATCTCGGTCTCCGCCGTCTCGAATGGCATGCCGCGGCGGTAGGGGCGGTCGGAGATGATCGCATCCAGCGTGTCGATGATGGCAAACAGCCGCGCCCAGAACGAAATCTGCTCCCCGCGCAGGCCGTCGGGGTAGCCGGTGCCATCGAACCGCTCCTCATGGTGCAGCACGATCTCCTGGGCCGTGGTCAGGAAGGGCAGGCTGGAGAGGATGCGGTGGCCGATAGTCGGGTGGGTGCGCATGATTTTCCACTCCTCCTCGTTGAGCGCGCCCTGCTTGAGCAGGACCGCGTCCGGGATGCCGATCTTGCCGATGTCGTGCAGCAGCGCGCCCCAGTACACCTGGTGCAGCATCTGCTCATCCCGGGTGAAGCGCCGCGCCAGCACCAGGGTGTGGCACGCCACGCGCTTGGAGTGCAGGCCGGTTTCGTGCTCGCGCGCATCCAGCGCCTCGGTCAGCGCCTCGGCAAAGGCCAGGTACATATCGGTGCCATCGAGCCGGAATTCTTCGCGCCTCAGCATGCAGGCCTCGCAATGGTAGCCGTCGCCTTCGCGGACGTACTGCATCCCGGCGATCGGCATGCCGCATACGCCGCATACCGGCTCACTGTCCATATCCTGCTCCCTTTCCGCTTCCCGTCAGCCTCAGCGGCCACCGGAATGTACGCGCGGCGGTGTCGCCCTCCAGGCTGATCTGCAATTCCACGACGGAAGGTCGCGGGGAAATCGCGTTGAAGCGCAGCATGCCCTTGCGGTGATGCCCGCCCCGCGCCGAGCCTTCCCAGGCCAATGGCGGGTACTGCTTGCCATCCGCAACGAGGACGGAGACATTTTCCATTCTGTCGTTCAGCGGATGGGTATGAGTTTCCATGGTTACCGCAAAATCCAGGGTTTTCGCATCGCTCGGGAAGCTCTGCAGCGTGACCGTGACTTTTACCCCGCCCGCATTGCTGGTTTGCGGCGCGTAGGCACGCTCCACCGCAAGCGCGCTTTCCGCCCAGAGCAGCAATAGCGCCGCAACCAGAATCCGCAATAGGTGTTTGTTCATTTTGCATGCTCCTTTGCAGCCTTGTAGACCCGCGACGCGATATACAGGATGCCGGCCGCATTGAACGCCAGACCTGCCCAGAACAGCTCGATCTGGTATTGCGCCACGACCGTGAAAAAGCCGGCCACGCCCAGCAGCGGCACGACGTTCGCCAGGTAGTGGGCGCAGCAGGAAACCATCGCGGCGGTGGAAGTGGTGCCCGAGACGGCAACCACCTTGCCGGAAACGGCATGGCGCGCCACCAGGTTCCTGAGATGAACGTATAGCCCGACCTGTATGCCGAAGCCGATAGCCAGGGCGATGAGGAAATGCCAGAAATTTGTGAACTGATCGAGGGCGAAATCCATGCCCGAGACCAGGCCGACCACGCCGAAATACACGGCCAGCAACAGCACAGTAGCGCCCGCCCCATATGCCATGGGCATGAGGAACGTGAACCGCACCATCCCGTATTGAGCGAGTGGCATATGCGCCTCCGCCTTGTTACGTGCTCAGTTTACGCTTCCTGCGGCGTGATGCAATGGGGTAAAGCAGGGGGGTAAAGCAGGGTGCAGGGAGTGCGCCCCTGTTCAGCAGCAGCGGGATTTGCCGTGCAACTGCACCGGCGGGCAGGGCACGGAGCCGAAGGAGCAGAACACGCAGCAGTCGCCGGTCTTGGGGCGCAGCAGCGCATGGCAGTTGGTGCACTGGTAATACCACTGGCACGCATCGGTGGGCATGGTCTCTACCTTGGCAAACCCGCAATGCGGGCAAGTGAGGGTGGATTCGAGTATCGGCGCGGCGGTCATGCAATCTCCAGGGGTCATCAGTTGGCGGGAGTCTTGTCCCGGTATTCGCACAAATCATTGATCAGGCACTGCGGGCACTTGGGCTTGCGCGCCTGGCACACATAGCGCCCGTGCAGGATCAGCCAGTGGTGCGCATCATGCTTGAACTCGTCCGGAACGAACTTGACCAGCTTCTTCTCCACCTCCAGCACGTCCTTGCCCGGCGCAATCCCGGTGCGGTTCGCCACGCGGAAGATGTGGGTGTCCACCGCGATGGTGGGCTGGCCGAAGGCGGTGTTGAGCACCACACTCGCCGTCTTGCGCCCCACCCCGGGCAGCGCCTCCAGCTCCTCCCGGGTCTGCGGCACCTGGCCGCCGTGCTTCTCCAGCAGCAGGCGGCAGAGCTGGATGATGTGCTTCGATTTGGTACGGTATAGCCCGATGCGCTGCACGTACTGGCTGAATTTTTCCTCGCCCAGGGCGAGGATGGCCTGTGGCGTATGGGCGCGGGGGAACAGCACGCGCGTGGCGGCATTCACGCTCACGTCCGTCGCCTGCGCCGAGAGCACCACCGCCACCAGCAACTCGAAGGGAGTCGTGTATTCGAGTTCGGTGGTGGGGTGGGGGTTGGCGCTGCGGAAGCGCAGGAAGATTTCCTGGCGTTTGGCGGGGTTCATGGGGCTATGCTTTTCGCGGTGTTGGGGTCGCTATATTAACGAAGTTTTATCGCCAGCAGCCGGCGACGTGGAGTTTGCTAGGGGTTGATGCAGTAACTGTAGCCATGCCGGTCAAAGCCCAGCGACTCGTAGAATGCATGCGCCCGCTCACGCTTGAGGCTGGAGGAAAGTGCCGCCTTGTAACAGCCCTTTTCGCCACAAATCTGGAGGGCGTATTTCATCATCTGCTTGCCTACCCCGCGTCCCTGCCACTCGGGATCAACCGCGACATCCTCGATGATTGCGGAGGGCGCGCCCATATGGGCCAGATTGTCCATGATCAGCAGCGCGAAGGTGCCGACGATTTGACCCTCGCAGGACGCGATGTGGATTTTGTAGTCGGGGTATCTCGCGATGCGTTCGAAATGATGCTCTGCTTCAGGCAGAGGGAGCACCTTGCCATTGTCGAGATCGGGCTGCGCATACAGACGAAGCACCCCGGGAAGGTCGGCTTTGTTTGCCTCGCGGCAGGAAACCGGTGCACTCATGCGTTTCTCCATGCTTTGCCCTCTGGATTCAGATCAGGCAGGGGGAAAGTGCGGCGTTGCCGTAGTGCCGCCAGAAAATTCCCCCTCAACCCGCCAACAACTTCTCAAACTCCGCCCGCGACACCGGCTGGGAAAACAGAAACCCCTGCATGTAATCGCAGCCAAACGCGGTCAGCAGCTTGCGCTGCGCCTCGGTTTCCACGCCTTCGGCGATGGTCATGATGCCGAGCTTGTGCGCCATCACGACGATCGCTTCGGCCAGGGCCTTGTCGCTTTCGCTCGCGGTGAGGGCGCTGACGAAGGAGCGGTCTATCTTGAGATAGTCGATGTCGAACTGCTTGAGGTAGGAGAGCGCGGAGAAGCCGGTGCCGAAGTCGTCGATCGAGACTTCGATGCCGTTGTTGCGGAAATCCAGGAGCTGCTGCTTGACCTTGTCGGAATCCCTGATCAGCAGGCCTTCGGTGATTTCCACCGTGATGCTGCTGGATGGCAGCCGGGCTTCCGCGAGCCTGTTTATCCAGGGATACGTGGATTGTTCAAACTGGATGGGCGATTTGTTGATGCTGACCTGGATGATGCGCCCGTAGTGTTCCTGCCAGCGCACGATGCTTTGTATGGCCTGCGCAAACACCCAGTCGCCGATTTCCAGTATCAGTCCGGATTCTTCCGCGAGGGGGATGAAGGTGGCCGGTCCGATCATGCCGCGCGCGGGGTGGTTCCAGCGCAGCAGCGCCTCGGCCTTGCTGATGCGGCCCTGCCGGTCCACGATGGGCTGGTAATACACCTCAAGTTCGTTGCGCCCCAGCGCCCCGCGCAGATCGTTGGTCAGCGCCAGCTTTTCCTGGGCTTCCTGCTGCATGGAGGCGATGAAGTACTGGAAGCGGCTGCGTCCCGCGGCCTTGGCCGCATACATGGACTGGTCGGCGTGCTTGATCAGTTCGTCCATGTCCTTCGCGTCATCCGGGTAGAGCGCGATGCCGATGCTGGCGGAGATGAAGCCGACGTCGCCATCGCCCAGTTCGAAGCGCTTGGATAGCGCCCGGATGATGTCCTGCGCGATGCGTTCCAGGTGCGTCCTCCCGCCGAATTCCGGCAGGATGATGGTGAACTCGTCCCCGCCCAGGCGCGCGACGGTGTCCGTTTCGCGCACGCAGGATTTGATGCGGCGCGCCGCTTCCACCAGCATCACGTCACCCTTGATATGGCCCAGGGTGTCGTTGATTTCCTTGAAGCGGTCCAGGTCCAGGATGAACAGCGCGGTCGGCTTGTCGGTGCGGTGCGTCTTCCTGGTTTCCAGGTCCAGCCGGTCCAGGAACAGGCGTCGGTTGGGCAGGGCGGTCAGCATGTCGTAATTGGCCTGCTGCCAGATCAGGTCCTCTTTTTCCTTGCGGTCGGTGATGTCGAAGAATTGCGCGACATGGCGGTAAATCGTGCCGTCGTTGTGGCGCAGCAGGCTGATGTTGGCGAGTTTGACGTGCAGGGAACCGTCCTTGCGCCTGTCCCACAATTCGCCCTGCCAGCGGCCCTCCTGCAGCAGGACCTCCCACATCTGGCGGTAGAACTCCTGGTCGTGCATCCCCGCCTGCAATATCCTGGGGTTTTTGCCGCGCACTTCATCCAGCGTGTAGCCGGTTTGCTGGGTAAAGGCCGGATTGACGTCGATGATGTTGTTGTTTTCATCTGTCACCATGACGGCTTCGGCGCTCGCCTGGTAGATCTGTGCTGCCAGCTGCATGGACTCATCGGTGCGCTTGCGCTCGGTGATGTCGCGGATGAACGCGCTGAACCGGTATTCCCCGGCGACCTCGAACGAGTTGATGGAGAGCTCGATGGGAAACTCGTGCCCGTCCCGGTGCAGGGCGGTGATCTCGATGCGCCGGTGCAGCACCGGGCCCACCCCCTTGAGAAGGAAATCCTTCATGCCGCGCAAGTGAGCCGCGCGGTACTGCGGCGGTATGATGGTTTCATGCAGATTGCGTCCGATGGCCTCCTCGCGCGGCCAGCCGAATATGTTTTCGGCCTGGGTGTTCCAGCCGGTGATGGTTCCCCGCGTGTCCATCTGCACCACGGCATCCAGTGCGGTGTTGACCGTGGAAAACAGGGCCGCCTCGCTTCCGCGCAGCGCATCACGCGCCAGTTTCACGGAACGAACGTAATACCCGATGGCGGCAAAAGCCACGATCAGCCCGGAGCCCAGCAGCCAGATCAGGGCGAAAAACCAGAGCCGATCCTGCCTTAGCCGGGGCAGCGCCGGGAGAAAGCCCTCGGCATTGACCGTCAGCCCATACTCCGGAATTTCCCGGGCGGCGATGAAGACGGGCGTGGATTCTCCCTGGATGACCTGCAGGGACGGAAATTTAGCATCGCCCCAGGGGCGGATTTCCAGTTCCTTGAACTCGCTCTGCTGGTAAATGTTGATGCGCTCCTGCGCGGGCAGATTGCCGACTCGGGCACCGGCAACCGTGTGCATTTCCAGCATATTGTCGTGCGCAAGGATGATGACGCCATTCCGGTCCGCCACAAAGGAATCCAGTTGCTTGATCAGGAAGGTCAGCTTGGAAATATTGGTCTTGGTCACCACCGAGCCCATGAACTTGCCGTTGACCATGATGGGCGCGGAAAAAAACAGCCCGGGGATATGTGTGGTGCGGCCGACTGCATATTGCATTCCCGGCTGGCCGCTTTTGTTCAGGCTGAAATAAGTGCGGTCGGCATAATTGGTGCCCACCGGCGATCCCGGCTTGTCAAAATTGCTGGATGCGATGCAATCGCCCGCCGCATTCAACACAAAAATCATGTCCACTTTGAAGCTGGCTGTGGCAGTGGACAAAGTCCGGCTCAGGTCAGCCAGGTGCGGGTCTGAATACCAGCGCTTTTTTCTTGCCTCGTAGGGCAATTGCGAGGGGGCAACATCTGCGCCAAACCGGGATACCGCCTGATTGACGGGTGCCTGGTGGGCAACCATGTCAGATATGCCGCCCAGGTACCCCAGGTTTCTGTAAATGCTGTCAGCCAGGTCCTGCGCATGTTTCTGGGATTGCTGGGATTCCTGCTCAACCAGTTCTGCGGCGCGTGCGTGATAATTTGTTTGGGCAATATACCAGGCCACTGCTGCCCATGATGCCAATAAAGCGACTACAACCCCTGCGACTGTTGCGGTGCCACGTTTCATCGAGCCCCCAGAATTGGCAACTTGTTTTTATGCGTATCATATATTGTTATTGCCAATGATGGAAATAGGGATACGCCGTTTTCTAGGGGATGGGGCAGGCTGGGGTGAGCCTGCGAAACCCGGAATTCGCTATGACCTGATGCCCAGGCATGACGCCTGGCAGGCAATCTCAGTGCATTGCGGGCGAGCAGCCGCCGTCCACCGGCGTCAGGGTGGCGTTAGCCCCCTTCAGCTTGCGCTCGCGGCGCAGGGTGATCCAGTTGCGCGTGGCGATGAGCAGGCCCAGGCCGATGAATGCGCCCGGAGGCAAAACAGCAAGCAGGAAGCCGTTGTAATCCGGAACGACGTGGATGACCCAGTTCTTCGTGCCTTCGCCCAGCGCGAGGTCGATGCCGGAGAGCAGCGTGCCGTGGCCGAACAGTTCGCGCAGGCCGCCGAGGACGGCGAGCACCAGGGTGCCGCCCAGGCCCATGAAGAAGCCGTCCATGGCGGAGGGCAGCACGGCGTTCTTGGAGGCGAAGGCTTCCACGCGCGCCAGCACGATGCAGTTGGTGACGATGAGCGGGATGAAGATGCCGAGCACCAGATAGAGCGGGTGCATGTAGGCGTTCATCAGCAGCTGCGCCACGGTGACCAGCACCGAGATGATGAGGATGTAGACCGGGATGCGGATCTCGTTCGGCACCAGCGCGCGGATGGGCGAGACCGCCGCGCCCGACATGGCCATGACGAAGGCGGTGAGCAGCCCCAGGCTCACGCCGTTGACCACGGAGGTGGTCACCGCCATGGTGGGGCACATGCCCAGGAGTTGCACGATGCCGGGGTTCTGCTTCCACAGGCCGTTGCTGGCGATTTCCTTGAAGCTGCTCATGGCTGTTCTCCTTTTGCTTCCTCCCCCTTGCAGGGGAGAAATATAAATCTAAATTACCCTCCCCCTTGCAGGGGGAGGGTGGGGGAGGGGGTAGAAGTGGCGAGTTCCCACCGGTTCTACCCCCATCCTAACCTTCCCCCTAAGAGGGAGAAGGAACATTGATCAGGTTTTTGCTTTGTTGTCTGCAGCAGTGTTTTCAGCGGGCGCAAACAAGGTATCGCGGTTCGCCTCGAAATACTTCAGCGCCTTGTTCACCGCCTTCACCACGGCGCGCGGCGTGATGGTGGCGCCCGCCATGTAGTCGAATTTGCCGCCGTCCTTCTTCACCTTCCAGTCCGGCTCGGGCAGGCGCTGGTGCGAGGCGTTATCAAAGTTTTTGATCCAGTTGCTCTTGGCCAGCTCGATGTAGTCGCCGAGGCCCGGAGTTTCGCGGTGGGTCACCACGCGCACCCCGGCGATCTCGCCGCTGGCCTTGATCGCCACCAGCATGAAAATCTTGCCGCTGTAGCCGTCCGGCGCGATGGCTTCCAGCACCACCGCGGAGGGCTGGCCCTTGATGCGCGCGCGGTAGGCCATGCTCACGTCGCTGGTGCCCAGCAGCGGGTCGGCCTTGAGTGCGAGCGCATCGCGCGCCACGTTGTTGTCGAAAAGCTCTTGCGGCAGCAGTTGCGCGATCAGCTTGAGCTTTTCCTCTTCCTCGCTCTTGGCGATGGGCGCGCGCGTCTGGTCGAAGGTGAAGGCCAGCAGGGTGGTGCCGATCACGGTGAACACCAGCAGGTTCACGGCGGCGAGCAGGGCCGAGCGCGACATCTCCTTCATTTGCCGCCCCCGTCTTTTTTGCCCGGCACCTGGTGGCCGAACACCGCGGGCTGGGTATAAGCGTCGATCAGCGGCACGCAGATGTTCATCAGCAGCGTGGCGAACGCCACGCCGTCGGGGAAGCCGCCGAACACGCGGATCATGTAGGTGAGGAAGCCCGCGCCCGCGGCGAAGATCAGCTTGCCGCGCGGCGTGGTCGGGCCGGTCACCGGGTCGGTGAGGATGAAGAATGCCCCCAGCATCGCCGCACCCGCGGTGAGATGGAACAGCGGCGACACGAAGTGCGCCGGGTCATACAGGTAGAACACGCCGGCAGTGGCGAACAGCGTGCCGAAGAACGCCACTGGGATGTGCCAGGTGATGATGCGCCGGTACAGCAGGAATGCGCCGCCGACGAGGAAGCCCAGCGCCACCAGCTCGCTGCCCTTGCCCGCGATGTGGCCGTAGATCGGCATTTGGAAAATTTCCGCCACGTGGCGCTCCAGGTGCAGCTGGGTCTTGAGCGTATCCAGCGGCGTGGCGGTGGACACGGCGTCCAGCGTGAGGCTGTTGGGCAGCTGCCCGCCGAAGATATAGGCCAGCTGGTCGGCGAAGGAGAGCTCGGTTGCGCCGATGCCGTGCGGGGTGAGCCAGTGCGTCATGTGCGCGGGGAAGGAAATGATCAGCACCGCATAGCCCACCATCGCCGGGTTGAACGGGTTGCTGCCCAGGCCGCCGTAAAGATGCTTGGCCACCGCGATGGCGAAGGCCGTGCCCACCACCACCATCCACCACGGCGCCATCGAGGGAATGGAAAGCGCCAGCAGCCAGGCGGTCAGCAATGCGCTGAGGTCGGAAAGGAAGGGCACCACCGGGCGCTTGCGCAGCTTGAGCATGGCCGCCTCGGTGAGCAGGGCGGTGACGCTCGCCAGCGCGATCGAGACCAGGATCGCCGGGCCGTAATACCAGGCGTAGACCGCGATGCCGGGCACCAGCGCCAGCAGCACGGTGAGCATGATGCGCGAGACGCTATCGGGCTTGCTGATGAAGGGGGAGGACAGCATTAATGTTATTCCTTGCGCGGTTCGCTGTTGTGCTGCACGGTTTGGTGGTTGTGGTGCGCCATTTCGCGGATGTGCGCGCGGCGCGTCTCGATTTCGGCGATTTCGGCCTGCTGCTCGGGCGTGAGGTTTTCCGTGTTTTTCGGCTGCGCCTGCGCGGCGTGCTGCCTGGCGCGCTCGGCTGCGGCCGCGATGATGGCGTCTGCTGCCTGGGCCGGGGCGGAAGCTGCGCCCGCGGCAGGGGCGGCCGCCGCCGCAGCGATGGCCGCCTTTTCCTTCGCCGCCAGTTTTTCCGCCTTCTCGCGCTTGTCGCGCTCGAAGCGTTCCAGGCGGAACTCGTGGCGTTCGCGTGCCGCATCGGCGGCATTCTTTTCCTTCTCGTGCGCCCAGATTTCGCCCTTGGCGAAACGGTAATACTGCACCAGCGGGATATGCGAGGGGCAGACGTAGGCGCACGCGCCGCACTCGATGCAGTCGAACAGGCTGTATTCCTGCGCCTTGCCGAAATTCTGCGCCCGGGCGAACCAGTAGAGCTCCTGCGGCTGCAGGTCGGCGGGGCAGGCCTGCGCGCAGCGCGTGCAGCGGATGCAGGGGAGCGCCGGGGGCGGCGCCGGAAACAGCCGGGGTGACTTGACGATGATGCAGTTGGTGCTTTTCACCAGCGGCAGCTGAACATCGCTCACGTGCAGCCCCATCATCGGCCCGCCCAGGATATAGCCATTGGCATCGGCATGCGCGCCGCCTGCGAGCTGCACCAGGTCGGAAAGCGGTGTGCCCAGCAGCACCTCGAAATTCTGCGGGGTCTTGACCGCCCCGGTGACGGTGACCAGGCGCGAGAGCATGGGCTCGCCGTGGTTGACCAGGCGGTGCACGGCATAGGCGGTGGCCACGTTGGCGCAGGCCACGCCGATATTGAAGGGGCGGCCGCCCGAGGGCACTTCCTTGCCGGTGAGGATGCGGATGAGTTGCTTCTCACCGCCGGTGGGATAGAGCGTGGGCACGGTGGCGACTTCGATGCCCGCGCCTTTACAGGCTTGCTCCATCGCAATAATCGCCTCGGGCTTGTTGTCCTCGATGCCGACGACGACCTCGGCCGGGTTGACCAGATGGCGCAGGATTTCGATGCCCTGCACGATCTCGGCGGCGCGTTCGCGCATCAGCCTGTCGTCGGTGGTGATCCACGGTTCGCATTCCGCTCCGTTGATCACCAGGGTCTGCACCGGGCCGGCGGCGAATTTAACATGGGTGGGAAAGGTCGCCCCGCCCAGGCCCACGATGCCGCCATCGCGCAGCCGGGTGAGCAATTCTTCCTTGGGCATGGCGCGGTAATCGAGCGGCGCGCGCTCGATCCACTGATCCGCGCCGTCCGCGGCCAGCGTGATGCACAGGTCCGGCATGCCGGAAGGGTGCGGCACGGCGTGCGGCCCCACGGACACGATTTCGCCGGAAGTCGGCGCATGGATGGAGATGCTCAGGCTGCCCTCGGCGCGCGCCAGCATCTGGCCCTTCAGCACCTTGTCGCCCGCCTCTACCAGCACCTTGGGCTTGGCGCCGATGTGCTGCTGCAGGGGCAGCACCAGGGTCTTGGGCAGCGGCGCGCGCGCGCTGGGCAGGGTGGAGGATTCCAGCTTGTGCTCGGGCGGGTGCACGCCGCCGTGGAAACGGTGCAGAGCTCTCATTTAACTATCCCTTGGGTCATGCGGCCTTCCTCAGGGCATAAACGGGGTACTGCCACTTCCAGGTCTGGATGCTCTGCGGCAGCGGCTCCATGCTGATGCAGTCCACCGGGCAGGGCGGCACGCACAGCTCACAGCCGGTGCATAACGGTTCGATGATGGTGTGCATCTGCTTGGCCGCGCCCGAGATGGCGTCCACCGGGCATGCCTGGGTGCACAGGGTGCAGCCGATGCAGGTGTTTTCGTCGATGAAGGCGACC
>DATDDB010000031.1:0-5937 GCA_036524005.1 Gallionellaceae bacterium | reverse complement strand
GTGGTGGCCGCTGGCCGCAGCTTTTGCCTTCATGCTGCTGCTGGTGCTGGCGGCAAACCTGTTTGCCGATGCAGTGCGCGATGCGTTCGATCCGCGCCTGAACCGGACGGAGGCGTGACGGCCATGCCCGGGATATTGAATGTCACTCTGAACGTCACGTCCCTGGTCACGCGGCTGCGCAACGGGCCGCGCATCGTGGACGACATCTCGTTCGCCATTCATGAAGGCGAGACCTTTGCCCTGCTGGGCGAATCGGGCTGCGGCAAGTCCATGACCGCGCTCACTCTGATGCGCCTGCTGCCGGATGCGGTGCATGCGGCAGGCGGCGAAGGGCGGCTGGCGGGCATGGACATACATTCCCTGCCCGAGCGCGACATGCGTGGCGTGCGCGGCGGTAAGATGGCGATGATATTCCAGGAGCCGGGGCTGAGCCTGAACCCGGTGATGACGGTGGGGGAGCAGATTGCCGAGGCGCTTGCGCTGCATCAGGGCATGCGCAGCAGCGAGGCGAAGGCACGCGCCGCCGAACTGCTGCAGCAGGTGGGCATCCCCGATGCGCCGCGCCGCCTGGACGAATATCCGTTCCAGATGTCGGGCGGCATGAAGCAGAGGGTGATGATCGCCATGGCGCTGGCCGGACAGCCCAAACTGCTGATTGCCGACGAGCCCACCACTGCGCTGGACGTGACCATACAGGCGCAGGTGCTGCAGTTGCTGCGCGACATGCAGCGCGGCAACAACATGGCGATGCTGCTCATCACCCATGACCTGGGCGTGGTGGCGCAGATGGCGCACCGCGTGGCGGTGATGTATGCCGGGCACATCGTCGAGCTGGCCTCGCGCGAACGGCTGTTCGCCGAGCCCGCGCATCCTTACACACGCAAACTGTTCGCGGCCCTGCCGGATGCCGCAAGGCGCGGCCAGCCGCTGGAAGCGATACGCGGCAATGTGCCGCCGCTCAACCAAATACCCAAGGCTTGCCGCTTCGCCCCGCGCTGCGATTATGCCTGGGACCTGTGCCATGAGCAGGCCCCGGCGTGGACCGTGCTGCAGGATGGGCGGGGGGTGAGGTGCCATCTCTATGAAGCAGCGGGAAAAGCCAAATTGCATGAAACGGGAAACGTGAAACGGGAAACGCGGGAGGAGGACGACGTTTCACCTTCCACCTCTCACCTTTCACAAGAGGCATTGCTGCAGGTCTCCAATCTCAAGGTCCACTTCCCCATCCGCAAGGGCATCCTGCAGCGCACGGTGGGGCAGGTGAGGGCGGTGGACGGTGTGTCGCTGGAAATCGCTGCGGGGCGCACCCTGGCGCTGGTGGGCGAATCCGGCTGCGGCAAGACCACGGCGGGCAAGGCGCTGCTGCAGTTGCTGCGTCCCACCGCGGGCAGCGTGCGCTTTGCCGGGCAGGAGCTGACCGGGCTTAATGCACGCAGCCTGCGCCGTGCCCGTGCCGGGATGCAGATGGTGTTCCAGGATCCGTATGCCTCGCTCAATCCGCGCATGCGCGTGGCGGAGATACTGGAGGAGGGCATCGCTGCGCTGGGTGCGGCGGGTAGCAGCGAACAGCGCCAGCGCGCCATCGATGCGCTGCTTGTGCAAGTGGGGCTGGAGCAGGCCGCGAAATGGCGCTACCCGCACGAATTTTCCGGCGGCCAGCGCCAGCGCATCGCCATCGCGCGCGCGCTGGCGGTCTCGCCCAGGCTGCTGGTCTGCGACGAGCCCACCAGCGCGCTGGATGTCTCGGTGCAGGCGCAGATCCTGAACCTGCTGAAATCTCTGCAGCAGGAGCTGGGCTTGAGCTATCTGTTCATCACCCACAACCTGGCGGTGGTGGAATATCTCGCGCACGAGGTGTGCGTCATGTACTTGGGGCGCATCGTCGAGCGCGGCGCTGCGGAAGACGTGTTGCGCCTGCCGAAACATCCCTACACCCAGGCGCTGCTGGCGGCAGTTCCGCGCATCGACGGGCACGGCGCGGAAAGCGTGCGCCTCGCGGGCGACCTGCCGTCGCCATCCAATCCGCCGCAGGGCTGCCACTTCCACCCGCGCTGCCCGCACGCCATGGCGGTGTGCCGCGAGATTTATCCGGGATCAAGCAAGGTTGGCGAGCTGCACGTTGTGCATTGCCACTTGTACAGCAAGGAGTGAGGCGGCAGGCTTCATGCCGCCTTGAAACGGAAGAAAGGTATCAGGAGTTCCGGCCCGCTGTGGCAGCGGCGGATACGGAAGTCGATTTGCTCTTGGGCTTGCCGGAGGCCTTGGCCACGCGGGCGCGGTGATGATGCTTTTTCCCGCCCAGGCTGGCGCCGGCGACCACCAGGTGCTGGCCGGGGCGGATCAGGGTGCGGCCGCCGTTGCGCGCCTTGAGCGAGGCCAGGCTCACATGATAGCGGCGCGCGATGCTGCCCAGCGATTCGCCGCGGCGCACGGTGTGGATCAGGGCGTGGCCGTCGTCCATGGTGGGCGCCAGGTGCATGTTGAACGCCACGAATTCCTTGTTGGGATCGTCTTCCTTGTCCGGCACCAGCAACTGCAGGCCGTTGGCCACCTTGACGTCGGACATCAGCCCGTTGGCCTTGCGCAGCTGTTCCACGGTGGTGTCGAAGCGCGCCGCCACCTTCTCCAGCGGTTCGCCTTTCTTGCTCTGGTAGGCCTGCCAGGAAACCAGCGGCTTGTCGCGGCTCTCCAGGTTGGCCATGAAAATTTCCGCCTTGTTCGCGGGGATCAGGATGCGCGTGGAATCGTCCTGCAGGATCACCGGGCGGCTGTTGCCCGGATTGAGCGCCTTGAAATCGTCCAGGGTGACGCCGGCCAGGTCCGCCGCCAGGTTCACGTCGATGTGGCGGGAGGGCGTGATCGCGGCGAAATACGGCTGGTTGGGGACATCTGCCAGCACGATGCCGTAGCGATCCGGGTTGCTGATGATGTTCTTTACCGCGAGCAGCTTCGGCACGTAGTTGCGCGTTTCCTTGGGCAGCTTGAGGCTGACGAAATTCAGCGGCTTGTGCAGCTTGCGGTTGCGCTTCAGCGCGCGCTCGACGCAATTTTCGCCGCAGTTGTAGGCGGCCAGCGCCAGCTCCCAGTCGCCAAACTGGTCATGCAGCTTCTGCAGGTAATCCAGCGCGCCGTTGGTCGCGTTGATCACATCGCGGCGGCCGTCACGCCACCAGTTCTGCTGCATGCCGAAATGCTTGCCGGTGGAAGGGATGAATTGCCAGATGCCCGATGCGTTGCTGGGCGAATAGGCGGTGGGATTGAATGCGCTTTCGATCATCGGCAGCAGCGCAATCTCGGTCGGCATGCCGCGGCGCTCGACTTCGCGCACGATGAAATACAGGTACAGGCGTGAGCGCTCGGTTATGCGCACTACGTAATCCGGCTGGCTGGCAAAGAAACGCTCTTGTCGTGTCACCAGTGGCGAGTCCATCTCGCTCATGCCAAAGCCGCTGCGGATGTGCTGCCACAGATTGCGCTGTGGCAAGGCTATGTCGGCAACCAGTGCCAAGGGGTCGTTCTCGGCCCGGGGGGGTTGCCCGGAGTGCGGAATGTCTTCCAGGATTGAGGTGCTCAGGTGGTTGTCCATCGCCAGCATTTCCCCGGCGGTGCTGGAAACAGGTATGGCCGCAAGCAGGGCGGCAAGGGGAAAAACGAGTGAAAACAATCGGTTTTTGAGCACGCTACCGGTTATCCCTGAACAAAAATTTGCGAGATGGTAACGAAGATGCCTTGCTGCGTCAAGAAAAGATTAATAGACAATGGGTTGCGTTGTATTCCTGCTACTGCGCGCCAAGGCCGGGAAGATGGGCGATTGTCCGCAGAAATACCCATAATGCATTGATCGGTTTTATCGAATTGATTATTAAATTATTTCCCATGCGGTGACGCCCCAAAGGGTGTTGTCAGATAACCACAGGGCTTAAGGGTATTAGCACGAATGGTTTAACATTGCCCTTAGTATGGGATTATTAGGAGGTTGATATGGAATTAGAGTCCGGCGAAGAAGTGTTTTTCAAATGGTCTCCTGAATATAGCGTCAACATCAAGACCATAGACAGCCAGCACCAGGAGCTGGTCAGGATACTCAACCACTTATTCATCGCGGTATCCAAGCGCGAGGGCGACAAGGTCATTGCCGGCATCCTGGATGCGCTGGTGGGCTACACCAAGACCCACTTCGCCCTGGAAGAGCGCCTGATGCAGCAGGCGAAATACAAGGACATCGAAGCCCACAAACTGGAGCACAAGAAACTGATCGAGGAACTCGACCGCCTGTGCAATAAGCACCTGCTCGAGGAGAAGCCCATCTATTTCGAAATGCTGGCCTTCCTGAAAAACTGGCTCAAGGAACACATCCAGGGCGTGGACAAGAAATACAGCGCCGACCTGCAGAAGGCAGGCTTTGCCTTTGCCGCTTGGGAGAAGGAAGCCAACGAGGCCTTTGCCGCCATGATCGAAAAAACCGGGCGCTGGTGGAAGGTCTGGTAATCCTGGCCCGCGTATAGGCGGGTGTCAGGAAGCCGAGCGCTCTGCCTCCGCTTTGGCGATACCGCGAGCGTCCTCTACAACTCAGAATTGATTTAGGTAGCCGGCCCGGTGGAGCAGGGCCGGCGGGGCTCTTTTTTGCGTATCCGGTTTTGTTCATCCATAAGTCATTCTATTCTCGCGAAAATTTAACTGACTAGACTTGTCAGTCTAACGTTGGCATAATTTGCCGATGAATCAACATCTGGGCAACCGCGAGCGCCTGCTGGCAGCCGCCACCGAGGTATTCCTCGAGCATGGCTATGGCGCCAGCGTGGATATGCTGGTGCATCGCGCGGGGGTGGCACGGCAGACGTTCTACAATCACTTCGAGAACAAGGAGTGCCTGTTCGCCGAGGCGATGCGCAGTTGCGTTTCCGAGATACTGGTTCCGCTGAACGAGCATTCCGGGGATTTGCGCGAGACCCTGAAGGGGTTTGCGCGCACTTACCGCCAGCGCGTGCTGAGCCCGCAGAGCATCGCGAAATTCCGCATCATCACCGGCCTGGCGCAGCGCTTTCCCGAGTTGACCGGAGAGGACTACCAACTGGGGCTGGGGCGCATGCTGGATACCCTGGGCGAATTTCTGCGCACGGCCATGCGCGAGGGGCGGCTGCGCCAGGCCGATCCCGCCTTTGCCGCGGAGATGCTGCTGGCCATGCTGGCGGGCATGGAGCGCACGCGCCTGCTGTTCGGCGTGGACAGCCCGCCGCAGGACGAGGCGGCGCGGGTGGAGCAGGTGGTGGATGGCTTCCTGCGCATGTTCGCTCCAGAATAAATCGGTAACGGAACAACTCGGCAACACAACAACAGTCAAAGATTAGCGGCGAGGGATGGCAACAATGAAAACAAGCGATCTTCAAAAATTAGCCGTTGCGGCAACCGTGCTGGGCGCGCTTGCCGGTTGCGGCGGGCAGGACAGCAAGCCGGGCGCAGCAGGGCCGGCACCGGGCAGTCCGCCACCTCCGCCCGAGGTGACCGTGGTGACGGCAGCCAGGACCGAAGCGAACCTGACCCAGGACCTGCCGGGACGGCTGGAAGCCTATCGCGTGGCGCAGGTGCGCGCGCGCGTGGACGGCATCGTGGAAAAGCGCCTGTTCACCGAGGGCAGCGAGGTGAAGGCGGGCGCCACCCTGTTCCAGATCGATTCTCGCAGCTACCGCGCCGCCTATGCCGCGGCAAGGGCCGAGGCGGAAGTCGCTCGGCAGACGCTGGACCGCTACCGCCAGCTGCTCGAAGTGAAGGCGGTCAGCCAGCAGGATTACGACCTCGCCGTGGCCAAGCTCAGGCAGGCCGAGGCCGCGCTGGCCCGCGCGCAGCTCGACCTGGAAAACACCAGGGTGCCCGCGCCCATCTCCGGGCGCATCGGGCGCGAACTGGCCACGGTGGGCGCGCTGGTGGGACATGGCGAGG
>DATDDB010000030.1:0-31009 GCA_036524005.1 Gallionellaceae bacterium | reverse complement strand
TATCCGGAAGAAGTCATGGGAAGGCGGCGGGTCATTACTTGCGAGCCCGGATACCGGCCTGTAAGCAAGGAATGGGAGATGCTGCGGGCGGCGCATCGGATACATATATGAACCTCACGGTTCATTCTGGTAATTGTCCGCATCATTTCCTGTATTTTCACGTTCCAACGGGGACGCTTGGAACTCATTCAGGAAAGCAACAATGAAACAGAAACTTATCGCGGCTGCACTGTTCGGTGCAGCCTTCTTGCCTTATTCAGCCTATGCTGACGACACGATGGAAATCTCCATCGTGACACCCACGCGGCTGTCGCAGTCGCCTGCCAAGACCCTTGCCGATACGACGGTGATAAGCAAGGAAGAAATCCGCAAGTCGCAGGCCCCCGATGTGCCTACCCTGCTCAGCACCGTGGTCGGTGTAGAGGTGTCCCAACCCGGGGGCGCCGGCAAGGGGGCCAGCCTGTATCTGCGCGGCACCAATTCAACCCAGGTGCTGGTGCTGGTGGACGGAGTGCGCATGAGCTCCGCCACCTCGGGCACAACAGCCGTGGACCAGATCATGCTGGACCAGGTGGACCACATCGAGGTAGTGCGCGGCAACGTCAGCGCCCTGTATGGCTCCGAGGCCATTGGCGGTGTGATCCAGATCTTCACCAAACGCGGCAGCGGTGCTACGGCAGTGAACGCCAGTGCCGGGGTGGGCAGCCTGGGCACCAGGCGCTTCTCGGCCGGTGTCGCCGGCTCTGAAAATGGCACGGATGTCAGCGTGCAGGCTTCCACTTTCACTACGAAGGGCGTATCCGCCCTGAACCCCGCGCTGGTGCCGGCCGCCAACCCGGATCGCGACGGATACCGCAACAACAGCCTTAGCGCCAACGTGGGGCATGCCTTCAACGCCGATCACCGCATCTCGGCCTCGCTGTTCGGCAGCTACGGCAACAACCAGTACGACAGCGCATTCGGGTTGCCGACCGACGTCAACGCCAACAAGGAACAGATGTGGAAGCTGTCGCTGGCTTCAGATGACCAGATCAACGATATGTGGCACAGCAAGCTGCAGGTGGCAAACGGCGTGGACCAGTACCGCGACTACCTGAACGGTCAGCCCACTGCGTTCTTCGGGCAGCCCAGCTCGCTGTACCAGACCGCGAGCAACCAGCTCAGCTGGCAGAATTCCCTGCGGCTGGATGAGAACAAACAATTCCTGCTGGGTGCGGAGACCCTGCGCCAGAAGGTTTCCAGTGACATCAATCCGGGTTTTGCGGTGAATACGCGCCAGATCAACAGCGTGTTCGGGGGATACACCGGCCATTACGATGCGCACCAGGTGCAGTTAAACCTGCGACACGACGCCAACTCGCAGTTTGGTGGCGCGACCACCGGCCTGGCGGGCTACGGCTATGCGTTTAACGACGCGTGGCGCGCTTCCGCTAGCTACAGCACCGCATTTCGCGCACCTACCTTCGATGATCTGTATTACCCGCCGACCGGCATCGCCAGCAATCCGGGACTCCAGCCCGAGCGCTCGCGCAACTTAGAGGCGGGCGTACACTATGCGCGCGGCGGCCAGCAGGTCGATGCCGTGTATTTCGAAAACCGCATTCGCGACCTGATCGTGTTGAATGCGGCGTTCTTCCCGGTGAACCTGAACCAGGCGCGCATAAACGGCCTGGAATTGAGCTATGCGGGCCGCTTCGGCGACACCGGGGTGAAGGCGGGCGTCACCGCGCAGAACCCGCGCGACGCCGCCACGGGTGTGCAGCTGGACCGGCGCGCCAGAATGCACGGCAGTTTCGCGGTAACGCAACAGCTGGGGGCATGGCAGGTCGGAGCGGAATGGCTGCACAGCAGCGCACGCCACGATGCGAGCAGCACACGTACGCTGGCGGCATACAATGTATTTGCGCTGTCCGCTGCGTATGCAATCAGTAAGGAGTGGAAGCTGCAGGTGCGTGGGGATAACCTTACCAACCAGAATGACACCAGCGCCTATGGCTACAATCCATTGGGACGCAGGGTGTTCGCCAACATAAATTATCAGCAATAAGTAGTAAAATGACCGGGAGGGCAAGAGGCCCTCCCGCCTGACAACCAGAAGGAGCCATCATGCCTATCCTGTTCACGAAATTCGGCGCTGTAGCACTCGCGCTTGCGCTGTCGCTCCTGATGTGGGCGACACGCGGCCACCATTTCATGTCGCTGACCCATCTGCCCGATGCGTCGTGGGCGATATTCTTCCTGCTGGGATTCTATTTCCGCCAAAAAGTGCTCCTGCCCTTGTTCCTGGCCCAGGCGGCGGTGGTCGATTATCTGTCCATCACGCATTTTGGCGTGGATGATTACTGCGTGACTTCCGCCTACGTGTTTCTGATGCCCGCGTATTCCGCGCTGTGGCTGGCTGGCCGCTGGTATGCCGCTCACTACCAGTTTAATGTGCGTACCTTGCCGTCTCTTGCCGCTGCGGTCGTTGCGGGCACCTTTATTTGCGAACTGATTTCCAGCGGCAGCTTCTACTTTCTCGGCGGCCGCTTCGCCGATACCAGCCTGCAGGAATTCGCTTCGCGCCTGGTGCAGTTTTACCCGGCCAGCCTGAGCGGTGCAGCCATGTACGTGGGTTTCGCTGCGCTGGTTCACATCCTGGTGACAAGCCACAAGCTGCCCGCATCGCCAGCCGCACAATGACTGCGCAAGCAGGCGGCAAATGACGCTGGGGAAGCTGAACCGGCGCCAGGGTAAGCCGCTGCGCGAAATGCTGATGCTGGATAGATGGAGCGGCGAGCGCTCACGATGAAGGCCGCAACGCTGATGGTGCAGGGCGCGACTTCGGACGCGGGAAAGAGCCTGCTGGTCACGGCGCTGTGCCGCTGGCTGGTGCGCCAGGGTGTGCAGGTGGCACCCTTCAAGCCGCAGAACATGGCGCTCAACAGCGCGGTGACGGCTGACGGCGGAGAGATCGGCCGCGCCCAGGCGGTCCAGGCTGCGGCCTGCCGCATCGCTCCGCATAGCGACATGAATCCCGTGCTGCTGAAGCCAAACAGCGATACCGGCGCGCAGGTCATCATCCACGGGCGCGCCATCGGCAACCAGGAGGCGCGCGCCTATCACGACTACAAGGCGGTGGCGCAAACCGCAGTGCTGCAATCGCACGAGCGGCTGGCCGCGCGCTATCAGGCCATTGTTGCCGAAGGTGCGGGTTCTCCCGCTGAAATCAATCTGCGTGCACACGACATCGCCAACATGGGTTTCGCCGAGGCGGCGGATTGTCCGGTGATACTCATTGCCGATATAGACCGGGGTGGTGTGTTTGCGCACCTGGTAGGCACGCTCGAGCTGCTGTCCGAAAGCGAGCGCGCTCGCGTCGCGGGCTTCGTCATCAACCGCTTTCGCGGTGATCGGAGCCTGCTGCAGCCAGGGCTGGACTGGCTGGAGCGGAAAACCGGCAAGCCCGTGCTGGGTGTGCTGCCGTATCTGCATGCACTGCATCTGGACGCGGAAGATGCGCTCCCAGCGCGCGGCGCCAGCGGCCAGGAACATGGCGGAAAATTGCGTGTGGCCGTGCCGGTATTGCCGCGCATCAGCAACCACACCGATTTCGATGCACTGCGCGCGCACCCGCAGGTGGATTTCCGCTTCATCGCGGCGGGAGAGCCGCTGCCCCATGCCGACCTGCTCATCCTGCCCGGTTCCAAAAATGTGCGCGCCGATCTCGAATTTCTGCGCGCGCAGGGCTGGGAGCGCCACCTGGCGCGCCATCTGCGCTATGGCGGCAAGGTCATCGGCATCTGCGGCGGCTTCCAGATGCTGGGCGAATGGCTGCATGATCCGCTCGGCGTTGAGCAGGCGGCGGGCAGTAGTCCGGGACTTGGCTGGCTCGGGATGCAGACCACGCTGCAGGCGGAAAAACAATTGCGCACCAGCTGCGGGCGGCTGGCGTTCGGTGATGCGGCAGTGAGCGGATACGAAATCCACGCCGGGACAAGCGTAGGGGACGCGTTAGCCTCTCCTTTCGCGCAGCTGGAAGATGGCCGTGCCGATGGCGCGGTGAGCAGCGACAACCAGATTATCGGCACCTATCTGCATGGCCTGTTCGATACGCCGGCGGCATGCGCTGCGCTGCTTGGCTGGGCGGGTTTGCGCAACGCGGCGCCAATGGATTATGCGGCGCTGCGCGAAGCCACGCTGGAGCGCCTGGCCGACATGGTCGAGCAGCATCTCGACACCGTACGCCTGCGCGCGCTGCTCGGCATGGAAGAACCGGAGGCGATGGCATGCGCACGCTGATCCTGGGCGGCGCGCGCTCCGGCAAGAGCCGCCTGGCAGAAAAACTGGCGCACGAATCAAATCTGGCGGTCATGTATATTGCCACTGCCCAGGCGCACGACGCCGAGATGGCGGCGCGCATCGAGCAGCACCTGGCACGCCGCCCCGCGCACTGGCAGAGCGTCGAGGAGCCGCTGGCGCTGGCTGCGGCAATGCAGGCGCATGCCGCCGCCGACCGCTGCCTGCTGGTGGATTGCCTGACGTTGTGGCTCACCAACCTGCTGCTGCACGACGATCCCGCAACCTTCGCGCGCGAGCGCGCGGCCATGCTCGATGTCCTGCCGGGTTTGCCCGGCCAAATCATCCTGGTCAGCAACGAGACCGGCATGGGCATCGTGCCGCTGGGCGAGCTGTCGCGCCGCTATTGCGATGAGGCGGGTTGGCTGCACCAGGAGCTGGCCGCACGCTGCGACAACGTCCTGCTCAGCGTGGCCGGATTACCCTTGACCTTGAAAGGAACAAAATGAAGTTCGAATGGCTGGCTGCACCCGTAAAACAACCTGACAGCGGCATGGAGCAGGCCGCGCTCGCGCGCCAGGGGCAGCTGACCAAGCCGCCCGGCGCGCTCGGCAGGCTGGAGGCAGTCGCCGTGCGGCTAGCCGCACTGCAGGGGGTGGAACGGCCGGCGGTGGAGAAAGTGGCGATCACGGTGTTCGCGGGCGACCACGGCGTCGCGGCGGAAAATGTCTCGGCGTTTCCCCAGGCCGTGACCGGCGAGATGGTGAAGAATTTTGCGCGTGGCGGAGCCGCGATCAGCGTGCTGGCGAAGGCGCTGGGGGCGAAACTTGAGGTGGTTAACCTGGGCACGGTGAACGATCCGGGCGAAATGGCCGGCGTGGTGCGCGCAGTCATCGCGCCTGCAACCGCAAACTTTGCGCAAGAACCGGCGATGAGCGAAGCGCAGCTGGCCCAGGCGCTGCAGGGAGGGCGCGACAGTGCGCTGCGCGCGCAACAACAGGGCGCACAACTTTATATCGGCGGCGAGATGGGCATCGCCAATACCACGGCTGCCTCCGCGCTATCCTGCTCGTTGCTGAATGCACTGCCCGCGCAACTCGCCGGTCCCGGAACCGGTCTTGATCACGTCGGCGTGACGCACAAGGTCGCAGTGCTGGAACGCGCGCTTGCCTTGCACCGTGCGCATTTCGACAGCCCGCTCGAATGCCTGCGCCGCGTCGGCGGCTTTGAGATCGCCGCCCTGACCGGCGCTTACCTGGCGTGCGCACAAGCCGGCATCCCGGTGCTGGTGGATGGCTTCATCGCCACCTCGGCCGCGCTGGTTGCGGTGCGCATGCAGCCGCAATGTGCTGATTGGATGTTTTACGGGCACGGCTCGGCCGAACCGGGGCATGCGCGCCTGCTGGCCGCGCTGGCTGCACAGCCGCTGCTGGATTTGGGCATGCGCCTGGGCGAGGGCAGCGGAGCGGCCAGCGCGGTTCCCTTGTTGCGTCTGGCCTGCGCGCTGCACAACGGCATGGCAACGTTTGCCGAGGCCGCGGTGTCGGGGAAAATCTAGTTCAGCGGGCCTATGCGTCCGGCACGCATCGCACGGCGATTACCGCGCCGTAGTCCAGCTCCCACTTCAGGGTGTCGCTCAGCGCCAGCTTGCCGCTCAAGGCGAGCAGGGCGCGGATCACTCCGCCGTGCGTGACCAGGATGATGTTTCGCTGCGGCAGCCGGCTGATGCCGCCCAGTAGAGTCTCCACACGCAACATCAGTTGCCGCGCCGACTCGCCGCCCGGCGGGGCATAATCCAGGACATCCGCCGCCCAGGCGTCGATCTGGCTGCGCTCGATGGCGTCCCAGGCCTTGCCTTCCCATGCGCCGAAATTCTTTTCTATCAGGAGCGCATCGGTGCGCAGGCCGCAGTTCCGTTCCTGCGCCAGATAAGCGGCGAGCTTGCGGGAGCGCAACAATGGCGAAGTCAGGATAAGCTGTGCTGGCGGCAGCCAGCTCAGCACCTGCCTGGCATCCTGCTCGAAGCTCGCGGCCACATCGAGGTCGAGCTGCCCGTAACAGATGCCGGGCGCAACGTCGGGCGCGGTATGGCGGACCAGATAGAGGATTTGCGTCATGCGGCGCGCAGCTAAATGGCGACCAGCAAACCCAGATAGAACACCAGTTCGGTAAGCTGCTGCACCGCCCCCAGGCAATCGCCGGTATAGCCGCCCAAGCGCTGTTGAAAGCGCCAGGCGAGGTAGGCGCGCATCAACACTGCAGCTGCCAGGGCCGCCACGATGGATTGGGGCCGCGCACCTGCGGCAAGCAGCAAGCCGAGTGCGGCCATGCCGGTCAAAAGGGCAAAGGCGAAGCTGCCATAACTTAGCGGCTGCGCTGCATGATGCGCGCGCGCGCTGTCGTCGACGCGGACATAGCGCTGGGTCAGCATGATGCTGACGGCCATCGTACGGCTGAGGGCGTGCGCGGCGATGAGCGAGGCTGCCACATACAGCATGGCCCGCCTGCCGCCGAGCGCCACCAGCGCCTGGTGTTTCAGCAGCAACACCAGCACGAGCGCGATCACGCCGTAAACCCCCGTGCGCGCATCTTTCATGATCGCCAGGATCTTTTCCTTGTCGGCCGCGCCCAGGCCGTCCGCATAGTCGCTCAGGCCGTCTTCGTGAAACGCCCCGGTGATGAGGATGCCTGCCGCCATGCTCAGCCCCACTGCCAGAGGCAGCGGCAATACCAGCGCGCCCAGCCAGAGAACGGCGGCCGCAACCGCTCCCACCAGCATGCCTGTCATGGGCAGGTAGCGCGCGGCCTGCGCGAGCCGGTCTGGCGCGTGGCCGACCCAGGCCGGAACCGGAATGCGCGTGAAATACTGGATTGCAGCCAGGAATATGCGTAGTTCTTGCTTCATGATTTTCGGAATGATGAAAGCGCTGGGAGCCTAGCAGTGCGCAGGAAAGCTGTCCAGTTGCTTGACGCAAACAGGGCGGGAACAGCGCATTTCTGCTAAAGTGCGCGCCATGAAAGAAATGACCAGCACCCAGCTTTACCTGCGCCTGATGGGGTATGTGCGGCCCTATTGGAAGATGTTCCTGGCCTCCGTCCTCGGCATGGCTGTGACCTCGGCCACCGAGGCCATCCTGCCCGCCCTGCTCAAGCCCTTCCTGGATGGCACTTTCGTGCACAAGGACGACACGGTGATCCGCTGGGCGCCGGTCTTCATCCTGGTCATCTTCCTGGTGCGCGGCATCGCCTCCTTCATCGGCACCTATGCCATCTACTGGGTGGGCAACAAGGTGGTGATGGATCTGCGCAACGCGATGTTCGGCAAGCTGCTCACCCTGCCCACCCGCTATTACGATGATCATCCCACCGGCAGCATGATCTCCAAGCTGACCTTCGACGTGACCCAGGTCACCGGCGCCGCCACCAGCGTGGTGACCGTGACGGTCAAGGACACCATCATGGTGACCATGCTGCTGGGTTGGCTGGTGTACCTGAACTGGAAACTGACCCTGCTCACGCTGATCATCGCGCCCTTCGTTGCGGTGGTGATGACAGTCATCAACCGGAGGCTGCGCTCCACCAGCCGCGATCTGCAGCGCGCAATGGGCGAGGTCACACAGGTTATCGAGGAAAGTGTGACCGCGCACAAGGTGGTCAAGCTGTTCGGCGGGCAGCGCTACGAGACCAAGCGCTTCGATCAGCAGGCCAACTGGGTGCGCCGCTATTCGGTGAAGCAGGCCGCCGCCGCGGCCGCCAACGTGCCCATCGTGCAGTTCATCGCAGCCATCGCGCTTTCCATCATCATCTATATCGCCATCCAGCAGACGAAGAGCGATGAAACCACGGTGGGCGGATTCCTGTCGTTCGTGGCCGCCATGTTGATGCTGACCGCGCCGATCAAGCGCCTGACCGGGGTGAGCGAAGTCATGCAGCGCGGGCTGGCGGCATCCGAAAGCATATTCGGTCTACTGGACGCGGACAGCGAAAAGGACACCGGCAAGACAGCGATCGGCCGAGCCGCCGGCAGCCTGGAATTCAGGGACGTGGAATTTTTCTATAACGCGGACGAACGTCAGACCTTGCACCACATCAACCTGGCAATCCCGGCCGGCCAGACCGTGGCGCTGGTGGGCGCTTCCGGCAGCGGCAAGAGCACGCTGGCCAACATGGTGCCGCGCTTTTACTCCCCCACCAGCGGCACCATCACGCTGGACGGGCACGACCTCTCCGACCTGACCCTGGCCAGCCTGCGCGCCAATATCTCGCTGGTCAGCCAGGAAGTGGTGCTGTTCAACGACACGGTGGCGGCCAATATCGCCTACGGCCAGGAACGCGCGGTGCCCGAGGAAGAAATCATCGCGGCGGCGAAAGCGGCGCATGCGCTGGAATTCATCCAGGACATGAAGGACGGCTTCAACACGCTGATCGGTGAAAAGGGCGTGCGCCTTTCCGGGGGGCAGCGCCAGCGCATCGCCATCGCCCGCGCCATTCTGAAGAATGCGCCCATACTCATACTCGACGAGGCTACCTCGGCATTGGATACCGAATCCGAGCGCCACGTGCAGGCTGCGCTGGAAACCCTGATGCAGGGCCGCACCACCCTGATCATCGCGCATCGTCTGACCACCATAGAAAACGCGGACCGCATCATCGTCCTGCAGCAAGGCAGTATCGTGGAAACCGGCACCCATGCCGAACTGCTGGCGAAAAACGGCGTGTACGCGCAGCTGTATCGCATCTCGGCGAACCAGGATTTCAGCGAAAAGCTGCAAGAAGAGGGCGAACCAGTTTAGTATTGACAGCCGCTGTGACACTGGTTAAATTCTATAACCCAGCATTTTAGTCAGAATAAGGAGAAAATCATGGCCGTATTGGTAGGCAAAGCAGCGCCCGACTTCACCGCAACCGCAGTATTGGGCAACAATGAAATCAAGGACATCACGTTTTCCTCGGTGACCAAAGGCAAATATGCCGTGGTGTTTTTCTATCCCCTGGACTTCACCTTCGTTTGCCCCTCCGAGCTGATCGCCTTCGATCACCGCCTGGAAGAATTCAAGAAACGCAATGTGGAAGTCATCAGCGTTTCCATCGACTCCCAGTTCACCCACCTGGCCTGGAAAAACACCCCGGTGGACAAGGGCGGCATCGGCAAGGTTGGCTACACCATGGTTGCGGACGTCAGGCATGAAATCGCCAAGGCCTACGACGTGGAATCGGCGGGCGGCGTGGCTTACCGCGGCTCGTTCCTGATCGACAAGGCCGGTATCGTGCGCCACCAGGTGGTGAACGACCTGCCGCTGGGCCGCAACATCGACGAGATGATCCGCATGGTGGACGCACTGCAATTTACCGAAGAGCACGGCGAAGTTTGCCCGGCTGGCTGGAACAAGGGCAAGGCCGGCATGAATGCCTCGCCCGAGGGCGTGGCCAAGTACCTGGCCTCGCACTCCAAAGAGCTGTAAGCGCTTCGTTTCACCCCAACAAAATGGCTCCTGCGGGAGCCTTTTTGTTTTGGCCAACGCTGCTAAAATAACCGCTTTGCCATCCCGCGCGGTATTGCCATGCTGATCTGGTTCGTCATCGTCTATCTGCTGCTGTCCATCGGCATCGGCGTTTACGCATCGAGCAGGGTGCACAGCGCGAAAGACTTCGCCGTGGCGGGACGCCACCTGCCGCTGCACATCGTGACCGCAACCGTGTTCGCCACCTGGTTCGGTGCGGAAACCGTGCTCGGCATTTCGGCCACCTTCGTCAAAGACGGCCTGCACGGCGTGGTGGCCGATCCCTTCGGCGCCAGCCTGTGCCTGATCCTGGCCGGGCTGTTTTTCGCCAACCGCCTGTACCGCATGAACCTGCTCACCATAGGCGACTACTACCGCGTGCGCTACAGCCGCGCGGTGGAGCTGGTGATCACCATCTGCATCGTGTTGTCCTACCTGGGCTGGGTATCAGCGCAGGTGAAGGCACTGGGACTGGTGTTCAACGTGGTTTCCCCCGCCGACCATCCCTTGAGCAAAGAGGCTGGCATGTTCATCGGCGCGGCCATCGTGCTGACCTACACCATGGTCGGCGGCATGTGGTCGGTGGCCCTGCTCGATTTCGTGCAAATGACCGTGATCATGTGCGGCATGCTGTTCATCGCCTGGTTCATCGGCGACAAGACCGGCGGCGTAGGCACGGTGGTGCAGCATGCGCAGGCCGCGGGCAAACTGGATTTCTTTCCGCATGGCAATTACACAGAGTGGATACCCTTCATCGGCGCCTGGCTGACCATGATGCTGGGTTCCATCCCGCAGCAGGACGTGTTCCAGCGCATCACCTCGGCCAAGACCGAAAAAATCGCGGTGCGCGGCTCGGTGCTGGGCGGCTCGCTCTATTTCCTGTTCGCCTTCGTGCCGATGTTCCTGGCCTACTCAGCCACGCTGATTGATCCCAAGGTGTTCGGCGACCTGCTGGACAAGGACTCGCAGCTGGTGCTGCCCACGCTGATCCTGAACTACACCCCGGTGTTCGCACAGGTGATCTTCTTCGGCGCACTGCTCTCCGCCATCATGAGCTGCTCCTCGGCCACGCTGCTGGCACCCTCGGTGGCATTCACCGAGAACATCCTCAAGCATTTCGTGTTCAAGAACATGAGCGACCGCCAGTTCCTGCGCGCGATGCGCATCACCGTGCTGTGCTTCGGGCTCGTGGTGCTGGCCTATGCGCTCAACACCAACGACAGCATCTTCAAGATGGTGGAGAAAGCCTACCGGGTGACGCTGGTCGCAGCCTTTACTCCGCTGCTGTTCGGCCTGTACTGGAAGCGCGCCACCAACCAGGGCGCGGTGTTCGCCATCGTGCTGGGCCTGGCCTCGTGGATCATGATGGAAGTGCTGTATGGCGGAGAGGTCTGGCCGCCGCAACTGGTCGGCCTGTTGTTCAGCATGTTCGGCATGGTGGCCGGTTCGCTGCTGCCGCAAAAGATAGGCGGTCATGTGCCGGAAGAGCCGGAACATGCCCAATTGCACCACCAGGCCGCCGCGCACACCGGCCATGTGGCCGAGCCGCCGCATCACCACACCCATTAACGCCGCAAAGCTGTCATATTACTGTCATAATTCTTTCATAGAATTTGGCATCGCAAAGGCAGGAGAGGGCAATGGCGGCAAAAATTTTACTGGTGGAAGATGAGCCCGCAATTCAGGAGCTGCTGGCATTCAATGTCAGGCAGTGCGGCTACAGGGCAATCCAGGCAGAAAACGCCGAGGCTGCGCTGGCACAGGTCAACCAGGAATTGCCGGACCTGATCCTGCTCGACTGGATGCTGCCCGGCATCGGCGGCATCGAGCTGGCCAAGCGCTGGCGCGCCGACCCGCGCACGCGCGACGTGCCCATCATCATGCTCACTGCGCGCACCGAAGAGCGCGACAAGATCGCCGGCCTGGAATCGGGCGCCGACGATTACATCACCAAGCCCTTTTCGCCGCGCGAACTCATGGCGCGCATCCGCGCCGTGCTGCGCCGGCGTGCACCGGAAATGAGCGAGGAGACCGTGGTGGTTGGCGGGCTTTCGCTTTCCCCCGCCACCCACAGGGTGATGGTCGGCGGCAAAGCACTGGATCTGGGTCCCACCGAGTTTCGCCTCCTGCACTTTTTCATGACCCACACCGAGCGTGTCTATAGCCGTTCGCAGTTGCTGGACCAGGTGTGGGGCGACCACGTGTTCGTGGAAGAGCGCACGGTGGATGTGCACATCCGCCGCCTGCGCCAGGCGCTGGAGCCGTCCGGCATGGACGGCATGATCCAGACCGTGCGCGGGAGCGGCTACCGCTTCGCAGCGGAATAAAATCCCGGCTGGCCACATACCTCAAGCGCGCCGCATTACGTATAATGCAGGCAACTAGACAATAAAAGGGACACTCACCGTGACCGGATTCTGGCCGCGCGCGCTGATATTGATATCCTCATTGCTGCTGCTGGCGCTGATCATCTGGAGCGCGGCAGGCCTGTTGCCCGCCGCGGTATTCCTGACCGTGGCGCTGATGGCGCGCCTGCTTTGGCACATGCGCAACCTGGCCCGGCTGGACAACTGGCTGGAAGACCCGGAAGTGCGCGCCGTGCCGGACAGCACCGGGATCTGGGGCGACATATTCTCGCGCCTGAACAAGATGGTGAAGAGCCAGCTCAAGGATCGCGAGCGCCGCATCGCCGCGCTGCATGACATGGAGCAGGCCACCTCTGCCCTTCCGGAAGGGGTGGTGATACTGGACGAGGGTGGCCACATCGAATGGTGCAACCCGCTTGCGGAACAGCATTTCGGCCTGGATAGCGGGCGCGACACCGGTCAGCAGATCACCTACCTGATGCGCCAGCCCGAATTCGTGGAATACCTCGCCGCCAGACAGTTCGGCAGCCCGCTGATCCTGCGCGGCACGCGCCAGGATAGCCACATGATACTGTCCATCAAGCTCATCTCTTACGGCGCAAACAAGAAACTGCTCATCAGCCGCGACATCACCCACTTCGAGCGCGTGGAGAACATGCGTCGCGATTTCGTCGCCAATGTGTCGCACGAATTGCGCACCCCGCTGACCGTGGTGAACGGCTTTGTCGAGACGCTGGCCGACATGCCCAACCTGGAAAACGACATGGCGCGCCACGCCCTGCACCTGATGAGCGAGCAGACCTACCGCATGAACCACCTGGTGGACGACCTGCTCACCCTCTCCACGCTGGAAAACGAACTGAACGTGCTGCAGGAAGAGAAGGTGGGCGTGCCGCTGCTGATGCAAACGCTCAAGCAGGAAGGCGAGGCGCTCAGCAACAACCGCCACACCCTGCGCCTGGAAGTGGAAAGCGATTGCGGCGTGCTGGGCAGCGCGGCAGAGCTGCACAGCGCCTTCGGCAATCTCGTCTCCAACGCCATCCGCTACACCCCGCCCGGCGGCGAGATCGTCCTGCACTGGCGTGTGCATAACGGCCAGCCGGTGTTCAGCGTGCAGGACAGCGGCATCGGCATCGCCGCACAACACATTCCCCGCCTCACCGAGCGCTTTTACCGCGTGGACCGCAGCCGTTCGCGCGAGACCGGCGGCACCGGTCTCGGCCTCGCCATCGTCAAGCACGTGGCCAGCCGCCACCAGGCGCTGCTGGAAATCATCAGCGAGGAGGGAGAAGGCAGCACCTTCAGCATCGTGTTCCCGGAAAAGCGGTGCCTGCCGCAGGATGTGAAAATAGAAGCGGGCGCACGACGATAACCGGATCGAGAATCTCATCAGGCATCGTGGCAAGCAGCAAGGCCAAAGAAGCATGGAATCTGCCTGGAAGAAGTTCGAGGATTTCGAGCCGATTCGACGCATGGGGTGCATGCGGATAATGCTGATATGATCGATCACGACAACAAAGATGGCTAACCCTACGCCCAAGTTCGCTCCCTTAGGTCGCTGTGACGTTCCGCAAGCGTCGCGTCCCTTAGCTCCACGTTTGGCATCACATCAATAGCAAAGGAGTCGTTCATGGCTGTTCAAGTTCTCGCGCTCATCAAAGCAATCGGCCCCTATGTTGCGCAGATAGCAACTGCCGCAATTCCAGCATTTACGTCAAAGCCAGACGCGATCAAGTCTGATCCACTAGTGTCGAAACAGATTGAAGAACTTCAGGGTGCGGCTACACAGAACGCTCAGTCAATCCAAATCCTGGCCGAAAAGCTGCAACAAGCCATACAAGGAATTGAAGACTCCGCTCAGGACGCAAAGAAGCAGGCCGCGACATACAAGACCATGCTAATTGTGTCCTTAGCTCTATCATCAGTATCCCTTGCCACTAGCATTTTTCTAGTCATCAAGTGATCTACGTTGAAGTCTGATAATGGGTGCAAACCGGAAGTAGTTCAGAGTCAGTGGAAACGTCTGCTATGGTCGAAGAGCGGAACCAGCCGAATCTTAAGCGGCTCGCTACGGGCATCCAGCGACAACAGCGCGAATTGCCGGCTTAGCCCGCCTCTGCCAGCAGCCGCTGTATCATTCCCTCCGCCTGGCGCGCATAGCCGCTGCCGAACAGGTTGGCGTGGTTGAGGATGTGGTACAGGTTATAGAGCGTCTTGCGCGTCTCATAGCCAGCATCCAGCGGCCAGCTGGCGCGATAGGCCGCATAAAATCCGGAGTCAAAGCCTCCAAACAGCTCGGTCATGGCGAGGTCAGCCTCGCGGTCGCCGTAGTAGGGGGCGGGGTCGTAGATCACCGGGGTGCCGTCGCCAAGATAGGCGTGGTTGCCGCCCCACAAATCGCCATGCAACAGCGAAGGCTGCGGCGCATATCCCGCAAAGAAAACCGGCAGGGTATCCAGGAGGCGCGCGCCCAAATCCTGCAGCTTGCCGCCGTAGCCGTTTCTTTCGGCTAGACGCAGCTGAAAGCCCAGGCGTCGTTCGCGCAAGAAGCCGGCCCACTCGCTCATCCACCCGTTGGGCTGGGGGGTGGAGCCTATGGTGTTGTCGAGCGCAAAGCCGAATTGGGGGGCAGGTGCGCGGTGCAGGGCGGCGAGCTGCTCGCCCAATAGCCCCGCATCGCCGCTGCCGCCCAAGTCGAGATATTCCAGCACCAGAAAAGCCAGCGGGCCGCAAACGCCGTGGGCCACAGGCTGCGGCACGCGCACGCTGCGGGTGTGCGCCATCTCCTTGAGTCCCGCATATTCCGCCGCGAACATCGCATGTTTGTCGGCATCGTTCAGCTTGGCGAAATAGCGTGCGCCGTCTTTTCCTTCCAGGCGGCAGGCGCTGTTGATGTCGCCGCCGCCTAGCGTGACGGTGCGCGCCAGTTCAAACGGGGCGCCAACGGCATGGCCGATCGCGGCAGCGATGTCGCCCCACCCAGCGATCTTGCCGCTACGATCCATGGACTAGAGGGTGATGGCGTACCCGAAATGCTGCTGGAACTGGGCGCACAGCTCGGCGCGAGTCGGCACATGATTTTGTCCGCCGCGGTGCGCGATCTTGATTGCGCCCAGGAGCGAGGCCAGGCGGCCGGTGGTTTCCCAGTCCCAGCCCTGCTGGATGCCGTAGAGCAGCCCCGCGCGATAGGCGTCGCCGCAGCCGGTGGGATCCAGCACTTCGGCCGCCTTCACGCCGGGAATGCGCATTTCCTTGCCGCCTGCATAGATCACCGAGCCTTCACCGCCCAGCGTCATGATCAGCGCCTTCACTTTTCCGGCGATCTGGGCCAGCGTTTTGCCGGTCTTCTCCTGCAGCAGCTTGGCCTCGTAGTCGTTCACCGTGACATAGCTGGCCTGTTCGATGAAGGTGAGCAGATCTTCGCCGCCAAACATCGGCATGCCCTGGCCCGGATCGAACACGAAAGGTATGCCGGCCTCGTGGAATTCCCGCGCATGCTGGATCATGCCGGCGCGGCCATCGGGAGAGACGATGCCGAGCGTGACATCCCTGGCGTTGCCGACATGGTTGTGCTCGGAATGACCCATCGCGCCGGGGTGGAACGCGGTGATCTGGTTGTCGTCCAGGTCGGTGGTGATGAATGCCTGGCCGGTGAAGCTGTTTGGCACATGGCGGATATGCGCCCGCGAGAGGCCGAGGCGATCCAGGCGCGCGGCATAGGGCTCGAAGTCGTCGCCCACGGTGGCCATGATCAAGGGCTTGCCGCCCAGCAGGCCCAGGTTGTAGGCGATATTGCCCGCGCAACCGCCGTATTCACGGCGCATCTGCGGCACCAGGAAAGAAACGTTGAGGATGTGTATCTGCTCGGGCAGGATATGGTTCTTGAACCGGTCCGGAAACACCATGATGGTGTCGTAAGCCATCGAGCCGCAGATGAGGGTATGCATGTCAGTTTGCCTGTAGTGAAAATGAATGAAACGAAATTTGCCGCAAGTCAGCTGGAGCAGGGTGGGGCGCTCACCATAGCACCAGCGCCCACACCACCAGCACATTGATCAGGCTCACCAGCACGGCGGCGCTGCCTGCATCCTTGGCACGCTTGGATAACTCGTGCTTCTCCAGCGAGACGCGGTCGACGATGGCTTCGATGGCCGAGTTGAGCAATTCGACCAGCAGCACCAGCAGCACGCTGCCTATCATCAGCGCCTTGCCGATGTGGCTGGCCGGCAGCCAGAGCGCCAGGGGGATCAGCGCGAGGGAGAGCCACACCTCCTGGCGGAAGGCAACCTCGTGCTGGTAGGCGGCGCGCAGGCCGTCGATGGAATAGCCCAGCGTGTTCCAGAAGCGTCGCAGGCCGGCTTTGCTTTTGTGCGGGTTATTCATGCCTGCACATTGCCGGTTCAGGCGGCGGGTTTCCAGGCCAGGTCGAGCTCGCGCGCGGCTTTGACGTCATCCAGCCTGCGCACCGGCTGGGTATAGGGCGCGCCCTTCACCATGGCGGCATCGCGGAAGGCTTCCTCGCGGATTTCCTTCATGGCGGCGACGAAGGCATCCAGCGTTTCCTTGGACTCGGTCTCGGTCGGCTCGATCAGCAGGCATTCGGCCACCAGCATCGGGAAGTAAGTGGTGGGGGCATGGAAACCCTTGTCCAGCAGGCGCTTGGCGATGTCCATGGCGGATATGCCGGTGGCATCCTTCAGCTCCTTGGCGGAGACGATGAATTCGTGGCTGGCGCGGCGCTCGGGGAAGGCGACGGTGAACCCGGCCTTCTGTAATTCGGCCATCAGGTAGTTGGCGTTGAGCGTAGCGAAGTCGGCCACGCGATGCATGCCTTCGGCGCCGAGCATGCGCGCGTAGACGTAGGCGCGCAACAGTACGCCGGCGTTGCCCATGAAGCCGGACAGGCGGCCGATGGATTGCGGCAGGTCCTTTTCGGTCAGCCAGCGGTATGCATTGCCTTCCCTGTCCACCAATGGGATGGGCATGAAGGGCAGCAGGCGCTTGGCCACGCCCACCGCGCCCGCACCCGGCCCGCCGCCGCCATGCGGGGTGGAGAAGGTCTTGTGCAGGTTCATGTGGATCACGTCAAAACCCATGTCGCCGGGCTTCACCTTGCCCAGGATGGCGTTCAGGTTCGCGCCGTCGTAATACAGCAGGCCGCCCGCCTCGTGCACGATCTTCTGGATGTCCTGGATGCGCTTCTCGAACACGCCCAGCGTGGAGGGGTTGGTCAGCATCAAGCCGGCGGTCTGCGGGCCGACCGCGGCGCGCAGTGCGTCCAGGTCCACGTCGCCGTTCGCGTTGGTGGGAATCTCCTTGACCGTATAACCGCACATCACGGCAGTGGCGGGATTGGTGCCGTGCGCGGCGTCCGGCACGATGATCTCGGTGCGCGCCGTATCCTTGCGCGCATCATGGTAGGCACGAATCATCGCGATGCCCGCGAATTCTCCCTGGGCGCCCGCCATGGGCGTGAGCGAAACGCCGGCCATGCCGGTGACATCCTTGAGGATTTCCTGCAGGTCGTACAGGCAGGCCATGAATCCCTGGCCGGTGGAAGCCGGGGCCAGCGGGTGGCGCGCCAGGAAATTGGGCAGCGACGCCAGCGTGTCGCAGGCGCGCGGGTTGTATTTCATGGTGCACGAACCCAGGGGGTAGAAATTCGTGTCTATGGAAAAGTTCTTTTGCGACAGGCGCGTATAGTGGCGCACGGCATCCATTTCGGATACTTCCGGCAAGCGGGGCCGGTCGGTGCGCAACAGGGTGGCGGGGATGCCGGAAATGGCCGTTGTATGCAAAGGGGCTTGGGACGCGTTGCGGCGGCCGGGCTGGGAGCGTTCGAATATCAACATTGCCTAAAATAGGGTAACTGAAGGTGGCATATTATACATTCGCCCGGCAGGAACGCATTCTGTTAAAATTGCGGTCTAAAAATTTTTAAATCCGTTCAGGAGACTCAACAATGTCACGCAAACATCCCGTGATCGCCGTCACCGGTTCGTCCGGTGCAGGCACCACTACCGTCAAACGCGCCTTTGAGAACATTTTCCGCCGCGAGCAAATCAAGGCCGCGGTGATCGAGGGCGACAGCCTGCACAGCCTGGACCGCATGGCATTCCGTGCCGCCATGGCCGAAGCCGGCAAAGCAGGCAATCATTCGTTCAGCCATTTCGGCCCGGAAGCCAACCACTTCGACAAGATCGAGGAAACCTTCAAGGTGTACGGCGAAACCGGCGCCTGCAAGCGCCGCTACTATATCCACAGCGACGCCGAAGCCAAGGAGCACAACGCCCATTTCGGCACCAACCTCGGCCCTGGCCAGTTCACCCCTTGGGAAGACGTGCCCGCCGGTTCCGACCTGCTGTTTTATGAAGGTCTGCATGGCCTGGTGAAGAATGGCCATGTGGATGCCACCCGTTATGTGGACCTGGGTATCGGCGTGGTGCCCATCGTCAATCTGGAGTGGATACAGAAAATCCATCGCGATGCGGCCGAGCGCGGCTATTCCGCCGAGGCGACCGTGGACACCATCCTGCGCCGCATGCCGGACTACATCAACCACATCACCCCGCAGTTCTCGCGCACCCACATCAACTTCCAGCGCGTGGCCACGGTGGATACCTCCAACCCCTTCATCGCGCGCGACATTCCGACGCCGGATGAAAGCTTTGTGGTGGTGCGCTTTGCCGATCCCAAGGGTGTCAACTTCCCCTACTACCTGCAGATGATTCAAGGGTCGTTCATGTCCCGCGCGAATACCCTGGTGGTGCCTGGCGGCAAAATGAACTTCACCCTCGAAGTCATCCTGAGCCCGATCATTCACGACATGATCGAGAACAAGAAGAAGTAGTCTCCCGATTCAGTCGGGAATGTGCAGGGGGCCGGCTTGCGCCGGCCCCCTTGTTTTTTTGCAGGCCGCGCCCGCGAGCCGCTATTGGATGAGTCAATATCGGTACACTCAAAGTTGACCTTTTATTATCGCTGCTCTAACATCTTGATCGACCTGCCGCCGCAGTGGCGGCGAGTTGAACGTAGATGCATACGAGATCACCGCAATACTTTATTTGAACGGAGGTTGTATGAAGAGTCTGGGAGGCACGCTGTTTTTCTTTGGTGTTGGGTCCATCGTTCTGTATTTCCTGAACATGCAGTTTGTCATTCTGTCCTGGATTGACCACTGGGGTCCTGCCGTGGGTTGGGGGATCCGTATCTCCATGGCGGTCATCGGCGGGCTGGTGTGGCTGCTTGCACCGAAACCGGCTGCAGAAGCCGCGTAGTTTCAGCGGGCGGCAAGCGGAGCCGCCCACAGCAACTAAAAATGAACGCCCGGTAATATTCGTGTCAGACGAAAATTGCCGGGCGTTTTCTATTTAATAGCTGGCCCGGCAGGACGAACTCCTGCACTCCTGCCATCACCGGAAAACTCAAGTCAACGCGCCAGCAGCGGTGCAATGTTCAGCTTCTTGATGTGCTTGCGGAAAGCCTTGTAGGGGTCGCTGCCGAGGTGGACAATGAAGACGCTGACGGGGAATTTTTCCTGGGAGAGGCGCTTCACCGTCTGCGGTCCCTTGTCGCCCAGGGTGAGGCGGCTGGTCTCGATCGCCAGGACGTAATCGTGCAGTGCGTTGTCGGCCTTGAGGATGCGCCGCAGCAGGTAGGCGCGACTCACGTGCTTGCCATGTTCCTGCACGATCTGGCGTATCCGTTCTTCGGTTTCCGCGTCTAGATCATGCGCTGCGAGCGTTGCATCGGCAGGCAGGGTCTGGAATTCCGTGCGCACCCGGTCTTCGTAATTCGAGCGTGTCAGCCAGCGGCTGCGGTACTGCTCGGCCCTTTCGGGGTCGCGTTCGAGGAAAAAGCGCCAGGCCGCCTCGCACGCAGGCAGGGTGGCATCGGCATGTTGTTCCATCAGGCGCTCGAGGTCAGCGATGCCCGCTTCATCATTTCGTTCCAGCAACAACACGCCGCGCCGGTAGAGTGCCTGTGCATGGTCCGCGGCTTGTTGCAGCAGTTCATTCAGCAGGGGCAGCACATCCTGCTCAGGCGACAGTTCCCGGGTATATTTGATGAATTCCCAGCGTTGGTCAGGCGTGAGCAACTCCTGCTCCCGCAGCTTGGACAGGCCCTGGCGGCATTCGTCGAGGTATTGATGGCGCTCCAGCCAGCGCTCGGCAATGCCCTCCTGCCATTTGCCGTCGAATTCGGCCTGTATGGCAGGGAGCGCAGCGTCTAGCCATGCGGCTGCCGCGGTGCGGATGACGGGGGTCAGGCTGCGCGCGGCGGATTCATCCGCCTGTACGTTCATCGCACGCAGGCGGTCGCTCAAGGCGGGATGTGTGTCCAGGTGGTCGGTCTGGCGCTGGCTGGCGATTTCGAGATAACGCAGGCGGGAAGGCTCGTCCAGTTTCCCTGCAACGATATCGCTCCAGTAGCTGCTGCGGTTGTCCGGGGGACGGGGGGTGTCGGCAACCATGCGATTGATGGAGGGCCAGAACACCTCGTCCTCAAACTGCGCGGCGACATTCACCCGCATCAGGGCATGGGCGGCGTGGCCAGCACCTGCCACCTGGGCGGCAAGGCGGTCGGCAACATATTCGTCCTGACGCGCCAGCACGAAAGTATAGGCATTGAAATAAGGCGCATACCAGCGGAACAGGTGCGCGACGATGCGCGACCCCCAGTCATTCCACTGTTCTGAAAGATGCTGCATGCGGCCCCATGCGCTGCGGAAACGGTAGATGAAACTGCCGAACCGGTTATGCTGTCCGGACAAGTGGCCGTATTCGTGGGCAACCACGGACAGTGCTTCCTCTTCGCTCAGGGTCAGCAACAGCGGGAAGCCCAGGATCAGGTAATTCTCCTCCCAGCCGAACAGGCCGAAACGCGGATACTGCACGATGGCAGCATTCAGTTCGTCGGTCAGCAGGACGTGGTGGATGCGCGGCCCGCGCAGGGTGCTGCGCAGCCCATCTATGCGGGCGAACAGTTGCGGGGCCTCATCTTTATGCAATTCGCGGCCCTGGGGGCGCGGAAAGCGTGCAAACAGCATCTGAAAAGAAGCCTTGAGCATCAGCCAGGCCGGAATGACCAGCAACAGGAGAAGCTTTCCCGCCTTGAGCAGGAAAATCAGCGCCTTTCCGCCGGTCAGGATCACGATGGCAACCACCCCCGCAAGCAGCAGGGCCGGCACCAGGGCAAACAGCAGGGCGAAACCCAGGATGGCGAAGCCTAGGGTTGCGACGGCCAGCACTGAAACCAAGTAGCGCTGGGGATTCTCCTTGGCCGTGTTTTCCAGGCGTGAGATCAGGGAATCAAAACTGCGATCATCCATATTTTCTCCTGCTGCTGTTCGTGGTGGCGCGGTGCGGCGCCTGCTACTTCAACCCAAGCGCGGTTAACAATTTCCCGTGAATTCCGCCAAAGCCGCCGTTGCTCATCACCAGTATATGGTCACCGGGGCGCGCAGCGGCAGCGATGGCGGAAACCAGCTCCTGCAAATCGGTCTTGACCATGGCCTTGCTGCCCAGGGGAGCAAGGGCCGCGGCCGCATCCCAGCCCAGGTTCGCGCCATAGCAGAATACCTGGTCCGCATCCCTGAGGCTGGCGGGCAGGGCGTCCTTCATCACGCCCAGCTTCATGGTGTTGGAGCGCGGTTCGAGCACGGCCAGAATGCGCGCCGTGCCTACCTTGTGGCGCAGGCCCGCGAGGGTGGTGTCGATGGCGGTGGGGTGATGCGCGAAGTCGTCGTATACCGTAACGCCTTTGACCGTGCCGCGCACCTCCATGCGGCGTTTCACGTTTTTGAATGCGCTGAGCGCCGCCAGTCCCTGCGCCACCGGCACGCCGGCATGACGCGCGGCGGCCAGCGCGGCCAGGGCATTCATGCGATTGTGCTCGCCCATCAAGTCCCAGTCCAGCCTGCCCTGCGGCTTGCCAGCGAGCGTGACGACGCTGTCTGCGCCGATGTTCCAGCCCTCGCTGTTGCCGAATTTTTCCACCGGAGTCCAGCAGCCCCTGCCCAGCACGCGCTGCAGCGCATCCTCGCGGGCATTGCATACCACCAAGCCATTGCCGGGAACGGTGCGCACCAGATGGTGGAACTGGGTTTCGATGCTGGCCAGGTCGGGAAAAATGTCGGCGTGGTCGAACTCCAGGTTGTTCAGGATGGCCGTGCGCGGACGGTAGTGCACGAACTTGGAACGCTTGTCAAAGAAGGCGGTGTCGTATTCGTCCGCCTCGATCACGAAAAATGGGCTGTCGGTCAAGCGCGCGGAGACGCCGAAATTCTGCGGCACCCCCCCGATCAGGAAGCCGGGGTTCATCCCGGCATGCTCCAGCACCCAGGCCAGCATCGAAGTGGTCGTGGTCTTGCCGTGCGTCCCGGCTACGCCCAGCACCCATTTATCATGCAGGATGTGCTGTGCCAGCCACTGTGGGCCGGATATGTACGGCAGGCCGCGGTTCAATATTTCTTCCATCAGCGGATTGCCGCGCGAAACGACGTTGCCGATGACGAAAATGTCCGGCTTGAGTTCGAGCTGCTCCACCCCGAAGCCTTCAATCAGTGCGATGCCCTGCGCTTCGAGCTGGGTGCTCATCGGCGGGTAGACATTGGCATCGCAGCCGGTCACGCGGTAGCCGGCCTGCTTGGCGATTGCGGCAATGCCGCCCATGAAGGTGCCGCAGATGCCGAGAATGTGGATGGAGGGTTTGTTGTGCATGATGTGTGCGCGTTACTCGATGTTTTGACGCCTGAGCCAGACCACATGGCGCGTAGACCTGGAATACAGAAATCCGGCAGCAGAGAGGCAAATGCCTATGCCCGGCAATATCCATGGAAAACCGCTCATGCTGACACTTGAAACAAGTATGAAAGGAATGAAGGCCAGGATCATCGCAGTCAGTACCGCGGCCAGGATGCCCACCCATCCCGCAAACACCCCCAGCGGGGTGCGCTGTACGGTCTGGAAAGCATGGCAATTCGGGCAGTTGATGGCATCGGGCGGGAGTTCGGCGGAACAGATGGGGCAATTCATGATCTTCTTTCGACAGGTAACGTTACTAAAATTCGGCTTCAGGGAATGGTGCAGCATGGTCGAAGCAGTCATGCGCGAAAAATAAAATATACCGCACCCATCAGGCAGGCTGCCGCATACAGATAATCCACCTTGAACGGCTGGTTCATGTACAGCACGGCAAAGGGGACAAATACCGTGAGCGCGATGACCTCCTGCAATATCTTCAACTGGCCAAGACTGAAGGAGGTATAGCCTATGCGATTGGCGGGAACCTGCACCAGGTATTCGAACAACGCGATGCCCCAGCTGATCAGCGCAGCCACATACCATGGCGCGTCCGACAGGTTCTTCAGGTGAGCATACCACGCGAAAGTCATGAACAGGTTGGAGATGGCGAGCATCAGCGCCGTGATCAACAGGGGGCTGGTTAGCATATCCATGGCTACTCAGGCGGTTTTGCGCGGCTTGCGCGGAGCATGGCTGAAGGCCCAGTCGTATACCGCGTTGGGCATGAGTTTCAGGACGCGGCCGACCAGCCCCATTTGCCAGGGAATGACGGCGAACGACTGCTTGCGCGCGATGACGCGCGCCATGCGCCTGGCTGCGTCATCGGCCTCGATAATGAAAGGCATGGGGTGGACGTTGACGTCTGTCATGGGGGTCTTGATATAACCGGGACAGATGGTGATCACCTTGATGCCGCTGTCGCGCAGGTCAACCCGCAGCGATTCCAGGTAGGTGATCGCCGCGGCCTTGGAGGCGGAATAAGCGCCCGAGCCCGGCATGCCGCGAAACCCGGCGACGCTGGCAATTCCTACCAGCGTTCCGCGTTTTGCTACGCGCATGGGAGCGAGAAAAGGCTGAAAGGTTTTCACCATGCCGAGCACATTGGTGTCCATGATATCCTGGAATACCGATGCGTCCGCAAGGTCGTCGGTCAGCGTGCCGTGGCTGACGCCGGCATTGGCAATCACGAGGTCGGGTGCGCCGTTGCGGGCGATGATTTCGCTGGCTGCTGCCTGCAAGGCAGCAGCATCGCGCACGTCCAGGGCGACAACATGAACGCGTCCGGGATAATGGTTCGTCAATTCTTCCAGCAGGCTGCCGCGCCGTGCCAAAGCGGCGACCTTGGCGCCACGCTCAAGGTAGTGGCGCGCAAGTGCCAGCCCGATGCCGCTGGAGGCCCCACTGATGACGACGTTCATCTGCGTCTGCCGTGCTCCTTGCGCGCCTTCTTGATCAATTGATCCAGGACACGGATGGCATCTTCGGGTTCCAGTCCTGAGATCACGTATTTGCCGTCAACTATCAATGTGGGCGTGCCCTCGATCTGATAGGTACGCAGCATCTGTTTGGTTTGTTTGGCGCTGGATTGCACGGAGAAGGAGTTATAGTTGTCGACAAATTCCTTGCGATTGACTCCGTTCTGGGCGACAAAATCGGCTATCTGATCCAGGCTGTACAGTGCGACCCGGTTGTGCCAAGCCTCATATAGCGCGTCATCCAGCTGCTTGCGCTTGCCCATGGCCGAAAGCGCATAGAAGGTATAAACCATCTGCTCCCATTGCGCATTGAAAGCAACCGGCACAAAGTCCAGCTGCACGTCCCTGGGCATGGTTTTCTCCCATGCGCTCAGGGCGGGGTGCAGGTTGTAGCAATGGATGCAGCCGTAAAAGAAGAACTCCAGCACTTCGATTTTGTTTCCTGTGCTGGTGGGTTGCGGCGGGTTCAGCGTCGTGTACTGCACCTCCCCCTCGGATTGAGCAAACGCGGCTGCCGCGAACAACACCATCATTACAGCAAGGAATTTCTGAATGAGCTTCATTTTCTCTCCTTATGCATAAGCTATTGGGCGCGAACCTGCGCGGCATCGTTGATTCCGTTTTGCTTCAGCGAGTCTTTTGCTTTGTTCAGCTCGTCCGGGCTGCGATAGGGACCAAGGCGGACCCGGTACCAGGTGCCTTTCCCCGGGACTTCCGCAGGCTGTACATTTGATTCCATGCCCAGCAGGGCCAGCTTTTCCTTGAGCTTGTTGGCATCATCCGAGCTGGAAAATGAACCGGCCTGCAGAAAATAGGCAGCGGCCGCAGCGGGCTTGGAGTTTTCCTTGGGCGCCTCCTTGGGGGGCGTGGTTGCCGCATGATTGCCGGCCGCGCGCCCCGCGGTCTTGTTTGACGCGGTTTCCTTGTCCGGCAGGATCTCGTAGAAAGTGAAGCGCTTGTCGTTCGGGACGCCGGAGGCAGCCGGTTTTTGTGGTGCGGCTGCCGTAACGGGCGGCTTGGATGCCGGAGCGGTGGAAACAGCAGGGGTGGCCGCCGGGGACTCATGCGACTCCTTGCTGGTGAAGACAGTAGGGCGCTTGGAAATATGCCATGCCACCCCACCGGCTACAGCAAGGCCTGCCACCATGCCGATCAGGATGCCGAGTATCAGTGAGCTGTTGTTGCCGGGAGCGGATGAACGCCTGCCGCCGTTAGTTGCCATGCTTCGATTCCTTCAGTCTGTGTGTTGCCTACATCTTTTCCGGTGCGGATACGCCCAGCAATGCCAGGCCGTTGCGCATCACTTGCGCCACGCCGGCTATCAGGGCCAAGCGCGCCAGCTTGAGCGACTCGTCCTCCACCAGGAAGCGCGAGGCATTATAGTAGCTGTGAAAATCCGCCGCCATCCCCCTCAGGTAGGAGGCTATCAGATGCGGCGCCAGTTCCTGCGCGGCCGTCTCGATGGTCTGCGGAAAGTCTATCATGTGCTGCAACAGCGCCATTTCGTAGTCGCTGTCGAGCAGGGCGAAATTCGCCGCCAACAGGGCTTTCCGTTCGCCGCCCCAATCCGACAGCACCTTGCTGATACGGGCATGGGCATACTGGATGTAATACACAGGATTGTCGAGGCTCTGCTCCTTGGCCAGGTCGATGTCGAACACCAGCTGGGTATCGGGGTGGCGCGCGGCCAGGAAGAAACGTGTGGCATCGCAGCCCACTTCGTCTATCAGGTCGCGCAGCGTGACATAGCTGCCGGCACGCTTGGAAATCTTCACTTCCTCGCCGTTCTTCAGCACCGTCACCATCTGGTGCAGCACGTACTCGGGCCAGCCTTGCGGAATGCCGACATTCAGCGCCTGGAGCCCCGCGCGCACGCGCGTGATGGTGCTGTGGTGGTCGGCCCCCTGTTCGTTGATAACGCGCACGAAGCCGCGGCGCCATTTGTCCAGGTGGTAGGCCACGTCAGGCACGAAGTAGGTGTAGCCGCCCTCGGATTTGCGCATCACCCTGTCCTTGTCATCGCCGAAGGAGGTGGTGCGCAGCCACAGCGCGTTATCCTGCTCGTAAGCATGGCCGCTGGCTTGCAGCATGTTGACGGTTTCTTCCACCTTGCCGTCGGTGTAGAGCGCCGACTCCAGGGAAAATACATCGAACTCGACTTCAAATGCGCGCAAGTCCAGGTCCTGTTCGCGGCGCAGGTAGGCCACGGCAAAATGGCGAATGGCCTCGGCGTCGTCCGCATCGCCGAGGCCTACGATATGCTGGTCGTCCGCCTCGACGGATTCCTTCGCCATGTAGGCATTTGCCACATCAACGATGTATTCGCCGCGATAGCCGTCTTCCGGCCAGGAGGGATCATCGGGCGTAATGCCCTTGCAGCGCAGCTGCACCGAGCGCGTCAGGTTGTCTATCTGCTGCCCCGCATCGTTGTAGTAAAACTCGCGCGTCACGTTCCAGCCGGCCGCATGCAGCACGCGGCACAGGCAATCGCCCACCGCCGCACCACGGCCATGCCCGACATGCAGCGGGCCGGTGGGGTTGGCGGAAACGAATTCCACCTGCACGCGGCGCCCGCCGCCGGCATGGATGTGTCCGTAACCGGCCCCCGCCTGCAATACACCGCGCAGCACCTCCTGCTTGGCGGAAGTGGCGATGAATATGTTGATGAAGCCTGCCCCGGCGATTTCCACTTTCTGTACCACGTCAGACTTCGGCAGGGCTGCAATCAGGGCTTGCGCAATCTCGCGCGGCGGCTTGCGCAAGGACTTGGACAGCTGCATGGCGAGGTTGCAGGCATAATCGCCATGCGTGGCCAGCTTGGGGCGCTCGATCAGGATGGAGGCCTGTTGACCAGGCGCGATTTCGCCCAGCGCATGCGCAAACAGTTCCGATAAATGGGTTTTGAAATTCAGCAAAGCGGCGGTCATAGCACAATACCTTTAGGAACTTCGCATTATAGCATCGGGGCAGTCGCGTCCGATAGAAACCATTACATTACAGGCCGTTAGCTGCATATGGTATTAACGGTACAGAGAGTATATGCTTCAATCAAATATACAGAATGAGGTGGCGCATGGAATTGATTCTCTGGCGGCATGCCGAGGCCGAAGATGGCGTGCCCGACATGAAGCGGCGGCTGACGCGCAAGGGCGAAAAACAGGCGGAAAAAATGGCCGACTTTCTGCGCCCGCGCCTGCCGCAACGCACGCGCATCCTAGTCAGCCCCGCCGTGCGCACTCAGCAAACAGTGCAAGCGCTTACCAAGCATTTCGATACCGAACCCGCCCTGGGGCCGGGCAGCGACCCGCAAGCCGTGCTGCGCGCGGCAGGCTGGCGGGAAGGGGAGGGGTGTGTACTGGTCGTTGGTCATCAGCCCTACCTGGGTGAAATAGCTGCGCAGCTGATGATAGGCGGGGAGGCATCCTTCGCCATCAAGAAGGGCGCGGTGTGGTGGCTGGATGGCCGGGATGGAGTGTCACAGGCCACCCTGCGGCTGGCCATCGCGCCGGATTTTCTGTAAGGAGCAGATCATGTTTGAATCCGCCGAATTGGGGCACAAGGTAGACAAGGAGACATATGACGCGGAAGTGCCCGCACTGCGCGAGGCCTTGCTGGGTGCGCAATACGATTTGCTGCAGAATGCCGGGTTTCCGGTCATCATCCTGATCGGCGGGGTGGATGGCGCCGGCAAGGGCGAGACCGTGAATCTGCTGAACGAATGGATGGATCCCCGGCACATCCATGCGCACGCCATGGGCGAGCCTTCCGACGAGGAGCGTGAGCGCCCGCCGATGTGGCGCTTCTGGCGCTCCTTGCCGCCCAAGGGCAGGATAGGCATCTTTTTCGGTTCATGGTATACCGACCCCATCATCCAGCGCGTGATGGGCGCGACCAAGGCCAATCACCTTGCCGAGAGCATAGAAGAGATCAACCGCTTCGAGAAAATGCTCACCGATGAAGGCGCATTGATCCTGAAATTCTGGTTTCATCTTTCCAAGGACGCCCAAAAAAAACGCCTCAAGGCCCTGGAAAAAGATCCCCAGACGCGCTGGCGTGTGACAGATACCGACTGGGAGCGGTTCGAGATGTACGACAAATTCCGCAAGGTGTCGGAGTATGCGCTGCGGGAAACCAGCACCGGGGAAGCGCCCTGGATCGTGGTGGAGGGCGCGGATGCGCGCTATCGCGGCATGACGGTGGGTAAAATCCTGCTGGAAGCCATACGCAAACGGCTCGATCACCCGGCCATATCCGCTCAGCCCAATGTGGCGCCGCTGCAGGCGCCGATAGACAAGCTGGACGTGATAGACAAGTTGAACATGTCGCAAAAAATGTCGAAAAAAACCTTCGACAGCGAACTGGAAAAGTACCAGGGCAAGCTCAACTTGCTCACACGCGACCCGCGCTTCAGGAAAATGTCGCTGATAACCGTGTTCGAGGGATCGGATGCGGGCGGCAAGGGCGGGGCGATCCGCCGTATCACCGGGGCACTGGATGCGCGCTATTACCGCATCGTCCCGGTTGCCGCCCCCACCGAAGAAGAACGCGCGCAGCCCTATCTGTGGCGCTTCTGGCGCCAGGTTCCACGCCGGGGGATGGTCGCCATCTTCGACCGCTCCTGGTATGGCCGCGTGCTGGTGGAGCGCGTGGAAAAATTCTGTCCGGAAAACGACTGGATGCGCGCCTATAGCGAGATTATCGATTTCGAGGATCAATTGGTCGCCAACAACACCGTGCTGGTAAAGTTCTGGCTGGCCATCACCAAAGACGAGCAATTGCGCCGCTTCAAGGAACGCGAGCAAATTGCCTTCAAGCGCTTCAAGATCACCGAGGAAGACTGGCGCAACCGCGAAAAGTGGGATGAATACCAGCATGCCGTGTGCGATATGGTGGACCGCACCAGCACCGAGAATGCCCCATGGGTGCTGGTGGAGGCGAATGACAAGAATTTCGCGCGCATCAAGGTGCTGAAAACCCTGTGCCAGCATATAGAGGCGGCGATGGGGTAGGGTCAGATTGGTAGGGTGGATAAAGCGCGAAGCGCGTATCCACCCCACGGTACTGTTGCCAGCCCAAGATTAAGTACAATAGTCTGATAGGCGGCATAGCGGAAATATGCGGGATGGCTGAAGGGTCCCAATTGCAGTCGTTGGCGAGCAGGACATCTGACCGGCCGCAACCGGCCATAAACGGTCCATCCCGTACGTCCGCTTGAGCGAAGGCAATTTCACAACTTGCGCTACCACAATGTGCCATAGCCAGACGGTTACGCACAACACTGGAACTACCGATCCTCGGCCATCACGGACCTAGCGAGCGGACTAGCACATCCGCTTTGGTTGTCAGAGCGTCCGCAGACATGACCAAGACCCGCCCGTCAAGAACTAGAGGAGAAGCAATCATGAGAAAGATCATCGCCATTACCCAAGTCACGGTGGACGGCATCATGCAGGCGCCCGGCGGCTCCGAGGAGGATCTGAGGCGTGGGTTCACCCACGGAGGTTGGGCAATGCCCTTCGTGGATGACGCTCTAGACATTGTCGAGACTGCGGGTGAGTACGACATGCTTTTGGGACGCCGGACCTACGCGATCTTCGCCGCATACTGGCCGTACCAGGACAACCCGATTGCGAAGGCGTTCAACAAGGCGACGAAATATGTCGTCACGCGCACTCTCGACCATCTCGATTGGCAGAAATCACAGCGTATTGACGGCGACGTTGTTGAGGAGGTCCGTCGGCTGAAGGCTTCGGATGGGCCTGAATTGCACATCTGGGGCAGCAGCGAATTGCTGCAGACGCTGATCGCCGCCGATCTCATCGACGAATATCGCATCGCGGTTTTTCCGGTGGTGCTCGGCGAAGGAAAGCGGCTGTTCGAAAATGGCGTTCCGCCGCGCATCCTCGCTTTGGTCGATACGCGAAGCACGCCGAGTGGTGTCGTCGTCAACACCTACCATCCGGCCGGCCCTATTTCGAAGTAGTCAGCCTAGCCGGTAACGCCGTTGGACGCGGAGCTGGCTCGACGCAAGAGGATGGCGAATGACCAGTTTGCAGCAATGACTTCGTTAGGGGCTATGACCGGAGTGGGTTAGGAACAGACGGTCGAAGGCCCTCAATCTTCTGATGTTAGACGACTGCTTTGGGCACGCAACGGAAGTAAGGCCCCATTGCTGCAACGTCCGCTAACCCGCACATGGCAGCCCACGTTGGATGTGCGGAACTACGAAGCGCATCGGTCGCGTCCAGACGGGTGGACTTTTGGCGAGTGCTGTAGATGACCTACTTTGGCTTCGGCCGCCCCGTTGGGGCTTAACATTCGCTGCGCTCATGTGAGCCTGCGCCGCAAGAAGCTCGCTGCGCGAGCGTCTTGTCACTGCGTTCAAGTAGGTCATCGCTCAAAATCACAAGCAAATAAAAAACCCCCAGGTTTGCACCTGGGGGTTTTTATTTGTAAGGAGTCTGACGATGACCTACTTTCACATACGGACGTACACTATCATCGGCGCAAAGTCGTTTCACTGTCCTGTTCGGGATGGGAAGGAGTGGGACCAACTCGCTATGGTCGTCAGACATAACTGGCGG
>DATDDB010000029.1:0-4231 GCA_036524005.1 Gallionellaceae bacterium | reverse complement strand
CTGCCGCTGGGCCGCAACATCGACGAGATGCTGCGCATGGTCGACGCACTGCAATTCACCGAAGAGCACGGCGAAGTCTGCCCCGCAGGCTGGAGCAAAGGCAAAGCCGGCATGAACGCATCGCCGGACGGTGTGGCGAAGTATCTCGCTTCGCACGCCCAGGAACTGTAAGCGCTTCGGCTACCCCGGGCAGCGCAGGCCGGGGGCAAATTATGGAACGCCTCATTTCGATGAGGCGTTTTGTTTTGGCTTCGGGCTTCACGTGCGCCGCCTGTTGTTGCTGGCATGAAAAAAGCCCGCCGAAGCGGGCTTTGATTGTCACGCCGGAGTTTGTTTAAACGCCCATGCAAACAACGTAGCTGGTTGCGTCATCAATATTGACAGTTGCCGTAGCGGCCCTGCCGAGGGCGTAGCCGGTGACAGGCGTAGCCAGCATGGAGCCGGTTTCCGTATTGCCGTCATCCATCTGGATGTCCAGTTGCTTGACAAACTTGCCGAGGATGCCGGTGGAGCAGATGACATAAGAGCCGCGGAGAGCGTTGCCTCCCTGGTCAATGATCGGAGAACTGCCAACGATACTGGTGCCGCTCTGGATGCCGATCCTGCCGCCCGACGCATTGACGGGAAGGTAATCCGCAGAACCGGTAGTCGTCGCGCCTGGAGCGAGACCGGCCAGGCGCACGTGTTGCCAGAACAGATATGATTCGTCGGTAACGGTCTCGCTGTTCCAGTTGCCGCCGATGACGCCATTGCCCTGCGTGCCTGCTGGCGTGGTGGCCAAAGTGCCGCCAGTCACGTGCGTTGCCACGGCGGCATCATCTCCCGGCAGTGCGCGGAATTTGTCCTGATAGCCGTAGATGAATACCGGGATATTCTTGAAATCGGTCGCCAGGTTCTTCACCCGTGCACTGTTGATGAGCTCCTGACCTTTCAGCACGCCGCCGAGCAGCAGGCCGATAATCACCAGTACGATCGCGATTTCGATCAGGGTAAAGCCGGATTGATTGCGTTTCATTTGTTATTCTCTCCACAATTGGTTCGTTGTTTGCTTATTGCAACCCTGCGCGCAGATTGCAGCAATACCCGTGCCAGCTATGGGTGGAACCCGTTTTGGCATCGCGCCATTCCCGTGCGCACAGTCGTCAAGTTGCTCGAATTGGCTATGCATGGCGTGCCAGCATTAGATCTGGCGCTCACGCCCGAATGGAGGTAGGCCGGATTCCCGTCTGCGCGGGCATGGCGCACCAATTGGGTTAAACTGGGCAAATCTGCCAAAAGCTGACGAACATTGGACAAGAGTGACGAAATGGCGACACTTGCTCGGGGAAGACTGATCCGTTCCAGCCGTTGGCTTTCATTTGCCATGCTGATCGTTCTGCATTGGGCACTCTGGCTGGGTATGCAAAGCCTCTGGATGCATCCTTTGCTGCTGACGCATCTGGGGCTGTTCCTGATGTGGCAACCGCTGTGGCGCGGCGAGAGCAGGCTGCGTCCGGGTGGGGCGGCATTTATCGTCGCGATGAGCCTGATCGCCATGTTCTGGCTCAATTGGTGGGTTCTGGCGTTCTGGGTGAGCGTGTTGTTCGCACTGGTAGGCGGGCGGGTGTTCGCCTTCCATGCACGCTGGCAGCGCATGTATTACCTGTTGATGATGGCTTACCTGCTGGCCGTGCTGGTTCTTTATATCGCGCCAAACCTGTTCGCCTTGCCCGGACTGAACGAAGTGATGGGCAACATGATGAATGCGGGGCTGCCGCTGTTGCTGGTCATCATGGCGCTTCTCCCGGTCGAGCGCGAGCAGGCGGAATCCGAGCAGGCGGTGGACTTCATCTACATCCTGTTGCTGTTCACCTTGCAGACCTTGCTGGTGCTGGGCAGTCTTGCCTTCATGACGCTGGGGAAGATCGGCTACCTCGACGCCCTGATGCGCACCATGTTCATCATCGCCGTCATGCTGCTGATGCTGGGCGGGCTGTGGAACCCGCGTCTGGGATTCTCCGGTTTTCAGGCGCTGTTCTCGCGCTACCTGCTGACCATAGGCACGCCGCTCGAAATATGGCTGGAGCGGCTCGCCGGGGCGGCGCAACAGGAGCAGAATCCGGAGGCCTTCCTTGAGCGCGCCACCGAATATCTCACCGAGATGCCCTGGATATCCGGGCTGTCGTGGGTATCGGAGCGCGGCCACGGAACGCTGGGTGTCTCCAGCCCGCATCGCATCGAGATGTCCGACCAGGACTTGAGCCTCACCCTGTTCAGCCACCAGTCGGTCTCGCCCACCGTGCTGCTGCACGTCCGCCTGCTTACCCGATTGCTGGGGCACTTCTACCAGGCCAAGCGACGCGAACAGTCCTTGCGCGAGATTACGCGCCAGCAGGCCGTCTACGAGACCGGCGCGCGCCTCACTCATGACCTCAAGAACATGCTGCAATCCCTGTTCGCGCTCACTTCCGTGGCGCAGCACCAGCCGGAAAAAGCGCAGCCCATCCTGCAACGCCAGTTGCCGGTGCTCACCCAGCGCATCGAAGCGGTGCTGTCCAAGCTCAAAACTCCGCAAGCGCAGGAAGAGGCGGTCAAATTGCCGCTGGCAAATTGGTGGGAAGGACTGCGCCAGCGGCACCAGCACCGCAATATCGAATGGCGGAGTGGCGGCGAGATCGGAAACAAGCCCGTCCCTGCCGCCTTGTTCGACTGCGTCGCCGACAACCTCATAGACAACGCCTGCAACAAACGCCTGCGCGAACCCGGCATCGCTATTGCAGTGTCGCTGAACGCCAATCCTTTTGCCTTCAGTGCCAGCGACGGCGGCAGCGCCATTCCCGAATCTGCCGCGCGCCAATTGCTGTACACCGTCATGTCTTCCGAGGACGGGCTGGGGGTGGGGCTGTACCAGGTCGCGCGCTGGGCGGCCCAGTCCGGCTACAGTCTGGAATTGAGCGAGAACAAGCCGGGGAACGTGACGTTCCGGCTGGCCGAGGCGAAATAGTACGGGGTCGCCCGTCTGCCCACGGGGTTCTTTTTCTGCGGGCAGTATCGGTAGCAGGTAAAATCGCGCGCCATGAATCCTGCTTTGTCTTCCATTGCCCAGCGCCGTCTGGCGCGTATCCAGCAACTCTCCGCCATCGAATACCCTGCCGACCTGCCCGTGGTGGCGCGGCGCGAAGAATTGTCTCAGGCCATCGAGAAGCACCAGGTGGTCATCGTGTGCGGTGAGACCGGCTCGGGCAAGACCACGCAATTGCCGAAGATCTGCCTGAGTCTCGGGCGCGGCGTGCTCGGCGTCATCGGCCATACCCAGCCTCGCCGGGTGGCGGCGCGTTCCGTGGGCGCGCGCATCGCGCATGAACTGAAATCCGAACTCGGCGGACTGGTTGGCTACAAGGTGCGCTTCAACGACAAGGTGTCGCCGGATACCTGCGTCAAGCTGATGACCGACGGCATCCTGCTGGCCGAGATCCACCATGACCCGCTGCTCAAACAATACGACACCATCATCATCGACGAGGCGCACGAGCGCTCGCTGAATATCGATTTCCTGCTGGGCTATCTGCGCCAGCTGCTGCCGCGCCGGCCCGACCTGAAGCTCATCATTACCTCGGCCACGCTGGATGCGGAACGTTTCTCCAGGCACTTTGCCAATGCGCCGGTGCTGCAGGTCTCCGGCCGCACCTGGCCGGTCGAGGTGCGCTACCGTCCGCCACAGCAGAACGAAGAGGGCGCCCTGCAGGACGTGCCGCAGTCGATCTGCAGCGCACTGGATGAATTGAGCATAGGCGGCCTGCGGGGCGATGTGCTGGTATTCCTGCCCGGCGAACGCGAGATACGCGAAACCGCCGAGGCTCTGCGCAAGCACCAGCACAAGGGCATCGAGATATTGCCGCTGTTCTCGCGCCTGTCCGTGGCCGAGCAGGACCGCGTGTTCAAGCCGGCTTCCGGCATGCGCCGCGTGGTGCTGGCGACCAACGTGGCGGAGACCTCGCTCACCGTGCCCAACATCGGCTACGTGATCGACTCGGGCCTGGCGCGCATCAACCGCTACAGCGTGCGGCAGAAGGTGGAGCAGCTGCGCATCGAGAACATCGCGCGCGCCGCCGCCAACCAGCGCGCCGGGCGCTGCGGTCGCGTGATGAGCGGCGTGTGCATCCGCCTCTATGACGAAGCCGATTTCCTGCAGCGTCCCGAGTTCACCGACGCCGAGATCTTCCGCGTGTCGCTCGCCACCGTCATCCTGCGC
>DATDDB010000028.1:0-6093 GCA_036524005.1 Gallionellaceae bacterium | reverse complement strand
CCCGGTATGGATACAGCGTCGCGCGCGGTGGCTGCTTCTTCCCAAAGTTTATATGCCCCCCCGCGTTCCGCTACGCCCAGCGGCATGCGCTGCTGCACGGGGATGAAGCCGGTCTGAAGTGGGTCTGCGCGTGGCGCAGGGTCCTGCGCGGCACGCTCTTGCGTGCCCACGGGCGACGCCAGCGCATCCTGCAAGGCGTGGAAAACGAACTGGTGGATGGACTGGCTTTCGCGGAAGCGCACTTCGCTCTTGGCCGGGTGCACGTTCACGTCCACCGCCTCCGGCGGCATGTCGAGGAACAGCACATAGGCCGGGTGGCGCTGGCCGTGCAGGATGTCCTGGTAGGCCTGCCTTACGGCGTGCGAGAGCACCTTGTCGCGCACGAAGCGGCCGTTCACGAAAAAGTACTGCGCATCGCGCGTGGCGCGCGAATAGGCGGGCAGGGCGGCCAGGCCGTGGAGGCGCAGGCTGGCTGCCTGGCGGTCCACGCTCACCGCATGGTGCGAGAATTCGTCGCCGAGCAGGGCGCCGATGCGCGGGGATAGCGCCTTATCGGCCGGGGCTGCGGACAACTGCCATACGGTCTTGCCGTTATGCTGCAGCGAGAACGCCACATCCGGGCGCGACAGCGCGATGCGCTTGAAGGTCTCCTCGCAATGGGCGAATTCGGTGGATTCGCTTTTCAGGAACTTGCGCCGCGCCGGGGTGTTGAAATACAGCTCGCGCATCTCCACGCTGGTGCCGTGTGCATGCGCAGCGGGCTGGGGCTTCTCCGAGGTGCCGTCCGCCGCGCGGACCTGCCAGCCGTGTTCGGCCCCGGTGTGGCGGCTGGTGAGCAGCACCTGCGCCACCGCCGCCATGCTGGCCAGCGCCTCGCCGCGAAAGCCCATGCTGGCCACGCGCTGCAGGTCGTCCAAGGAGGCGATCTTGCTGGTGGCATGGCGCATCAGGGCCAGGGGGAGCTCGTCGCGGGCGATGCCGCAGCCGTTGTCGCGGATTTTCAGCAGCTTGATGCCGCCGCCCTCGAGCTGCACCGTGATTTCCGTCGCCCCTGCGTCCAGACTGTTCTCCATCAGCTCCTTGAGTGCGGAAGCGGGGCGTTCGATCACCTCGCCAGCGGCAATCTGGTTGATGAGCAGGTCGGGCAACAGGTGTATGGACGGCATGGTAATTAATGCTTATGGTGCCTGAAGAATCAAGCGTTCAACCGAGTGTAGATGATTTTGGCACGTTGGACCTATTTTCGCAGTGCGGACGTACTTTTGCCTGGACTCTTTTCATGCTTGGATTGCTGCAGGATTTTGATGGCTTGTTTTCCCTTGGGCGAGAGGAATTGCGTCAGCTTGGGAAAAGGGATTTCCACGCCCCAGACGTCGCAAAAATTGGCGGTTGCCGGAGCATAACTTGTGGAAAAAATGATGCCCTTATCTCCCAGAGAAAGCGCCAAGATGGGCTCAAACGGATCAGGGTCAATTATTGCTTCGCAATCCGGGTCCTCTTTGGTTCTGATTTTCTTCTCTAGCTTGCCCGCAAACTCGTACAGGAGAGCGGTCAATTCCTCCGGTGGCGAGTAAAGCCGGCCGTCCTCGTCCACATGGTCATTTTCATCGTTCTTTACCAGCCACTCAGCGAGTTTTAATGGTTGGGCCGTTTCCAGTTCGAGAGTGGTCAGGTGTTGCAGGTTGTCGGCATGTTCTGCGCCGCATCGGCCGCCCCCCCTGTCAAGCAAGGTGATCCAGGGACCATTTACCGTGAACAGCGACACGCGCCTGGTGTAGGGAATCTTGCGATTCTCATCAGTCTCGAAGAAATTCATGTCCTGGCATGCAAATGTGGAGACGATTTTATTCTGAAAATCGTCGCGCAGATACTTGTTCAGGGCTGAAACGGTGTCGTTTCCGCCTAGAACTTCGATTGACGACACTGAATCACCAAGCACGGAAACCTCGCGGTAGCGCATTCCGTACCTGCCTTGCTCTTTCCCTCGGGTAATCGGCTCTGCACTGGCCAATTCGCGGTATATTTCTTCACAAAATCTCAGGTTCTTCTCTTTTGAGCGCATACGGTTCAACCGGATGGGGATGGGGGCCGTTCCTTCTCGGGCTGACCATGTGCCTGTAACGGCCTCATCGTTATCTGCGTCCAACTTCCATATGCCTTGGTGCCCGGCAGGATAGCCTTCCTTCCAAATCAAAGCGCTACTATCCGCGAGAGTCAGGGTAATCCTGGAATAGTGTCCCACTGCGTAATAGGCAGCGTGCCGGTCTGCGATGCAGACCATGACTTCCTGGTCACCCAGCTTTCCGCGCCAACTTCCAAACAGATGCGAGTTTTCGGGCAGCCTGATTTCCTTCGTGTTTGCGTCTGGCGAGGTTTCCTCTCCACTTGCGGTGCCGGACAGACAAAACGCCGCAATAATGCTGGTAGTGGCAATGAACGTAAGGAGTTTATTCATAGAGATATTATTCGTTACTGGGTCAATAATTCGTCGGTGCGACGCTTAATCACCTCGCCAGCGGTGGTTGATGAGCAGATCGGGCAGCAGGTGAATGGACGGCATTAGAAGCGGCACAAAATTCTGACGGCGGATTATATCGCGTTAAGCGATGGCGCATTTGAATCCTGTGCACGGCATCACCTGATTGCCTTTTGTTCGCGGTTCGCGTTCGCTGCCCGCTTCGCTATTCATCATACTTTTCCCTGCGCGTCTTGACCTTGGGATGAAATACTATTTTCGACAACATCCGGTTGATTTGCCCGATTTGCAGCACCGCGGTCTCGATGTTTCCTTTTCCCGCCGCTGCGGAAATTTCCTGCCATAGGTGCTGGCGAGCCTCGGGCTCGCTGCTTGCCGCCATGCCCGCTAGCAGCAACTCCTGTGCGTGGGCATCCACGCGCAGCGACTGGATATAGTGCACCGCATCCCAAACGTCCTGCGCGGCGAGGCTCTCGCCGAAAGCGGGCATGGGCGTGCCGCCGATGCCGTTCATCACCGTCTTGAACAGGTGCGGGCCGTCGTGGCCTAGCTTCACGCCGCCCGGCACGCCCGCAGGCAGCGTGCAGTTGGCCGGCCTGACCGGGTTGCCCCACATGTCCGTCAGGGTGGCTGCGATCATGCCGTCGCCCTGCCCGGTGCTGCCGTGGCAGACCGCACAATTGGCGTCGAATATCTGGTGGCCGTGGCTGATGGATTGCATGCTGACGGCAGGCTCCGGCGGCACGGTGATCGGCGCCAGCACCGGCTCGGTCTGCCAGCGCCCGGAAAATATCTTGATGTACTGGATCACCGCCAGGCGCTGCCCGGACGGGATGCCGTACCAGGGCGGCATCGGCGTGCCCCACAGGCCGTGGCTGATGGTGATGTACAGATCCTGGTCGGTGGGCAGCGCATTCGCGCCGGGGGTGGAATGGAACTTGAATACGCCGGAGGTGAAGTCGCGCGGCTTGACTGTGAAAAACCGGGCGGATACGCCATTGCCGTCACCATTGACGCCGTGGCAGCCGATGCAGCGCCGCTGGTAAACGCGCTTGCCTTCCTTTACCAGCTCCGTCACATTGTCAGGCGAGATCTGCAGGGCCTCGCCCGCAGAGAGGCGGATGGGCGCGAAAGTCTCGCGCCAGTCGCCCACGTTGGTGCCGAGGCGCTGCAGGTAGGCGACCAGTGCCGTGCCATCCTCGTTGAGCACGGGCGTGCCGTCCCGGCCGGTTTCGAACAGCCAGGGGAAGCGCGGCATGATGGAATCGGGCACCACGTTGCGCGGATTCCAGTGGTGGGCGATGTGCCAGTCATCGGCATATTTGCGGCCCACACGCGAAAGGTCCGGCCCGATGCGCCGTGTGCCCAGCATTTGCGGCTGGTCGAAGGCGTATTCGCCCACCTGCGCCAACGGCCCCCAGCGCACGGTTTCCCCGGTGACCGGGCGGATGAACTGCGAGTGGCAATACCAGCAACCCTCGCGGATATACACGCCGCGCCCGCGCTCCTCGAGCGGCGTGTAGGCGATGGCGTGGGTCTCCATCCCGGTCGGGACATCCGTAACTTTTGCCCCGTACGCCTCCACCGTCAGGCTGGGCATGATGCCCTGCACGATGACGGCGGCGGCGAAGAAACCCAGCCCGGCCACCATGAACACGGCGGACGGCTTGCTCCACCAATCCATGTTTTCCCCCGCGGGACTGACTTCCAGGCTGCTGCTTGCAGTGGCGGCTTCCTCCAGCGGCTTGCCGTGGCGCGCGGTCTGGTAGAAATTGATCACCATCAGGATAATGCCGATGTCCATGGTGGCGCCGGCCAGCGTGCGCGTGAACCACCACGGCTTCATTTCCTTCAGTGTATCCGCGAAGTCAGTGCCGTATTCGAGCATGCTGCCCTGAATGAAGCCTTGCACCGCAAGGCCGGTGAACATCAGCGTGGAGCCTGTGATGAACAGCCAGATGTGCCAGCTGGCAAGTTTTGAGCTCCACAGCTGCCGCCCCGTCACGCGCGGCCACACATAGTACATGGCGCCGACCACGCCGATGACGAAGGTGCCGAACACCGTGGCGTGGGAGTGGCTGATCACGAAATCGCTGAAGTGGTTCAGTTCCTGCATGCGCCCCAGCGCCTCGGTGGAACCCTGAAAGCAGACGAGCAAATAGTAGAGCGTGGAAAGCAGCACGAACTTGGTGGCATAGTTGTCGGCGCTGCCGCCGCCCAGTATTTCGCCCCAGCGCCCCTTGGCGGTGCCGAAAATATTGGTCACCACGGCCCACGCCGGAATGATCAGCATCATGCTGGTCATGATGGATATGGTCTGCTGCTCGTAGGGGATGGTGCTGAACAGGTAATGGTGCAGGCCGATGAAGGGATAGAACAGCGCGATGCTCCAGAAGCCCAGCAGCGACAGGCGGTGGCTGTACAGCGGATTCCCGGATGAAGCCGGCACGAAGTAATAGATGATGGCGAGCCCTGCCGGGGTGATCCACAGCCCCTCCAGGTAATGGATGAACAGCCCGTGCAGCATGGCGTTGCTGATGCCGGACATCGGCACGTAGGGCAGGATGTAACCGCCCAAAATCAGGTTGAATACCGTCCACACCAGCGCCGCCATGAGATACCACAGCGCCACATAGAACCCGCTTTCCTTACGCAGGAACACGGTGGTCAGCACCTGCCCGGTGACGGCACCCAGCACGGCAAAGCGGATGATGCTGGCCCACCACGGATATTCATCCGCCTCGAACCCGATGTTGTAGCCCAGCAGCAGGGAAACCGAGCCCACGACCAGGAAGATATTCCAGGCCACGAGCTGCCACCAGCCCCATTGTTCGAGCACCATGCGGCGGCCGCACAGGCGCGGCACCAGGTAATACAGCAGGCCCAGCAGCGGCGTGGAAAAAGCGCCGAAGATGACGCCATTGGCATACACCGGGCGCATGCGCCCGAAAGTCAGCCAGGGGGTGTCGCCGAGAAATTCAGGCGTATAGAATTTGATGGAAACCATCAACCCGACCAGCGGAAACACGGTCAGCCAGAGCAGCGACCAGGACATCCACGCCCTGACCAGTTTCCTGTTGACCAGGGGGCCGGTGCCATCGGGTGCGTCAGCGGCGCTGGTTGCTGTTGTCATGTGATCTCCCATTGATAGGCGGCTCAGGACAAACTTGGCGCAACTTGAGTGATGCTCGACTGACCTGCTGGTTTTAAACAGAAAATGGTGGTGCCAATCCGCTCCTGCAGTGTAAGGGGCGTGGACTGATCATTGGCGCATGCGTAAATATATTGGCACGGATGGAGCGCAGGTATACCCGATGCAGGGTATTTCATAGCGGATGATTGTGCGTATTTTTAGGTTAGAACTCGAAGGGAGATTGGCACGGTACTGCGCCGGAATGCGGCAAGCACAGCGAACCCGGGGAGGTTGCAGAATTACGCCAGGCTCTTCCCTCTCCTACAGGGGAGAGGGAGGCAGGCGAGGGCGTAGCCCTACAACTTCCCCGGATTCCGCTACGATACATCCAGGCTATGCGCCCATAGGCGTGCTAAGCCATGCCTATGGCCTACTTGACCTGAACCCTGATCAATTCCTCCCCCTCCGGGTCGGTGACATGCAC
>DATDDB010000027.1:0-20925 GCA_036524005.1 Gallionellaceae bacterium | reverse complement strand
AAGCCGACTTCCTGCATCTCGCCGCTCTGCTGCTCGCCCAGCACTTCCCCGGCGCCCCGGATCTCCAGGTCGTGCATGGCGAGGAAGAAGCCGGCGCCCAGCTCTTCCATCATCTGGATCGCCTCGAGCCGCTTCTTCGCCCCGGCGGTGACGGCGCCCTCGTCCGGGGTGAGCAGGTAGGCATAGGCCTGGTGATGCGAGCGGCCCACACGCCCGCGCAGCTGGTGCAGCTGCGCGAGACCGAAACGGTCGGCGCGGTTGATCAGGATGGTGTTGGCGGTGGGCACGTCGATGCCGGTCTCGATGATGGTGGAGCACAGCAGCACGTTGAAGCGCTGGTGGGTGAAATCGCGCATCACGGCTTCCAGGTCGCGCTCGGCCATCTGCCCGTGCGCCACGCGGATGCGCGCCTCCGGCAGCAACGCTTCCAGCTTCTCCAGCATGTTGGGGATGGTCTCCACCTCGTTGTGCAGGAAGTACACCTGGCCGCCGCGCTTGAGTTCGCGCAGCACGGCTTCGCGGATCACGCCCTGGCTGTAGTTGCTGACGAAGGTCTTGATCGAAAGGCGGCGCTGGGGTGCAGTCGCAATCACCGAAAAGTCGCGCAACCCTTCCAGCGACATCGCCAGGGTGCGCGGAATGGGGGTGGCGGTGAGGGTCAGCACGTCCACCTCGGCGCGCAGCGCCTTGAGCCTCTCCTTCTGCTGCACGCCGAAACGGTGTTCCTCGTCGATGATGACCAGCCCCAGGTTGTGGAACTTGACGTCCTTCTGGATCAGCTTGTGCGTGCCGATGATGATGTCGAGCCTGCCCTCCGCCATGTCCTTCAGGGCCTGGGTGGTTTCCTTGGCGGAACGGAAACGGGAAAGCTCGGCGATTTTCACCGGAAAGTCGGCAAAACGCGTGGTGAAATTCTGGTAGTGCTGCTCGACCAGCAGCGTGGTCGGTGCCAGCACCGCGACCTGCTTGCCTTCCATCGCGGCGATGAAAGCGGCGCGCAGCGCCACCTCGGTCTTGCCGAAGCCCACGTCGCCGCAAATCAGGCGGTCCATCGGCTTGCCGGATTGCAGGTCGAGTATCACCGCCTCGATGGCGGAGGCCTGATCGGGCGTCTCGTCGAAGCCGAAGCCGGCGGAAAACGCCTCATAATCGTGGTAATTGAACTTGAACGCATGGCCCTTGCGCGTGGCGCGCTGCGCGTAAAGGTTGAGCAACTCGGCGGCGGTATCGCGCACTTGCTGCATCGCACGGCGCTTGGCCTTTTCCCAGGCCCCGCTGCCCAATTTGTGCAGCGGGGCAGCTTCCGGCGCGCCGCCGCTGTAGCGGCTGATGAGGTGCAGCTGCGCCACCGGCACGTACAGCTTGGCTTCCTCGGCATATTCCAGCAGCAGGAATTCGTTTTCGCCCTCGCCCATGTCCAGGTTCACCAGGCCTTGATAACGCGCAATGCCATGCTGCTCGTGCACCACCGGGTCGCCCGGCTTGAGCTCGGTAAGGTCGCGCAGCATGCCCTCGACATTGCTCTTCTTCGCGGCGCGCATAACGCGCGCCCTGCCCTGCTGGGCATACAGCTCGCTTTCTGTGACGACCGCCAGGTTTTCCGCGGTGAGAATGAAGCCACTGCCCACTGTCGCCACGGTGAGCATGAATTTGTCCTGCGTCGCCAGAAAATCCGCATATTTTTCGCATAGCACGGGTGCCAAACCGTGGCTTTGCAGATATTCCGCCATGATTTCGCGCCGCCCCAGGCTATCGGCCAGCAACAGCACACGCCCCGGGTAAGCCTTCAGGAAGTCGGCAAACGCCTGGACCGGATTCTCCGCGCGGCGGTTGACGGCAATGTCAGGCAGTGCGGCGGTGTCGCAGGCGGTAAGATTTCCTCCCGTGCTGGCATTCGCGGCAATATCCAGCCTGGCGAAATCCTTCGCCCGGATGAAAAACTGCTCTGCGTCCTGGAACAGCTCTTTAGGTTCCAGAATGGGCCGCTGCGGATCGCCCCGGAGCAGGTTATGGCGCGAGGCGGCGTCCCTGGCGAAACCGGCAATGGCCTCATCCACATCCTGGTGCATGCACAGCGTGGCCTGCTTGGGCAGGTAGTCGAACAGCGTGGCGGTCTGGTCGAAGAACAGCGGCAGGTAATACTCGATGCCTGCCGGGGCGATGCCCTTGCTCACGTCCTTGTAGATACCGGCCCGCGACGGATCGCCCTCGAAGCGCTCGCGGAATTTCTGGCGAAAATGCGCCTGGCCCTTCTCGTCGAGCGGGAACTCGCGCGCAGGCAGAAGACGGATCTCCGGCACCGGGTAGAGCGTGCGCTGCGTATCCACATCGAAGGTGGAAATGGTTTCGATGTCGTTGTCGAACAGGTCAACGCGAAACGGCAGCGCGCTGCCCATTGGAAACAGGTCTACCAGGCCGCCACGAACACAGTACTCTCCCGGGGTGAGCACCTGTTGCACATGGGTATAGCCTGCCAGCGTCATCTGGGCGCGGAAAGCATCGAGATCGAGGCGTTCGCCCTTCTTCAGGAAGAAGGTATAGGCCGCCATGTAACCGACCGGCGGCAACGGGTACAGCGCGGTAGCGACCGGAACCACCACGATGTCGAACGCCTGCGTGCGGATGTGGTGCAGGGTGGCGAGCCGCTCGGAAATCAGGTCCTGGTGCGGCGAAAAATGGTCATAGGGCAAGGTTTCCCAGTCCGGCAGCAGGTGCACGCGCAGGGCCGGGTTGAAATACGGAATTTCCTCCGCCAGCCGCTGGGCATCCAGCGCGCTGGCCGCGATCACCACCAGCGGCGCGCCTTTCTGGGCGAACTGGGCCAGCGCCAGGGCATCGGACGAGCCGTGCAAGCCGGTGTAACGTGGACGGGAATGAGTTGAACTGAACAGCATGGGAACAACCGGGAACAGCAAAGGTGCTTATTATAAGGCAACCAGCGCGTTATCGTTATCCATTACAATTACGGGATGCCTGAATTCTACGCTCTCGTTCCCGCCGCCGGTTCCGGCTCCCGCATGGGCAGCGAACTGCCCAAGCAGTACCTCCCGCTGGCCGGCAAGCCGATGATTTACCATGCCCTTGCGACTTTGTGCGGCTGCGCCGAGATCGCTACCGTTTTCGTCGTGCTGGCGCCGGAAGACACGCTGTTCCACGGTTACGACTGGTCTGAATTCGGCGACAAGCTGCAGCCGCTCTATTGCGGCGGCGCCACCCGCGCAGAAAGCGTGCTGAACGGCCTGATGGCCTCCGAACTGGAGCCGGACGAATGGGTGCTGGTGCATGATGCGGCTCGCCCCTGCCTGACCCAGGCGCATTTATCCCGGATGATCGCCGAACTGAAGGACGACGAGGTGGGCGGAATACTGGCGGTGCCGGTGGCGGATACGCTCAAGCGCGCGGATGGCGCCAGGCGCATTGCTCACACCGAAGACCGCAACGGCCTGTGGCAGGCGCAGACGCCGCAGATGTTCCGCGCCGGATTGCTGGTGGAGGCGCTGGAAACCGCGCCGAATGTCACCGATGAGGCGTCGGCCATCGAGGCGCTGGGGCTGCATCCCAAGCTGGTGGCATGCGAGTCCACCAATTTCAAGGTTACGTACCCGCAGGACATTAAGCTGGCGGAGCTGTTATTGAGAGAAGGGCTGCACAAATGAGAATAGGCTCGGGATTCGACGTTCATCAACTGGTAGAAGGCCGCAAGCTGATCATGGGCGGCGTCGAAATTGCATACGAAAAAGGCCTGCTCGGCCACTCCGATGCGGACGTGTTGCTGCATGCGATTTGCGATGCGCTGCTGGGCGCCGCGGCTCTGGGCGACATCGGGCGTCATTTTTCCGATAGCGACGCCAAGTACAAGAACATCGACAGCCGCATTCTGCTGCGCGAAACCGCGCGCCTGGTGGCGAACGCGGGTTTCCGCATCGGCAACGTGGATGCCACCATCATCGCCCAGGCGCCCAAGATGGCGCCGCACATCGCAAAAATGGTGGAGAACATCGCCTCCGACCTCGGCATCTCCCTGAACGCGGTGAACGTAAAGGCCACCACTACTGAGAATCTGGGCTATACCGGGCGCGGCGAGGGTATCGCGGCTGAAGCGGTTGTTTTGTTGCTGATCTGAAATTTATGAACTATAAGAGCCTTCACCACAGAGACACAGAGAAACAGAGAAGACATTGGAAACAAGAATCTTTGAGGGGCGAGCCACAACCGGAAACCGATGGTTGTCATGACTACTTGGTGGTTTTGCCTTTCTCTGTGTCTCTGTGTCTCTGTGGTGGGTGTTGATTTTGAAAATTATCGCTATCGAGACCTCGACCGAATACTGTTCTGTTGCACTGTGGCAGGACGGGAAGGTCACCGACCGATCTGAACAGGCCGGGCAAAGGCATTCCGTGATGCTGATTCCCATGCTGGATGGCTTGCTGAACGATGCAGGCCTGAAGCTCTCCGATATGGATGGCATCGCCTTTGGTGCAGGTCCGGGCTCCTTCACCGGGGTGCGCATCGCCTGCAGCGCGGCACAGGGGCTGGCGCTGGGGGCTGGCAAGCCGGTGATCGGGGTATGCACCTTGCAGGCGCTGGCCGAGGCATCGGGCCGCGACCGGGTGATCGCCGTGCTGGATGCGCGCATGGCCGAGGTATACCATGCAATATACGAAAAACGGGACGGCAAATGGGCAGCGGTTTGCGAACCCTCCCTCTGCCTGCCGCAGGATGCGCCCGCGGTCGCGGGAGCGGGATGGTTCGGCACGGGCAGCGGATTCATCGCGCACGGCGACCAGCTCAATGCGCGTTATGGCGGCCACCTTGCAGGCGTGGATGACCAAGCCGTGCCACAGGCCGCCGCAATTGCACGGATCGCCGCGCCACTGTTCGCAGCCGGCCTGGGTGTGGATGCGGCGGAGGCGATGCCGTTCTATCTGCGCGACAAGGTGGCGCTGAAAACCAGCGAACGATGAAGGAGGCCATGCTCACCCTGCGCGACATGGATTATGGGGACGTTGAAGCGGTGATGCACATCGAACAAAGCATCTATCCCTACCCCTGGACGACGGGCAATTTCATCGACTCGCTGGATTCCGGCTATGCCTGCATGGTAGCCGAACTGGATGGCGCGCTGATAGGCTATACGGTGCTGATGCCCTCTCTTGATGAGGCGCATTTGCTGACCATAGGCATTGCAGCCGAGCACCAGCGCAAGGGCATGGGCGAGGAAGTGCTAAACAGAATGATGGCCGTGGCGCACGACTCCGGAATCAACCGCATCATCCTGGAAGTGCGCCCTTCCAACGTCCCCGCCCTGGCGCTGTACCGCAAGTGCGGATTCCACCAGATCGGCTTGCGGCGCGGCTACTATCCGGCGGACAATAGCACGCGCGAAGATGCCATCGTTATGGAATGCAATTTAAAAGGAAACCAGGGGTGAACCGGGAAGAAGCCGTACTGCGCGAACTCAATCTTTACCCGTTGTGGCAACGCCGCGGCGGCGCTGTCGCTGCCAGCGCTTCACCGCAACAGGCGCCTGCCGCCGAGCCCCCCTTGGCTGCGCAGCCGGTCGAAATGGCTGCCGGCATGGGTGCGGCAGATCCTGCCGCTGAGCGCAAATCCGTCATCAGTCAGCTGCCCTGGCCGGAACTGAAGACCATGGTGCGCGACTGCACCGCCTGCAGGCTGCGCGCCGGGTGCACGCAGACCGTATTCGGCGTGGGCGACGAAAAGGCGGACTGGCTGTTTATCGGAGAGGGACCGGGCGCAGACGAGGATGCGAAGGGCGAGCCCTTTGTGGGACAGGCCGGCAAGCTGCTCGACAACATGCTGCTGGCCATCAAGCTCAAGCGCGGCAGCAACGTGTATATCGCGAACATCGTCAAGTGCCGCCCGCCCAACAACCGCACGCCGGAGGCCGATGAGATCGCGACCTGCATCCCTTACCTGCACCGCCAGATCGCGCTGATCCAGCCGAAGATCATCGTGGCCCTGGGCAAGACTGCCGCCACTTCCCTGCTGGGACGCGATGCCGCATTGGGTTCGCTGCGCGGCACAGTGCACGATTTTCAAGGCACGCCGCTTATCATCACCTACCACCCCGCCTACCTGCTGCGCACGCCGGCTGACAAGGCCAAGGCGTGGGAAGATTTGCGCCTGGCGGTCAAAACCAAGGGTTAGACCGGGCCTGAATAACCAGGCTTAAAATACGTCTGCAGGATTCAGATGCGGCCCTTGTCCTGGTCGTGGCCATGTATTTTGTATAGCGTGCCCATGATGCCCGCCAGCAACAGGCCGAACACGGTGACAATCACGTACAGGTGCAAATCGAGCATTTCCATGCCGGAATACAGCAACAGCATGAGGAAAATGCTGAGGTTCTCGTTGAAATTCTGCACTGCGATGGAACTGCCCGCCCCCATCAGCAAGTGACCGCGATGCTGCAGCAGGGCGTTCATCGGCACCACAAAATAGCCTGCCATGACGCCGATGGCAAGCAACAACACCACGGCAAACGTCACGCTGGTCACGGGTATCATCACCAATACCAGCAGGCCCATGCCTATGCCCATCGGCAGCACCTTGACCGCATGCTCCAGCTTCACGAAGCGCGCCGCCAGTATGGCGCCGATTGCGATGCCCACCGCCACCGTCGCCGTGAGGTTCGCCCCGGCGCTCTTGTCGAAATGCAGTGCGTAGGCCGCCCAGGCAAGCACCAGCAGCTGCAGGGTGCGGCCCGCCCCCCAGAACAGCGTGGTCACGGCCAGCGAAACCTGTCCCAGCGGATCTTTCCACAGCAGCTTGAAGCAATGGTAGAAATCCTTCAATAAAAATATCGGGTCGCGGCTCATCGGCTTGTGGTCCACCGCCACGCGCGGAATGTAGAGATTGAAGATTGCGGCCCCCAGGTAAATCAGGGTGATGACCACCATCGCCAGTTTGGGCGGAGTGTTTATGCCTGTTTCAACAAAAGGCACATCCCACAGGCTCAGCAAAAACCCGGAGACATGCGGATTGATCAACTGTCCGCCCAGCACCGTGCCGAATATGATGGCCGCCACGGTCAACCCTTCCATCCAGCTGTTTGCCGCCACCAGTTGCCGCGGCGGCAGGTATTCGGTGAGGATGCCGTATTTTGCCGGCGAATAGGCCGCAGCGCCGAAGCCGACGATGCCATAGGCCAACAGCGGATCCAGGCCGAACAGCATGGCCAGGCAACCGGCAACCTTGAAGCCGTTGCTGATGAACATCACCCGTCCCTTGGGCATGGAGTCGGCAAAGGCGCCGACAAACGGGGCAAGCACGACGTAGGAAATCACGAAGGCATCCTGCAACAACGGCGTATGCCAGTTCGGGGCGTGCAGCTCTTCCAGCAGGGAAATGGCAGCAAACAGCAAAGCATTGTCTGCAAGCGCGGAAAGAAATTGCGCTGCCAAAATGATATAAAAGCCGAGTGCCATTAACGGGTAATAATTGTTTATATTCTAGTTTAGTCTTATAACATGAAACCGGCGATGCCTGCTATCATTAACGGTAATGAAATCTGCTCTGTCCGCAAACATGTCCCGCCCGATAACGGCCCGCATCGACCTTTCCGCGCTGCACCACAATTTGCAGGTTGCACGCCGCTCCACTTCGGCACGCATCATGGCAGTGATCAAGGCCGATGCCTATGGCCACGGCCTGTTGCGCTGCGCCGAGGCGCTGGCTGGCGCTGACGGCTTCGCCCTGCTGGATTTGCGCGACGCATTGCGCCTGCGCGAAGCGGGCTACCGCCAGACCATCCTGCTGCTGGAAGGCGCTTTTTCTCCGGACGACCTGCCGCGCATAGCCGGGCACAAGCTGGACTGCGTGATCCACAGCCCGCACCAGCTGGCCATGCTGGAGGGAGGCGCACGCCTGGGCAACAAGATTTCAGCCTGGCTCAAGGTCAACACCGGCATGAACCGCTTGGGTTTCATGCCACAGGACCTTTCCGCCGCCATGGAAAAGCTCAAGTCCATTCCATCCGTGCGCGACATCACGCTGATGACGCATTTTTCCCATGCCGACGAGGCTGCAGGCGTGACCGCGCAACTGCAGATGTTCAACGACCTGGCTGCGCCCTATCGCACGGCGCGCTCGCTGGCCAATTCCGCGGCGCTCCTGCGCTTCCCGCAAACCCATGCGGACTGGGTGCGTCCCGGCATCATGCTGTACGGCGCTTCGCCGTTTGCGGAAACCAGCGCCCAGGCGCTTGGCATCAAGCCGGTGATGACCCTGCAAACCGAGATCATTTCGGTGCGCGAATTGCGCGCAGGAGAATGCATAGGCTATGGCGGGACATTCTGCGCCGATCGGCCCATGCGCATCGGCGTGGCCGCATGCGGCTATGCAGACGGCTACCCGCGCCATGCCTCGACCGGCACTCCGGTGCTGGTGAATGGCGTGCGCGCGCGCACCCTGGGACGCGTCTCCATGGACATGCTGTGCGTAGACCTCTCCGCCCTGCCGGACGCGGGAGTGGGCAGCCGCGTCACGCTGTGGGGTGAAGGCCTGCCGGTGGAAGAAGTGGCCGCTGCTGCGGGGACCATCAGCTATGAAATGCTCTGTGCGGTGACCGCCCGCGTGCCTGTCATCACCGCCTGAAAATAGCCTGGCCGGCGCCGCCGGCATTCTGTAAAATGCAGCAAAGGCAGGAATGATCCGTGCTATTTGCCATGGTGCTCGCCGCCACACTCGCCGGAGCTGCTTCCCCACAGTCATCTCCCCCGGCAGCTCCTCCCCCCGACGCTCACGCAGCGCCGCTGGACCATGCTATCGCGCATTACCGGGCCATCGAAGCCTATCGCGTCACCATCCACTCCTTCCATGCGGATGGCGAGGAGCATATCCAGTACTACTACAAGAAGCCAGGCTACGTGCGCATGGAGTTCATCAAGCCGCATGCCGGCGCCTTGCTGACCTACAGCCCGAAGACTGCGCGCGTCCTGCTATGGCCCTTCGGCTATGGCCATTTCCCTAGGCTCGATTTGAGCCCCGGCAATCCACTGATCAAGAGTTCGCGCGGGCAACACGTGGACCACTCGGATGTCGGTTCATTGTTCGATAACATCCGCACCCTGCAAGAGCATGGCAGCACCGAATTGCTGGGCACGGAAACTGTAGACGGCCGGACTGTGCTGCACCTGAATACGACAGGTACGAATAAGTTTGCTGTTGACGGCGTGCATCGCTACGAATGGTGGCTGGATGCCCAGAGCCTGTTTCCGTTAAAGGTAATCAGCAGGGATGCTGGCGACGTTATCCTGGAAACCGTGTATATGGATGCGCTGGAGATCAACCCGATGTTGCCGGATGCGATGTTCACCCCTTGAGCAAGCGAGATGAACTACAACTTTGTCACCATCTGGCAAATAGAAGCCCCCATCCAGGCGGTGTGCGAGGCCATCTATTACTCCCAGGGCTGGCCGCTGTGGTGGCCCAATGTAGTAAGGGTCGAGGAAATCTCACCCGGCGACGCACAGGGCATCGGCAGCGTGTGCCGCTATACTTGGCGCGGAAACCTGCCCTACCATCTTACCTTCGACATCCGCGTCATCCATTTCGAACCGCTGACAGTCATCGAGGGCGTCGCCAGCGGCGATGTGGAAGGCCGTGGACGCTGGTCATTCGCCACCGATGGAAGCGTGACCGTAGTGCGCTACGACTGGCAGGTGCACACCACGCGCACCTGGATGAACCTGCTTGCGCTGGTCGCAAATCCGGCCATCAAGTGGAACCATCACGCCGTCATGCGACAGGGCGGCGTGGCCCTGGCGCAAAAACTCAACGCCCGGCTGGTTGCGATCGCGCATTTCTGAAATAAAGACGACGGAAAACCCAAATCGCCGTCATCCCGAATAGCGCATGGGCAGCAACGGTTATCCAGCCGCGGGCCTGGGCGAACCAGGGGAACATCTCGGTAAAGCCATGCAGATTGACGGCATAGAGTGCAACGCCGAAACCCGCGCCCGCCAGAAGCGAAGCGGCATTCCCAAAACGCATTGCGAACGTGGCCAGCAATGCCGCGTAGCCGATGGAAAGCGAAAAGTGGACGAGGGTCGCCACCAGCCAGACGACCGCATCGAAAGTGGCAGGGGGCGCCAGCACGCGAACACCCAGCACCAGTGCTGCCGTCAGGCGCGCATCGCGGAACAGCGCCGCCGGAAATTCATCGGTCAAGACCAGCCACAGCAGCAACTGGGCCAATGTCGAGACTATCCCGGCAGCCACCCCCGCCCATATAATGGCAATCAAGACGTGCTGTAAAGAATTATCCTGCTTAGCCATCGGAGGATTTCAACATGAATTCAATGTACCGCAACAGCATCCTTACCCGCAAAGAATGCGCCGTTTCATTCCTGAAACTCGTGGGTTCAGGCCAAGTGCGCAAAGCCTATGAGCAACACATCGCCGAGGATTTCCGCCATCATAACCCCTATTTCAAAGGTGATGCGGGATCGCTCATGCAAGGCATGGAAGAAAATGCCGCCCGGTTCCCGGACAAAATACTCGAAGTTCAGCGGGCGCTGGAAGACGGCGACCTGGTGGCGGTGCATTCCCGCGTGAGGCTGAAGCCGGGAGACCAGGGGCTGGCTTTGGTACATATCTTCCGGTTCCGGGGCAAGGACATCGTTGAACTGTGGGACATCGGGCAGCCCGTCCCTGAAAATGCGCCAAACGAAAACGCCATGTTCTGAACCTGCATTGGGCGTTGCAGGTTTACATGGAGACACGTATTGATCATCCGCACAAGCGGCAGTACTCTTTGGCCATGAACAGGAAGAAAGAACTGCTGCTAACATGCACGCTTGTATTGGGCATGGCGAGTGCGCTGGCGCAGGCCCCAGCCAGCGCGCCTGCCAACACGCCGCCCAATGTGAGGGTGCGCGGAGCGGTCACCGGATTCGACGGCCGCGAGTTGCAGGTTAAATCACGCGAGGGCAAGGCACTGAAGCTCGCCGTTTCCGACAACACCCGGATCAGCGTGCTTTCCCCGCTCAAGATGAGCGACATCAAACAGGGCGGCTTTGTCGGCGTGACAGCCATCCTGAGGGGAGGCACCCTGCAGGCGCTGGAGGTGCATGTCTTCCCCGAATCCCTGCGCGGCACCGGTGAAGGCCACTACGACTGGGATCTCGAACCCGGCTCCAGCATGACCAACGCCAATGTCGATGCCGTGGTCGCCACCAACAACGGCGAGAAGCTGACCCTCTCTTACAAGGGCGGGAGCCAGGAAATCATCGTTCCCCGGCGCACCCCCATCATCACCTTCACGCCCGCCGACAAATCGCTGCTCAAGGCCGGCGCACAGGTATTCATCATCGCGCAGCCCGGCGCCAATGGCAGCCTGGCGGCATCACGCATCCTGGTCGGCAGCAAAGGCCTGAAGCCGCCGATGTAAGTCCGCTACTGCTCAAATTCCACCACAATCTCGCGCACGTCCGCCCTGCCCCTGGTATCGATGGCGCGCAGCTGGTATTTTCCGGGCATGGGCGGCGTCCAGGGCATGTCGGTTCCGGCATTGACCTGGCCGATCAGGCTGTCATTGGCAAACCAGAACAGCTTGCTGTCCCGGCCCGATATGTTGGCGCGCAACATGACGGGCGCGGGCGCAGATAGCCGCAGAGTGTAGGTGACGCCACGGTTGGGCGAAGTGATTTGCGGGCCGTCGCGGTCTTCCGGCCGCTCTGACAACTGCAGGGCATAATCGCCGCCGTTCCCGCAATCGGGCAAGGTTGGCGGGGCGCGGCGCGGCATGCCCGCCATGCGGAACAGGCGCTGCATGTCGGTGGGCCAGAATTCGAAAATCTCGGTTTTCACATGGGGGCCATCGCTGCAGGTGGCGCGCCCGGTGCGCGTGTCGATCTTCACGGCGCGGTGCAGGCGGCTGATGCGGATCGGCGATTTTCCCGGAATGAACCAGGTGGGTATGGTGTCCTTGCACCATTCGTTCGGCAGGTCGCCACTGGCGGCGCACACCTCCACGCGCGTCACATTGGCCGGCCACGGGCGCGCCAATTCGCCGGGATCGAGGTTTTGCCCGCGTATGCTGTCCACGATCTTGAAGAACAGTGGCGCCGCGGTCTGGATACCGACGAACGCCGGGTTGCCGCTGCCGTCGAAATTGCCTACCCATACCAGCAGCACATAGCGCCCGAATATCCCCGCCGTCCAGGCATCGCGAAATCCCCATGAAGTTCCGGTTTTCCAGGCCACCGCGGGTGCTGCCGGCAAGTTGGTATCGGGGCGGATGTTGGTCTTCAGCATCTGCAGGGTGATGAAGGCTGCCTCTTCCGAGAGCGCGTGCGGCTGCGCTTCGCGCGGCGGGAGCTTGCCCTGCTCAGCCCCCGGCATGCCATCCGCGCGTGCATACTGCAGCGGCATGGGTACGCCGCCATTGGCCAGCATCAGGTACAGCCTCGCCAGCTCTTCCATGGTCACTTCCGCGCCTCCCAGCGCCAGCGCCAGGCCGTAGTGCTCCTCGGACGCCAGGCGGCTGACGCCCTGATCCTGGAGAAATTGGTACAGTGTCGGCTGTTTGAGACGGGAGGCCACATACACTGCCGGGATGTTGCGGCTGCGCACCAGCGCTTCCTGAGCCGAGATGGGGCCAACGAAGCGTCCGTCAAAATTTTCCGGCGAGAACGGGCCGAAACTGGAAGGCGCATCGCGCAATATGGTCTGCGGGTGCAGCAGGCCCTGGTCCAGCGCCAGGCCGTAGATGAAGGGCTTCAGCGCCGATCCCGGCGAGCGTTTGGCCGCAGTTCCATTCACCTGGCCGTCTATGTCGTCGTTGAAGTAATCGGCGGAGCCGACCAAGGCGCGCACCTCGCCGTTGGTGATGTCTATCAGCATCGCGCTGGCATTGCGTACGCCCAGGTTGCGGCGGTTCTCGATGAACTGCCTGACATTGCGCTCCAGCGTGGCCTGCAGCCGCCGATCCAGCGTGCTGAACATCTCCCCCGAGTTGGCCATGCGGATGCCCGCGCTGTGCTCGCGCAGCAGCTTGTCGGTCAGGTGCGGTGCGAGAAAGGGCAACTCGGCCACGCCATACAGCTTGGGCGCGGTTTCCATGTCTGCCTTGTAGATGGCCGCGTCCGGATGGCGCTCCAGCCAGGACTGGAACAGGCGGGCGCGCGCCTCCATCAGCGGCGAGGAGGCATTTTTCCCCGCGCCGCGCTTGTTGGGATTTTGCGGGATGACGGCCAGCGTAAGCGCATCCGGCAGCGTCAGGTTCAGCGCGCGCTTGTGGAAATAGATCAGGCTCGCCGCGCCCACGCCTTCGATGTTGCCGCCATAGGGGGCAAGGTTCAGGTACGCTTCCAGGATGTCGCGCTTGGAATAGCGCGCCTCCAGCCACATGGCGCACGCGATCTGCTTCAGCTTGCCGCCCCAGGTCTGGCTGCGGATGCCGTACAGCCTGCGCGCCAGCTGCATGGTGAGGGTGGATGCGCCCTGGCGCTTGCCGCCGCCGTACGTGGAAATGGCGGCCCGCGCCAGCGCCACGGGATTCACCCCCGGGTGCCAGTGATACCAGCGGTCTTCATACTGCTGCACCGCCTCGACCAGCCGCGGCTCCATATCCTCCAGCGCCACCCAAACCCGGAACTGGTCGTCGCTGGACAGCGCCATGCGCAACAGCGTCCCGTCGTTGCCGTAAACGGCGATGCTGCCGGGAAATGCGCCGCGCAAGGAGTCGTGCGGCCATATGCGCAGAATGAAGAGCAGGAAGAAGACGACGGCGAGAAAAGCCGCGAGTTTCTTTGCCTTGCGCGGCCATTTGATGCGGTGCACGGAGAAGAGGATGTAACGGAGATGTTGCAGCATCGGGTATTCGTTATCGAAGGGCATAAAGCATAATACGCGCCCTACGCGTCATTTCGTGCCTTTCGTGATTTTCGTGGCCTTGGGTTTTCTCTGTGTCTCTGCGCCCCTGTGGAGAGTGGTTTTCACTCCCAGACTCAAGCAGCCTGCGCATAATGCGCATAGGCTCTCGCCACCTTGCCCTCCGGGGTGAAATGAAACACCTCCGCCGACAGTCCGCGCACTCCCTTGTAGTAAAGCGTAATGCTGTTCATTCCAAGAAGCGTGGTGACCAGCTCAAAGTGGAGGCCGGGGTTCATTTGAAGGGCCCTGGCCCAGTATGCGCCGACTTTCTCCTTGCCCTTCAGCATGCCGGAAGGCTCACCCGTCACCTTGACGATGACGGGCGAGGACATTTCAAAATCGTCCGTGTAATGCGACAGGATGCGGTCGAGGTCATGCGCGTTCCACGATGCTATCCAGTCTTCCGCGAAGTGGTCGGCGAGTGCCTGGTCTATCACGGCAAACCTTCCTACTTCTTGTCCGGTGGAACCACGATGATCGTTTTCCCGCCCGCCGACCGCGCCTGATAATCGCGCTCGTACAGCGATTCGCCGTAAGCCGGGGGCACGACAAAAGTACCGGCATTGGTCGCCTTGATGCGGTAGCTGACCTCGCTGACGCTGCCGGTTATCGTCCCGTAGAACACCACGCGGTCTTCGCGCACGTCGGCATACTCGATGTTCCAGTTCGACGCGGACCCTGCCAGCCCGGCCAGCGCACCCTGGCGGTTTTGCGGGATGCGGTCTTCGCCCTCGCTTCCCCGCTCCTCGTCACTGCTGCCCTCGAAGACCGGCACGGGCTCGGACGCAGTGTCCAGCACCGGCTCGAAACCGCCAGGCAACAGGTCGACCAGCGCGGCGCTGTAGATGGTTTGTCCGTTCACCGAGCGGAATTTCAGCTTCACCGTCACTTCGTCACCGACAGCGACCGTCGCCACCGGCTTGCCGTGCGCATCGGTGTATTCGCGCAGCACTTCCATGCCGTTGCGCAGCTCGGTTGCTTCCGGCTTCTTGTCGAACCCGGTTTCGGTCACCGAATAATAAGAGGTGATGTTCATCTCATTGGAGAATCCCAGCTTGCGCGTATCCTGCGGGAATGCCACGCGCGGCACCAGGTTTTCCGGCAGCACCAGCGGCGTGCGCTTGCCCTTGGCATCTATCGCAACGATGCCCAGCTTGCCCAGCCCGTCCTTGTTGCCAACGCCCGCATAAGCGTCGAGCGCCAGTATCAGGTAAGCCGACGACAGGGTGTTGTACATCCCCTTGGTGATGGGCTTGACCATTTCCATCATCACGCTGGGCGGCAGGTCGCGCGCGCGCTCCGGGAAATGTCGCGACAGCAGGAACAGCACCTGCGCATCGCGGATCAGCGGATCGTAATAGTGTTCATAGGAAAACGCCGTGCCGCGCTTGCGCAACAGCGCCTCGCTCTTGTCCATCAGGTCGGACGCCATGCGCTCCTGCTTCAGCAGCTTGTAGGATGCCGCCAGGTAAGCCCCCGCGAGGTCTTCCTGCCATACCTTGGGATAGAGCTTCTCCAGCGATTCGCGCAGGCTGGTGAGGATGGGCGTGGTGATTACGGTCTGCCGTGTCAGCAGATAGGCGGCATAAGCACGGGTGCGCAATCCCCACAGATTGTCGCTGGGGCTGGCCGCATAGGTTTGCAGGTAGGCCATGCTCTTCTGCAGCATGTCACCGGGTATGGCCTCGCCGCGCTCGGCAGCCTCAAGCATCATGTGGGTCGCATAGACCGAGGCAAACTCATCCGGCTCGACCGAGGCGGTCCACAGGCCGAAACCGCCGTCGCCATTCTGCCGGGTGCGCAATATCCGCATGGTTTCTTCCAGGGTGCGCGCAATCGGTATTTTCTGGTTGCCCTTGGCGAATTCCGGACGCTTGCCCAGCACCAGGGCAGGCATGGCCTGGCTGGTCAATTGCTCGGTGCACAGGTGTTCGAAATTGGCCAGGTACACGGTAAGCCCGGAGGTCAGCACCAGCGGCAGCGCGGAAACCCCGGCATCCAGGGTGCGGTATTCCGCGTACATGTCGCGCTTGGTCTCGACCTCGACATAGCCGCTGAAGCTGCCGGTCGCCACCTTGGTGTAGCGCGGCGATGAGGGGCGCACCGAGACATCGGTGCTCAGCTTCGCGCTCTTGTCGCCCAGTTTGGCGGTAAACATCAGCGAGGCTGAGCCCAGCTTGGCATTTACGCCATCCACGACCTTGACGTGATACAGTGCGCTCGACTCACGCATTTCGCCTATCTTCAGGGTCTGCGTCTCGCCGCTGGTGACCTGCAGGTGCGGAGTCGTCTTGAGGGTCACCGCCACCGAGGCATTTGCACCCGAACCGAGGACGTTGTTGGCGATTCCGACGCTGACATCAAACTCGTCGCCCGGGGTCACCGCCAGCGGTGCGTTGGGCGAGATCACGAAATCGCCGCGCACCAGCGATTTGGCCTGCGCAGTGCCCACGCTATGGTCATTGACCGCAACCGCCATGATGCGCAGGGACCCGCTGAAGTAATCCGGCACCTGGTAGGTGAATTCCTTGGTACCGTCCACCTCGACGATGCCAGACCAATACACCACGGGCTTGTCGCGCTTGCGCTTGAACGGGTTCAGGTTGCGGCCCAGGGCCGCTTCGGCGTCGCCGCCGGGTGCGGCGGACTCGAGCAGGCGCTTGAATTCCGGCAAGATCAGGTCCAGTATCTGCGAAGTCTGCACTTCCAGCATGCGCTTCTGGAAGAACTTCGCCAGCGGATCCGGATTCTGGTAGCGGGCGACCTGCAATATCCCCTCGTCCACCGCAAATACCACGACGCGCGCGCGTTTTTCGGCGCTCAACTTGATCTGCATCGGCTGGCCCGGTTTCACCAGCTCCGGCGCGTTCAGCGTGAGCTTGTTGGTGCGCGCCGCAAGGCTGGTGGCGAACGGCACCACGCCATGCGACAGCGGACTCATGAAGATTTCTTCCGAGCCGGGGTCGCGGATGTACTGCACGGTGACGTAGCCGTTGCCCTCGAAGTCCCTGGGCACCCTGATCTTTTGCACCGAGGCCAGCGTGCTGCTCTTGAACCACTGGGTCGCATACACCTTGTCGCGCTCGATCGTGATCAGCCCGGCGCCGGTATAGGGCGCATTGATACTGAGCTCGATTTCCTCGCCCGGCACAAAATCGGCCTTGTTCAGGGTGAGCTGAAGTTCGGCGTTGCGCTCCAGGTTGCGCGTGACATTGCCATTGCCGGCCACTGCATATTCGACGCGGTTCAGTTCCATGCCGTTCTTGTCGCGCAGGATGTAGGCAAAATTGCCCGGCTTGCCGGTATCCAGCGTCAGCGTATGGCCCGCTGCCGGGATGCTGAGCTTGCTTTCCTTGATCAGCACTTCTTTCTTGACCGACTCGTATTTGTAGGTGTCGTTATTCTGCCGCTTGAGCACCGACACGAACTTGCGTTCGACCAATTGCAGGGTCAAGCCATCTACCCTGGTCTTCTGCACTTGCGGGTTGATGGCGATCAGCGACACTTCGCGCTTGGATCCGCGCGACACGTAGCTAAGCGAACCATCCGCCTTGTATCCCAGTAGATAATCCATGTCCGAAACCATGACGGCGCAATCCGCCGCCACACTGCGCCCGCCTTCAGGCTCGAACGCGCGTCCCAGGAATTCGACGCGGTAGGTCGCCTGAGCATACTTGTCCAGGTTCAGATCAAACTCCGCCTCCCCCTTGTCGTTGGTGGTCTGGGCCTTGAGCGCCTCGTTGTAGCCCTCTTTGGCGCGCTGCGGATCGTAGAAGTGGTAATCGGAATAGCCGCGGAACGCCGGGTAGGCCGGGCTAAGCGTCAGCTCGGCGCGCACGTTGCGGTTCTCCGCGGGCGTGCCGAACAGGTTCTGCACGGTGACCAACACTTTCAGGTCTTTCGGGTGCACCCAGCCGCCATTGATGCCGGCGGTTTCGCGCGAAAAATGGGCAGTCACCTTCATCCGGTCCGGAAGGAATTCCTGCACTTTGATGGAAGTCGTGCCGATTTGCGCACCTTTCCTGCCATCCTTGACCAGATAAAGATTGATGTTGTAGGTACCGGTGGGCGAAGTTTCCTGCGTCTTATGGCTCAGTTCGATAAAGCCGCCTGCAGGCAACTTGATCTTTTCCTGCTTGATCACCAGGCCACGTGCATCCAACACTTCCGCTTCCAGCGGCAGTCCGGCCATGCTGGTTTCCCACTTCGCGGGTTTCACAATCATGCCGATATGGAATTCGTCGCCGGGGCGGTAGATACCGCGGTCCGAGAACAGATAGGCGCTCACCTGGTTCTCGCTGCGCGCATTGCTCACGCCGCCCACATCGAAGCGCGACATGTCCAGCGCGCGCTCGCTGCGGTTGAGCGGCATAAAGCTCAGGTCGCCACCCTTCTTGACGATCACCAGCAGCGGTGTGCGCTCGCGCGTCAGGTTGTCGATTTTCGGGAAGCTGGCCCGGCCCGAGCCATCTGTCTGGCGGGTGAACAGCGCCGTGCCGTTCAAGGCGATCACCTCGACCGTCGCACCTTCGACCGGCCTGCCGGTGTAAATCGATTGCACGAACACGTCGTGCGTCCCGTCCATCGATTTCTTGATCAGGATGCCCAGGTCGGTGACGATCACCAGGCGCTTGTCGGTGCGGTATTGCATCGGCATGTTCTCGCCGGTCGGCCCTTCGCACCCTTGCGCGCATTCGGCCTCGGCCTGCGCACTCTCAGACTCCGCATCGGCATCGCCGGATCCCATATAGGGCTGCTCGCCCTCCCCTTCGCTCATGCCGGACTCGCCGGATTCATCCGGGGCGGTTGCTGCCTCGACCGGAGTGGCCGGTTTGCGCGCGGGCGTCCTGCCTCCCTCCTGGGCCGGGTCGTAGCTGGTGATCGACATCAGGAATACGCCGCGCCGCTCGCCGCCGCCATCGGCTTTCAGGTATTCGGCCATGTCCACCGCTTCATAATGCGCCTTGCCGTGTTTCAGGCCGGGCAGCGGCACCTTGCGCTCGAAGCGCTCGACCAGGTTATCCGGTCCGAAGCGTCCGTAAAATTGGGGGTTGGAATAATCCCCATCGGCCTGCGAAACAAGGTGCTGCAACTGGCTGGGCAGCACCCTGCCCAGTTCAACCTTGAAGCCCGGCAGATCGCGCACCAGCACAGCGACCTTTTTGTCGCCGCTCATTGCCAGCAGCGCGCCCTTGCTCAGGATTTTCAGTTCCGCCGGGAATACCGGAACCTGGACGATGCGCGTAACCCTGTCGCCCAGTATATATCCGCCAAACGACTTGACGCCTTTTTCCACCTGGATGAACAGCTGTGCCCCGACATCCGCCTTGTACCTGTAGCTGTGCACTTCGGTATGGTCGAATTCTGCTGGAATCGACTCGGGAGTCAGGCGCACGGATTTCGCCAGCACCGCCGACGTCACCTCCTGCACGCTCCAGCGGTAGGGTGCCTTGCTGTTGTGGTTTGCCGGCGTGGGGTTGGTTTTCGGCAGCACCCACATGGAGACCGCCTTTTGCATCTCCTTCTCATTCACCGATTCCGAAGTGCTCACGAGCAGCACATTTTCCGGTTCGTTGCGCTCGTTGGTGACCACCAGCGGCCTGATGTCGCTGACATGCAGGCTGTAAATGCTGGGCACAGCGAAGCTGCGCGTCAATTCCTCGTCAAAGCCGTCACCGCCGCGCGCGGCGACCGTACCCTTGGACAGCGTGAAGTTCAGCCTGGCGGCATCCTTGGGCACAGGAAGCGGCTCTGAATGGATATAGGCATTCAGCTTCAGCGCATCGTAACTGATCACGAAGGCAACGCTTTTCTTGCCCAACCCAAGAAAGCCGCCGGATTCCCCGGCCATGACCATCTCCACATGCTTTTCCAGGCTGACCGGATCGACCGGGTGCGAAAAGTTGAGGTCTATGACCACTTTCTTGAGCGCCGGGTTGACCGGGTCCTGGTAGAACTGGCTGTTGCTCATCCTCAGCTTGAATCCGGCCGTGCGGAAGCTGGCGTCATAGCTTGAAATCACAATCTCCGGCTTGAACAGCGTCTTCTCGAAATTCACCGTGAATTTCCGGCCTATCGGCCAATCTTCCGCAGGGGTGAACATCAGGGTGCGGTCGTCAGTCCATCGCCACTTGCCGGGATGGGCGGGAGAAAGCGAAATGCCGGCGGATACTTCCTTGCCGCTGTCTGCAAGAGGTGCAACGGAATCGTTGAACCGGATCACCACTGGCTTGGGCGCGCGTCCCGCCTCATCGGGCGCTTCATATACGGTGCGCCCGGGCTCGGTGACAGAAAATGAGGCCGCTTCAGGAGGGGGAGCGGATTTCCAGAGGAGGGGGAGCAAGGCCAGGCCGCACACCGCGGCAATTGCCGCCAGCCCTATGAGTATTTGTTTTTTGTGCTGCTTGAGGTAGACCCACCGCCCCCCGTCCTCGCCTCCGGATTCGTCTTCTGGCGGAATGGCATTTTGAGACTCGGGGAAAAAGCGCTTGCCCAATACCCTGCGCACGCTCCACTTCAACAGGTTCCAGATGGTTTGCAATATCCCCCAAAGAGCAAGAAGACCGTTTTTGACTACACCTACTACCGCATCCAACCCTTTGAGCTTCATTAAACCGACCTCCAAGTACGATTCAAGCAGACAACCATCGGAACTGCGCAAGACGCCCCTATGCATTGTTATCCATGCATAGGGCATATCCCTACCCGCGGAGATGGTACGCAATGCAGGGGCAGCGTGCAACGATTACAAATGCATATATATTTTTTTGCGTGCTAACCATTGCTCTTCCTGCGCCAGGAAGCGGCTGCACGGGCAAAGGGCTAAACCGGAGAGGTCAGCATGCCCCGCAATTCTCCCGGCTGCCAGTTGGCAACAGCCCATTGCAGAACATGTTCAGCCGTTTCGCCGCGCAACCCTGCGGGAGGGTGTTGACGCAGGAACGACAGCACGCGCAGCAAAGCCTCTGCATCGCCGCGCTTTACCGGTTGCGCCAGCGTCTGCTTGCTCAGTTTCTCGCCCGA
>DATDDB010000026.1:0-7747 GCA_036524005.1 Gallionellaceae bacterium | reverse complement strand
GCCAAACAGCACCATGATGCCGCGCGGCCTGAGGCAATCGAGCGATTTCAGCCAGGTATCCTTGCCCACCGAATCATAGACCACCGGCAGCTTTTGCCCGTTGGTGATCTCGAGCACCCGTGCCTGGAAATCCTCGCGCGTGTAGACGATCGCGTGGTGGCAACCGTTGGCCTTGGCCAGCGCCGCCTTTTCATCGCTGGAGACGGTGCCGATGACGGTGGCGCCCAGGGCGGCCGCCCACTGGCAGACGATCAGCCCTACTCCGCCCGCCGCAGCGTGGATGAGGATGGTGTCGCCCGCCCCCACCTTGTAGATGTCGCGGATGAGATAACGCGCGGTCATGCCGCGCAGCATCATGGAGGCCGCCGTGCGCTCGGAAATGTTGTCCGGAAGCCGGACCACCTTGTCCGCCGCAATGAGCCGCGCGTCGGCATAGGCGCCGATGGTCATGGGATAGGCGACGCGGTCGCCCGGTTTCAGATGGCTGACACCCGGCCCGACGGACTCGACCACCCCTGCGGCTTCCACGCCGGGCACGAACGGCAGCGCCATGGGGTAAAGGCCGGTGCGGTGATAGACATCGATGAAGTTGAGCCCCACGGCGATCTGCTTCAGCCTGATTTCACCCGGGCCGGGCGCGCCCACCGCCACCTCTTCCCATTGCAGCACTTCGGGGCCGCCGGTCTTGTGGATTCGAATCGCGTGGGACATGTGTGGCCTCCTGCGGAATACATGACGGTCAAACTATAGGATAGGGCACGGCATTTCCTCTTTAAGTTTCAGTGGATCGGATGGCATAGCCGCATCCCTACCCCATAGAATGCAGTCCGATCATGTTCCCCTCGGTGTCGTACACCAGCGCCATGGCGCCATATTGGCCGATGGAGGTTTTGGGCTTCTCGATTTTTCCGCCGGCCTTGGCTGCCTTGGCGGCCTCGACCGCGCAGTCTTCGCAGCTGAAGTAGACGATGGTGCTGTTGCCGCCGCTGCGGAAGCCGGGCATCTTGACCAGCGCGCCGGATGAGCCATAGGTTTCCTGCGCCATGGGGAATCCCCATATTTCCAGCCCGGGGGTTTCGAGCGTGGCGGGATTCTCGAGCCGGGTGAGCGTGACGCCGAACACGCTTTCATAGAAGGCTTTGGCCCGGGCCATGTTGTCAACATAGATTTCAAACCAGGCGGCAGGATTTTTCATGATGTTCATCCTTTCGGGTCATGAGCAAAAGACAGGGCCCGCGCGGGCCCAAAGGCCGCGGCGCTGCGTTCAGGCGCTGGCCAGGAACCAGACGCCGCTGGCCGCGATGCCCGCGCCCAGCATTTTGGCGAGCAGCGCATGCTGCCTGCGCGCGGCCACACCCACGGCGATGCCGGAGAGATGCAGGATGGCGGTGGCGAGCAGGAAGCCCAGCGCGTATTCAACGGGCGCGGCTGAGGCTGGCAGTTCCAGCCCGTGCGCGTAGCCATGCAGCAGGCCGAACAAGGCGGCAAGCGCCACGCTGAACCGGACGGGCAGCTGCCGCGAGAGCGCGACCAGCAGGCCCAGCGCCAGCACGGACAGCGCGATGCCGGTTTCCACCGGCAGCGCCGCCTGCCACGCGCTGGCAAGGGCCGCGCCAAGTGCGAGCAGGGTCATGAAAGCCGCAGGCAGCAGCCATATTCTTTTGCCGCCGCCTTGCGCCGCCCACAGCCCCACTGCCACCATGGCGAGCAGGTGGTCCAGGCCCTGGAAGGGGTGCGCCAGGCCTGCCGCAACGCCGGAAGCATTGTGGCCGGGGTGGGCGCAGGCCGCGCCGCTGGCAAAGATGAAGAGGACGATAGTCAGAAACCGGAGTGCCGGGTTGCGCATGATCTGCTCCTTATTGTCTTGTGGGCCACAAAACCGCTAAACCATACTGCTCGGGACGAGCGACTGAAGCTCGCTTATCATACACCGATGGCCGGCGCTGCGCTCACTCCGCCGCCGCACCGCACGACTGCAATCCCGCGCGGATCGCCCTGGCCATTTTCTCCTGCACCTCGCGGCTGGCGAGCCCGGCTTCCTCGTCGCGGTTAACGATCACGCCCGCTTCCAGCAGCACGGCGGGCTGCCTGGCGGTCTTGAGCACCACCAGATCGTCGTAGTAATACACGCCGTTCTGCTCGTCCGCCCATTCATGTCCTTCGCCGATGACGGGATCGGCATGGTAGGTGGAATGGCGGAACCCCGCCTCTTCCAGCTTGAAGCCGATGGCGGAGGCGCAGCGCAGGCTTTGCCGGAGTTGGGGATTCTTGCGCGAAACAAACAGGCCGAAGCCGGAAAACATCCCGTCCGCATAGTGGTGTTCGGCGCCATTCCACACCCAGGGCTTGAGGTACTCGGGCTTCACCGAATCATGGTGGATGGAGAGGAAAAATCCGGCTTGGGCGGCGCTGGCCTGCGCGGTGCGGTTTTCCAGTTGGTTGATGTCGCCGTTGCCGCCGATCAGCACGGTGTTCACGCGCGCGTCGGACAGGGTTTGCGCCACGCCCTGCGCCAGGACGGAATTGAATTCGAATTCCGGCACGCCGCGCGCACTGATCGCGCCCGGGTGCTCCCTGGAGTGCCCGACATCCAGCGCGATCGGCGCCGCAGCGCCGGGCGCATGGGCGCAGGCAGCGCACAGCGCGATGGGCAGCGCGGCCAGCAGCAGGAAAGCCGGGCGCAATGCTGGTGGCAGGGGAATCGCCGCCAAGGCTATCTATGCTTTCTCAGCAGCCTGGACCAGAACGAGCGCCGCTGCTCCTTGCCCGCCAGCAAGGCAATGAGCCTGGGAATGCCGGTGCCGCGCAGGAAATGCGCGGGGGTGTAGGCATCTTGCGGGGCGAGATTCACGTCCGCTCCGGATTCGATCAGCAGTTCCGCCACGGCGGCGCGGCCTGTGGGATGGGCGTTCTGCCCCTGCTTCCAGCCCTCCTTGTCCGCGGCATTCAGCGCTTCGTTGGCAAGCGACAGGGCGCACACCCACAGCGCCGATTGGCCGTGGCTGTCCAGGCCGTCTATCTTGGCGCCCGCATCGAGCAGCTCGCGCACCACCTCCTTGTGGCCGCGGTCCGCCGCAAAATACAGCGCCCCCCTGCCATGCACCTTCTCGACCGGCGCATTCACGTCCACCCCGCGGTCGATCAGCAGGCGCACGATCTCCGCCTGGCCATCGCGCACCGCGACGAACATCGGCGTCTGCCCGAACTGGTCCGGTGCATGCGCATCCACGCCGTTGTCCAGCAGCGACCACACCGCAGCGAGGTCTCCGGCGGTGATCGCCTCGTTCAGGATGGTCGCCTGCCTGCCTTGTTCGATTTCGTTCATGTGCGCCAGACCGGGTTGCCCTGGTTTTGGGATTTTACCGAATTGTACGGGGGCGTTTCATAATGGTTTCTTAACCAATCTGCCGCGCCCGCAGCGCAGCGCGCAAGGGTTGCATCACCCCGCCAGCACCGCTTTCACCGCGGCGGCCACCCGCTCCACGTCCGCCTCGCTCATCCTCGGGAACAGCGGCAGGGTGACGATGCGGTAGCCCACGCTCTCCGCAACCGGGAACATGCCTTCGCGGAAGCCGCGCGCGCGGTAGAGCTGGAACAGGTGTATGGGCGGATAGTGCACGCCGCAGCCGATGTTGTGCGCTTTCATTTTTTCCATAAACTGGGCGCGCACCATGCCTTCCGGCAGCACGATGTGGAACATGTGCCAGTTGCTGTTCTCGAAATCCCGCACTGGCAGCTGCACGCCGGTCTGCCGCTCGAATTCGGGGCCGAAGCTCTTGAAGTAATGTTTGGCCAGCGCATGGCGGCGCGCGGTGATCCCTTCCAACTGCGGGAGCTGCTTGAGTCCGATGACGGCGGCGATGTCGGTCATGTTGTATTTTCCGCCCAGCACGTCCACCTCCATGCCGTCGAAGCCGGTGCGCGTGACGCCCTGCAGGCGGTATTTTTCCGCCAGCCTGGCCTCCTCCTCGTTGTTCAGCACCAGGCAGCCGCCCTCGGAGGTGGTAAGGTTCTTGTTGGCCTGGAAGCTGAAGGAAACGAAATCGCCGAACGAGCCGATGCGCTTGCCGCGCCAGTTGGAGCCCAGCGCCTGCGCGGCATCTTCCACCACGCGCAGCCGGTATCTGTCGGCGATGGCGTAAAGCCGGTCCATATCAACCGGCAGGCCGCTGAGATAAACGGGAATGATGGCGCGCGTGGCGGGCGTGATGGCGGCTTCCAGCTTGTCCAGGTCGATGTTGCGCGTGATGGGGTCGATGTCGGCAAACACCGGGGTCGCGCCCACTTCGAGTATGACGTTGGCCGTGGCCACCCAGGAGATGGGCGTGGTGATCACTTCGTCGCCGGGACCGATGCCCGCGATGCGCAGCGCGATCTCCATGGTGCAGGTGCCGGAGTTGAAGGTGCGCACCGGGCGCCCGCCGAAATAGGCGGATAGCTGCTTCTCGAATTCCAGCATCTTGGGGCCGCTGGTGATCCAGCCGGAACGCAGCACCTCGCCGACGGCGGCGATGGTGTCTTCATCGATGTAGGGTTTAACGAACGGCAAAAAATCAGAGCTCATGATGCTTTCCCCCAGAGGTTCATGCGCGGAACAGGATGACCACGCCGACGATGATCACGGCGATGCCGGTCAGCTTGGTGGCGGTGAGCGCTTCGCCGAACAGCCACCAGGTGGCGAAGGCCACGGCCACGTAGCCCAGCGAGAGCATGGGATAGGCAATGCTCACCTGCACGCGCGACAGCGCGAGTATCCACACCACCACGCTGATGGCATAGCAGAACAGCGCGACGACGATGTGCCACTCGGTGGCCAGCTTCCAGCCGATGGGCACGATGTTCGCCGCGCTGAATTCGAAATGGCCGATGGCATTGGTCCCCATTTTCATGAGGATCTGTGCTGCGGCGTTGAGCATCACGCCGGTGAGGATGAGGCTGAAACTGACGAGATTCATGGTTTGGTCACCACTATGTATTGATGGTCGCGGTAGATTTCCTTCATGGCCAGGCCCTGCTTCTGCATCTCCGCATAATAATCCAGCGGAATGATGGCCATCGCCTGTTTGTCCTTGTTCCAGGACTCGGCAAACAGGTAGCGGTTCTGGATGTAGCGCTGCGGCTCCTGCTCGGTGCCGAATTTCATTTCGTCGGTGAATTCCACCAGGGTGAAGGTGCGCTTGAGGTAAAACGGCAGGGTTTGCTCGTACATCAGCACAGAGTAGAACGGCATGTCCGGCTTGACCTGCGCGCGGATGGCCTCGGCGATCTGCCAGCCGGAACGCTCGCGCGCGATGGTGTTGTAGCCCGAGGTCGCGAGTATCACGGCGGCCAGCGCGGCAAACGCCAGCGTGATCACGGCGCGCATCTTGGCGCCGCGCCATAGCCAGAAAAGGGCCGCGGCCAGCCCCGCCATCCACAGCAGCAAGGCGGCGATCAGCCAGTTTGCATACGCGCCATACATCTCCACCTGCATCGGCGTCTCGGCAACATGGGTGACGGACGGCGCCAGTTTCTGGAGCAGCGCCAGCACCAGCAGCAGCGCCAGCACCGGCAGCACCGGCAGCGTGAGCCAGAAAGCGCGGCGCGCGCTCATGCCGGCCAATTGCTTGCCCATCAGCAGGGCGAGTGCGGGGAACATGGGCAGCAGGTAGGAAGGCAGCTTGGAATCGGAGCGGGAGAAGAACAGGAACACGAACACGGTCCAGATCAGCAGGTAGCGCTCGGGGTTGAACGCCTTGTGCGTGAACCATCCGCCCAGCACGCTATGCACCGGCTGCGCGGGGCGCGCGCTGGCCTTCCAGGTGCGCAGCAGGGTGTCGAACATCATGAAGGTCCACGGCAGCATGCCCACCAGCAGCACGGGGATGAAAAAATACCAGGGCTGGTAGCGCTCGTGCACCTTGGTGGTGAAGCGCTCCCAGTGCTCGTGGATGAAGAAGAAATGGAAGAACTCGGGGTTGGCCTTCATCACCAGGTAGAACCAGGGCGCGGTGATGGCGAAAAATATCAGCAGGCCTGCTCCCCAATGCATGCGCCGCCATACGCCGAAATCGCGCTGCACCACGGAATAGATGAACAAGGCCGCGCCCGGCAGCACGAAGCCGATCAGCCCCTTGCTCAGCATGGCCAGGGCCATCGCGGCCCATGCCGCATACATCCAGTTGCGGCGCGCGGAGGCGGCAAGCCCCTCGTGCTGGCCGAACAGCAGGCCCACGATGCCCAGCGTGATGAAGAAAGTCACGCCGATGTCGAGCGTGTTCACATGGCCCATCACCGTATACAGCATGCTGCCGCCCAGCAGCAGCGCGGCATAGCGCCCCGCCTCGCGCCCGAACAGGCGCGCTCCGGCAAACCACACCAGCAGCACGCCCATGAACCCGGTGAGCGCATCCCACAGGCGCGAAGTCCAGTTGTGCTCGCCGAACACCTCGTAAGCCGCGGCGGTGGCCCAGTATTGCAGCGGCGGCTTTTCGAAATACTTGAGGTCGTTTAAGCGCGGCGTGGTCCAGTCGCCGCTTGCCACCATCTCGCGCGGAATCTCGGCATAGCGCCCTTCATCCGGCTTGATCAGCAGGCGGTATTCGAGATTGCAGAACCACAGGATGGCGAAGGCCGCCAGCAAAATCCAGAGGAGGGTTTTGCCCGCGTTGGGCTGATTGGCAGATTGCATGTGTGGGAGCGTTTCCGGCGTGGCAAGAAATTTCAAGGCCGGATTTTAACCCATACGCACGCGCCAAGGGAAAAGCCGTTGTGGTTTTGCCGCAGTGAACGCGGCCTGCCGGCCGCCGGAGCTCCACTACGGCTTTTTGGCGCACTTTTTCTCGATGATGGGCGTAAGGTACGCCTTCAGCGAACCCTTCTTCTGCTCGGCAAGCAAATTGTCGTAATACGGCATGCGCGCCTTGGCATCCCGGGCGACGACCAGCGCATAGACTTTCAACAGGCTTTCCATGCCCGCCAGCTGCTTGGAAACCTCGTCATGCGTGCCGGGGTTGCCGATCTGGTATGCGACATTGCCGAACATCTGCTGCATCAACAATTCAGGCCCGTAGGGCACATCTTCATGCTTCTTTTTCATCATCGGGCCAAAAAGATCACCGCATACGTAAACCGTGTAATCCGGCGTATCCGTCACCCAGGCCATCATCCACTGGCGCATCTGCTTCGCGTCGCTGGCGAATGGATTCGTTTCGAGCGCCGCGGTATACCTCACTGCCTTTTGCGCATCGCTCTCCGCGGCCGGCTCGGCCGCAAAAACGGCAGCGTGTACAACCATCAACCATGTGAACAACAGAATTGCCAAGCGCATATGACCCCCTGATGAAATGAAATATAAGCTGCCGCGCGCCATTGTATCCGCCCTCGCGCATCGGCGCCCGCAAGCGGGAAATTCAGCCCTGAAGATGCCGCTGCACACAGCCAAATTATTGAGCCAACGGCCGATTTGCGTCTGGTACGGAAGCGGATACCGCACTGCACCACTCAAGCAATAACCTTATACGCTTCAATGTTTTAAGGTTTTACATGACTATTCCAATCAGGAATTTTCTGGTAAATTCTCGCCCGGCTTGAGAGTGGAATCACCGCTAGCCGGAACATGCAAATATTTTTATATTCGAGGAGTAAACGATGGACTTGGCAGGGACAATTTTTCTTTTGGGCCTCCCCGTTTTCGGAGCGCTGATCGTGATTATCGAAGACCGCCGCGTTACAGCGGAAAGAAAAGCGCAGAAAGCTTAACACCCCC
>DATDDB010000025.1:0-3427 GCA_036524005.1 Gallionellaceae bacterium | reverse complement strand
CGCCGCGATTTGCGTAGACAAAATTGGCGAGTCCCTCCGGATTTCTCACATAGGGCGCAGCCGAAGCTGGCGTGGGAAAGCGTTTCGGCCATACCGCACAAAGACGCTCCGCGCTCGAATAGGAGAGTCCTTCGGTAACGTGGGTTGTCTCTACCGACTCATGCGCCACTTGCGCCAGGAATGCCGCCATGCGTTGCGGCGTATTGATTTCGAATTTCTCCATTGCAGCATTCAGCGGGCCTATCCATTGATCCGCATTGCACTTGGGCATTATTCTCTTGAGTTGATTTTGGGTGAGCTGCATGGATGTCCACCTTTCTGGTTGAGCAGTTTCTGCGCGCCACTTCTGATCCGTCCCTCCGGGAGACACCGAGCTACGTCGTCGCATGACAATCCAGACAAATCGACGGGGTTCGCTTCATCATAAAACCGGCCCCCAATCAATCGCGCCCCGATTGTTTTTCGTTATTTGCCTACCTAGATATTCATGGGCCAGTTGCCATTGCAGGTATATTTAGTCGGCCCATTGACTTGAGCGACTGTGAGATTGTTGTCGGCGTTATGGTTATTCGTGCCTTTTGAGTTGTAGGTGAGTGCCTGACCAACGAGAAAATTCGTTTGTGTCGGAACGTTCGTCAAGGTTATGACCCATGTGGCTGTAGCTGGAGCAGCCGGTATTTGTGTTGCTACAGCTTGGTCAACACCAGCATAGTTCTGGGCATTGCCGTTTTGGCTTATGTGTCCACCTTTGTTGGTTACGGAAGGCATCTTTGTTCTCCTAAGTTCTTCTGTTAATCGGAATGAAATCAATTGGGGGAAACTCAGTGATTGCTCTTGCCCCCAATAATTCGGTTGATCATTAACGCCATGCCGATCTGTCCACAGACGCAACATCGCCGCTAATGCGGTTCGGACTTTAGGAGGGTTCGTTTCTTCCCGATATTGAACTTTGGTTTAACAAGACAGGAATCCAGGCTCGTCGCTGCGCATCACTCAATGGCCGCTTCAATCGTGTCCAGCAACTGCCGCTCGCCAAATGGTTTCCGCAACAAAGCCACCGCACCGGCTGCCATCGCCCTTTCCAGAACGGAGGGCTCGCCGTCGCCGGTGATGAGGACGACGGGGATGGAATAGCCAGAAGCTGCCATCTCGGCCAGGACTTCCCATCCGGTAAGGCCCAGCATATGCAGATCGAGCAGCACACAGTCCGGGCTGCCGTCACGCAAAGCATCGAGAAAGGTTCGGCCTGAATCGAAAGTTTCGGCGCGCAAGCCACATGCTCCCAGCAGCCGCTGGATAGCATTCAGGACTGATTCGTCGTCATCGACGATGGCGATAAAGGGCGGTGTGCGAGATATAAGGAATAACCGGATTCATTAACAATTCCGGCAGACCTTAACAAGCGATGGGTTGACCTACAATTGAACCAAAGTCTAATTATTTTGCGGGAGGCGTCAGGCCGGCTCCTCCTGCGAGCGTTACCAGCTCGGCCAATGACCGCACCCGAAGCTTTTCCATGATCCGCATCCGATGCACCTTGATGGTTTGCTCGCAGGTCCCAAGATCGTAGGCGATTTGCTTGTTAAGCCGTCCTGCGACGACATGGCTGCAGACTTCCCGCTCGCGTTGGGTCAGAAAGGAAAAACGATGGTGCAGTTCGGCCCTGTCCGCTTGTACTCGCCGTGCTTCTGTATCTATCGCGATGGCTTGCGCGATTGCTGCGAGTAGTTTTTCGTCTTCGCAGGGTTTGGTCAGGAAATCCACTGCACCCGCCTTGATTGCGCGGACGCTCATTGGAATATCGCCATGGCCGGTGAGAAAAATGATGGGCAACCCTTGCCCGCTTGCGCTCAGCATCTGCTGCAGGCCAAAGCCGTTAAGATCGGGCATCTGCATATCAAGCACCATACAACCCGGCACATCGTCTTTGGGACGACCAAGAAACTCATTGGCCGAGCAAAAAGCGGCAACGTGGAAGCCAGCGGATCGAATCAGTCTGCCCAGGCTTTTCAGCACTGACAAATCGTCGTCGACGATAAAGACTGTTGGAGCCGATGTCATGAACCTGACTCCGCAATAATGGGGAGCGTAAAGCGCAGGGCTGCCCCTCCTTCAGGAACATTCTCCGCCCATAAGCGTCCGCCATGGGCGGCAACAACGGTTCGGCTGATAGCTAGCCCCATTCCTAATCCTTGCGGTTTGCTGGTAATAAATGGCTCGAATATCTGCTCCAGCATCTGTGGTGCGATACCCGGACCTGTGTCACGCACGGTTACTTCCAGGCTGTAGGCGTCATGCAGGCTCGTGCCGATCTGCAATCGGCGCGGACAGGCCGCAGATGCGGCCATAGCCTCCGCGCCGTTCGTGATCAGATTGAGCAGTACTTGCCGCAGCTGCACTGGGTCACCCACTGTTTTCGGCAAATCGGCCCCCAGGTGCAAGAGCAGGGATACTTGCTTGATGACAAGGGCGCTGCGCAGCAGTTGGGCGACCTCTTCAACCAGCGCGTTGATATCCAGCGCTTGTTGTACCGCCTCCCCCTTTTTGAAAAGCCCCCTCAACCGCGATACCACGTCTCCTGCACGCAGGCCGTCCGCCGCTATGTCCGCCAGTATTGCGCGCAATTCATCCCAGTCCGGAAGCGCTTGCGCCACGAAGCGCTGGCCCGCCTGAGCATTACAGAGGATAGCGGTCAACGGTTGATTCAGTTCGTGGGCCAGCGCACCGGAAAGCTCACCCAGCGCTGACACACGCGCCATGTGCGCCAGCACCAGATGTTGGTCTTTCAATGCCTGTTCCGCCTGCTTGTGTGCGGTGATGTCGAACAATACGCCCGTCAGTCGCGATGGATTTCCCGCCTCATCGAAATGTCCCCTCCCCTTGCAGGAAACCCAGCGCACACTGCCGTCTGGATGGACAACCCGGTATTCGTTCAGACAATCGGTTCTCTCGTCCAATGCGCGCTGAATCGCCTGGTGGGCCGGCTCCTGGTCGTCGATGTGCAACGTCATTAGCCAAGCCCGATAGTTCACTGCCTTATCGGCAGTGAGGCCGTGCAAAACCAGGCCGGATTCCGAGATTTCGATCCGGTCATGAGCTATATCCCATGACCAGATTCCTATTCCCGCAGCTTGTACGGCTTGATTGACCCACGCATCGCTATCACGCAGTTGCGGCATTAGCACAATCCCCCGCTCTTCTTGGTAACTAAATACCAGATGTCGCAGAATTTCCGAGACCTGTCCGGGTTTAGTGTGACTGATGGAAGCAGTCCGCATTCTTCACAAGATAGCAGCCTTTATATACTAGCCACTCTGATAGGTATCCATCTTGACGGGGATATGGCAGGCAGCGCCGGATACCGGCCATGACAAGCTTGATACGCAAAGACTTGCAGCGCAGGAGGCGGGGATTCTGGGAGACTTGT
>DATDDB010000024.1:0-4847 GCA_036524005.1 Gallionellaceae bacterium | reverse complement strand
CACCTGGCGCAAGGATGTCACCATCCATGTGGTCGGCCTGAATATCGACCCGTCCTACCAGCCGCTGGCGGCGGGCGTGGCGGCTGCGCGCCAGGGGCGCGTCGAGCGCGCGCACAAGATGGCCGATTCGCTGGCTGCTGCCGGGATAGGCGGCGCATACGAGGGGGCATTGCGTTATGTGGGCAACCCCGAATTCATCGGGCGCACGCACTTTGCGCGCTTCCTGGTCGAAGCCGGCCATGCCAAGGATGTGGGCAGCGTATTCAAGCGTTACCTGGTCAAGGGCAAGCCCGGTTTCGTTGATCATAAATGGTCGCAGCTGTCCGATGCGGTGGGCTGGATCATCGGCAGCGGGGGGCTGGCGGTGCTGGCACACCCCGGGCGCTATACCGCGGGGCGCAAGCCAGTAAGCAAAACCTACCTGCGCGAGCTGCTGCAGGAATTTGCGGCGCTGGGCGGGCGCGCCATCGAGGTGGTCAGCGGCAGCCACACGCCCCAGCAATGTGCGGAAGCCGCGCGCCTGGCGGAGCAATTCGGCCTTTTGGCTTCCTGCGGTTCGGATTACCACGGCCCCGGCGAGAGCTATCGCGATATGGGGCGCTTGCCCGATTTCCCGCTGGGCTGCCGCCCGGTGTGGGAACATTGGGAGCAGGCCGGGGGCGAGCTTGAAGTTCCCACGCTGAAAGTGCAGAACGGCTAGGTATGGCGCAATTATTTGCTATCCACCCGGATACCCCGCAATTGCGCCTGATCCGGCAGGCTGCCGACCTGGTGCGCGGGGGGGCGGTGATCGCCTATCCCACCGATTCCTGCTATGCCTTAGGCTGCCGCCTGGACGACAAGGATGCAGTGCAGCGCATGCGCCAGATACGCGGTGTGGATGAGAACCACTATTTCACCCTGATGTGCCGCGATCTGTCCGAGATTTCGCATTATGCGCGGTTGGGCAATGTGCAGTTCCGCCAGATCAAGAACAACACGCCGGGCAGCTACACCTTCATCCTGCAGGCGACCAAGGAAGTGCCGCGCCGCCTGCAGCATCCCAAGCGCAGCACGGTGGGCATCCGCATTCCGGATAATGCAGTGGCGCTGGCCTTGTTGCAGGAATTGGGCGAGCCGCTGCTTTCCACCACGCTGATCCTGCCGGGGGACGAAGGCCCGCTGGGGGATGCGGAGGAAATTCTGGAACGGCTGGACCGCGTGATTGACCTGGTGTTGGACGGCGGCCGGACCGGCGTTGAGCCGACCACGGTGCTGGATTTGACCGACGACGTGCCGGTGCTGCTGCGGCGCGGCAAGGGCGAGATCGCCGCGTTCGGCCTGGAAGGATAAAGGATACCCGAATGCAGATTGAGCAACTGATCCAGTACCTGGCGCTGGGCGCGATCCCCATTCTGTTCGCCATCACCCTGCACGAGGCGGCGCACGGCTATGTGGCGCGGCATTTTGGCGACATGACGGCAGCGCGGGCCGGACGCATCAGCATGAACCCGGTGCACCACATTGACCCGATCGGCACGGTTTTGATCCCAGTTCTGCTGTTCGTGATCTCCCATGGCACCTTTACTTTCGGCTGGGCCAAGCCGGTACCGGTGAATTTCGGTGCTTTGCGCCACCCGAAGAAAGACATGCTCTGGGTGGCGCTGGCCGGGCCCGCTGCCAACCTGTTCATGGCCTGCGCCTGGGCGCTGGTGGCGAAGCTTGCACTGGCGTTCCAGGGAAACTATTTCGCTGCGCCGTTGTATGGCATGGCGATAATGGGTATTGAAATCAATGTGGTGTTAATGGCGCTGAACCTGATTCCCATACCGCCGCTGGACGGCGGGCGGGTACTGGTGAGCCTCTTGCCCTATCCCCAGGCAGTCAAGTTTGCGCGTATCGAGCCGTACGGCATGTTCATCCTGCTTGCCCTGATGGCAACACAAGTGCTGGGGCTGATACTATGGCCAGTGGTAAAATTACTGGTCACGGCAATTAATTTCATTTTTGGACTTTAGATACAATAGATTATGTTTGCTGATCGCGTGTTATCCGGTATGCGCCCCACGGGCAGCCTGCACCTGGGGCATTACCATGGCGTCCTGAAAAACTGGGTGAAGATGCAGATGGAGTACGAATGCCTGTTCTTCGTGGCGGACTGGCATGCGCTGACCACCCATTACGATACGCCGCAGGTCATCGAGCAGAACGTGTGGGACATGGTGGTGGACTGGCTGGCTGCGGGCGTCGATCCTGCGCAGGCCACGCTGTTCATCCAGTCGCGCGTGCCGGAGCACGCCGAACTGCACCTGCTGCTTTCCATGATCACCCCCCTGGGCTGGCTGGAGCGCGTGCCGACCTACAAGGACCAGCAGGAAAAGCTTTCCGAGAAGGACCTCAGCACCTACGGCTTCCTCGGCTATCCCTTGCTGCAAAGCGCCGACATCCTGATCTACCGCGCCACCCAGGTGCCGGTGGGCGAGGACCAGGTGCCGCACATCGAATTCACGCGCGAGATTGCACGCCGCTTCAACCACATCTACGGCCGCGAGCCGGGTTTCGAGGAAAAGGCGGAAGCGGCCGTCAAGAAACTGGGCGGCAAGAAAGCCAAGCTGTACAACGAACTGCGCACCCGCTTCCAGGAGCAAGGCGACGATGAGGCGCTGGATTCCGCCAAGGCACTGCTGGACGAACAGCAGAGCCTTTCCCTGGGCGACCGCGAGCGCCTGTTCGGCTACCTGGAGGGCGGCGGCAAGATGATCCTGTCTGAGCCGGAGGCCATGCTCACCGCCGCCTCGAAAATGCCGGGGCTGGACGGGCAGAAAATGTCCAAGTCCTACAACAACACCATCAGCCTGCGCGAAGACGAGGCCGAGGTGAGCAAAAAGATCCGCACCATGCCCACCGACCCGGCGCGCGTGCGCCGTTCCGATCCCGGCAACCCGGAAAATTGCCCGGTGTGGGAGCTGCACAAGGTGTATTCCGGCGAGGACGTCAAGCTGTGGGTGCAGAAGGGCTGCACCACCGCGGGCATCGGCTGCCTGGAATGCAAGCAGCCGGTGATCTCTGCCGTGCTGGAGGAGCAAAGGCCCATCCGCGAGCGTGCCCAGCCCTATCTGGACGATCCCACCCTGGTCAAGAATATCATCTCCGACGGCTGCGAGAAGGCGCGCAGACTGGCATCCGAGACCATGCGCGACGTGCGCGAGGCGATGGGACTGAGCTACTCTTAAACATGCTTAATTACGCAATCAAGATCATCGTGTCCGCGCTGGTGCTGGTGGCCGCCAGCGAGCTGGCCAAGCGCAACACTTTCCTGGCGGCCCTGTTGATTGCCTTGCCGCTCACCTCGCTGCTGGCCTTCGTCTGGCTGTACCTGGATACCGGCGACGTGCAAAAAGTCGCGGCGCTGTCGCTCAACATCTTCTGGCTGGTGCTGCCTTCCCTGGCGCTGTTTCTGCTGCTGCCCGTGCTGCTCAAATTCGGCTGGGGCTTCTGGCTGAGCCTTGCGCTCTCCATGGCAGCCACGGCGGGCTGTTACGGCATCATGGTCGCGATATTCAAGCAGTTCGGGGTGCAGCCATGAATGAGGCAGTCCTGAACCAAACCGCGGTGAATGATGCTGCCGCGGCGGGAGTCGATCTTCTGGGCGCCCCGCTTGCGCGCATCCATGGCGAGCCGCTCATGGAGATGCCGCGCGACCTGTACATCCCGCCGGATGCGCTGGAGGTGGTGCTGGAGACTTTCCAGGGGCCGCTCGACCTGCTGCTGTACCTGATACGCAAGCACAACCTCGACGTGCTCGACATCCCCATGGCGCAGCTGACCCAGCAATACATGGGCTACATCGAGGCGATGCAGCGCAACCGCATGGAGCTGGCGGCCGAGTATCTCTTGATGGCGGCAGTGCTGATCGAGATAAAATCGCGCATGCTGCTGCCGCGTCCGCCCAAGGTGAGCGACGAGGAGCCGGACGAAGATCCGCGCGCCGAGCTGATGCGCCGCCTGCTGGAATACGAGCAGATGAAGCTGGCCGCGCAGAAGCTGAACGAAATGCCGCAGGCCGGGCGCGACTTTGAGCTGGTGCAGGTGCTGATCGAGCGCACCGTGGTGGAGCGCCTGCCCAATGTCAGCGCGGAAGACCTGCGCCAGGCCTGGCTTTCGCTGCTGGCGCGCGCCAAGCTCAACGCGCACCACAAGGTCAAGCGCGAGGAATTGTCGGTGCGCGAGCAGATGACGCATGTGCTGCGCCGCCTGCGCCACGGCGAATTCGAGCCGTTTGAAAACCTTTTCGAGCTGGATGGGGGTATCCCGCAAGTGGTGGTGACCTTCATTGCCATCCTCCAGCTGGCCAAGGATAACTTGGTTGAAATCACGCAAACCGAAACGCTGGGGAATATCTATGTCAGGGCAAGTGCAAACATTACCGCAAACTGAGACGCAGGACGAAGCAGTCACGGAGGCTCAAGAGGTCGTGAGCGCTGCTGACGCTGCGCCGGTTGCGGATGCTGTGCAACTCCGGAAAATCCTGGAAGCAGCCCTGCTCACCGCGCAGGAACCGCTGACGCTTTTGGAAATGAAGAAGCTCAGCGATGCGCCGGTGGATAGCGCCTTCATCGAAGGCCTGCTCGGCGAGATCGCGCAGAAATACGCCGACAGCGGCGTGGAGCTGAGCCAGGTATCGAGCGGCTGGCGCTTCCGCGCGCGCCCCGAGATGCAGCAGCACCTGGACAAGCTCAATCCGCAAAAGCAGCCGCGCTATTCGCGCGCCGTGATGGAGACGCTGGCGATCATCGCCTACCGCCAGCCGGTGACGCGCGGCGACATCGAGGAAATCCGCGGTGTGGCGGTGTCCACGCATGTGCTGA
>DATDDB010000023.1:0-29791 GCA_036524005.1 Gallionellaceae bacterium | reverse complement strand
TACTAGCCTCCGTTTTTACGGTTGCCGAACATTCCGCGACGCTGGATGCCATCCTGGACCACCGAAAACCTCAGCTGGGCGGCGACTATACGGCCTACCGCAATCATTGCTACCGGGTGCTGAATTTCTGCCTGGCCTTCGGCAACGATAGCGATGTGGAATTGAGCAAGTCGGAGATTGCCGCGGCCTTCCACGACCTGGGTATCTGGACGGAAAAGACTTACGATTACCTTGAGCCTTCCAGCCAGCTCGCCCGCGCCTATCTGGCAGAACACGATCTGGGCGCGTGGAGCGAGGAGATCGTATGTATGATAGCGAACCATCACAAGATTACGCGCTTCAAGGCCCATCCGGACTGGCTGGTGGAGGCGTTTCGCCGCGCGGACTGGGTGGACGTGTCCAGAGGACGCTTCAAATTCGGCCTGCCTGCGATTTTTGTCACGGCGGTGATGGCCAGATTTCCCAACGCAGGTTTTCACAGGCGCTTGGTTGCCTTGAGCAAACAGCGGTTCAAGACGCATCCGCTGAGCCCCTTGCCTATGATGCGTCTATAATCCCACTCGGAGCTCACCATGATGGATCAATTCATGCAAGCAGCCATAGAGGAAGCAGAACGGGGCCTGAAGGAGGGCGGCATCCCCATCGGGTCTGTGCTGGTCCACTGCGGCAGGATACTGGGGCGAGGACATAATCGGCGCGTGCAGAAAAACAGCGTGGTGCTGCACGGCGAGATGGATGCGCTGGAAAATGCGGGGCGACTCTCGGCAAGCGTGTACCGGGAGTGCACTCTGTACACTACGCTGTCCCCTTGCGCGATGTGCACGGGCGCCATCCTGCTTTATGGAATCCCGAAGGTGGTGGTCGGGGAGAACCAGACCTTCATGGGGGAGGAGGAGCTGCTTAGGGCCAGGGGGGTTACCGTTGAGGTGCTGCAGGAACCCTCTTGCACCAATCTGATGTCGCGCTTTATCCAGGCTTCTCCCGAGCTGTGGAACGAGGACATCGGCGTTTGAATGGCTGCTCGTAGTATCATTCGGCAAATTTCGGAGCACAAACCATGGCAAAAGAAGAATACATGCATTTGCAGCACAGCGAGTCGGTCGTCGCCCGGATGGCGGCAACGGTTTTCGCTGGCTTGATCCAGAAGAACGATCTGACGCCAGGCAATGAAGATGAGTTGGTCGAGAAGGCAGTCACTATTGCGATCAAACTGGCGAACCGCTCTGAGGTGCTGATCAAGAGCGACGAGGAGTGGGTCAAGAAAAATGAAGGTTCACCCTATTTGATGGGTTAAGCCGCAGCAACCTGATCCTGGTCTGGCACTCACTTATGGCGCATTCCCCCTACCGCAACCACTCTCCCGCTCTCGGAGAACGGGTCTTTCTCCACCCTTCCTGCCAGGTGATCGGCGAGGTGACTCTGGGCGACGACAGCTCGGTGTGGTGCAACACGGTATTGCGCGGCGACGTGAACCGCATCGTCATCGGGCGCGGCACCAACGTTCAAGATCTCACCGTGGGCCATGTATCGCACAAGACGCCGGAGAAGCCCAATGGTTCTCCGCTTGTTATCGGCGACTATGTGACCATAGGCCATGCGGTGATCCTGCACGGCTGCACTATAGGCAACGAGTGCCTGATCGGCATGGGGACTATCCTGCTCGACGACGTGGTGGTTCCCGACCGGGTGATGATAGGCGCGGGGAGCCTGGTGACGCAGGGCAAGGTGCTGGAAAGCGGCATGCTCTACATGGGCCGCCCGGCCAAGGCGGTGCGCGCGTTGACCGAGGAGGAGCTCGCCTACCTGATGTATTCAGCCAGGCATTACATGAAGCTGAAGGACGATTATTTGAAGGGTGCAATAAAGTAATGAAGGAACCACCGGCAATGAATGTGGAAGGCAAGGAAGAAATTTACCGCGCCAAGGTCAATCTCGAGACCGCGCGCATCGCCTGGCGCGAATTGCAGCGCTTCTTTGCCAGCGGCGGGGCGATTTTTGTCAGCCCGGAACTCGACCTGGTCGAGGTGGCCTACCAGATTTCCGAGGACAACAAGGCGCAGGTGCAGGCATGGATGGAGGGCGGGCTGGTGGCGCGCGTCACCGATGAGCAGGCGCTGGCATGGTATGAGCAGGATGCCGACATGTGGGCGGTAGTGGTGAGCCCTTATGTGCTGGTGCAACCCGCCTGAGAACTTATTGCGGCCGGATAGGTCTCAAGTTCAGTCTGCAATCCTCATTAAAGTATAAATGAAGAAGCTTTTCGCCATTGCCCCCATCGCTCTGCTGGCCGCCTGCCAGAGCTCACCCAAATTTGAAGAAGACATGCGCTACACCCGCTTGGCCCGGGTGGTGGACGTGCATGTATATTCCGATGCCGAGCGCAAGGAAGCAGCCAAGGCTGCTCCGCGCATGAATAACTCGGGTACCAGCGTGGGTATGGGCATCGGTTTCGGCAGCGGCGGGGGAATGGGGCTCATGTTCGGCGTAGGCACCGGCGTAGGGGGACGCAGCCGCGACCTGCCGCCGCAGGTTGCCCAGGGCGCGAACCGCTATACGGTGCAGCCGCTGAATACGACCGACAGGATAGAAGTGAACAGCTACGAAAAATTCCAGGCCGGCGATTGCGTGAAGCTGTTCTCCGGACATCCCGATGAATATGCCCGGCTGTTCAGCCTGAAGCCGGGCGAGCACTGCGAATAACTTGACGCACGCCGCCCCCTTTATGCAAATGGGGGGCAGCGGGTTATCACTTTTATTGCTGCAAGGTGCTGAAAACGTCGCGAGCGCAGGCGGAACAAGGCGCGAATGAACGAAAAACCGGAATGTACATATCAGTACATGAGGATTTTGAGTTCATAAGCAACACAGTTACGCCAAGCACAGCAGTTTTCAGCGCACGCCCAGCAGCTCCACGTCGAATACCAGCGTAGCATTCGGCGGAATCACGCCGCCCGCGCCACGAGCACCATAGCCCAGCTCCGGAGGAATGGTCAGGGTGCGCTGTCCGCCCACCTTCATCCCTGCCACGCCCTGGTCCCATCCCTTGATGACCATGCCTTCGCCCAGGCCGAACGAGAACGGCTCGCCGCGGTCGCGCGAGCTGTCGAACTTGCTGCCCTTGTGGCCGGGTGCCTTTTCGTCATACAGCCAGCCGGTGTAATGCACCGAAACTTCATGTCCGGCCACTGCTTCTGCGCCTGTGCCCACTTTGCTATCGGTCTTGATGAGTCCGCTCACGTTGCTATTCTCCGTCGTTGAGGTTGATGAGGTTTTGGGGGTTGCCGCCTGCTCCGAGCAGGCAGCTGTGAAAATGCCGGCGGACAACAGCAGTGCCAGCGGCAACAAAGTAGTACGATTCATTTCATTTGCTCCGTTCTCGATAAAATCTTGTCGCCAGTTTTGCCGTGAGCTGATCCAAAAATGCTACTGTGCGGCCGGTGCGGAAGCGGCCTCTTCGGGCTTCGCGGCTGGCGCCAGGGATTGGTAGGTCAATTCCAGCTTGATGCGATCACGCTCTTTCGCGGCAAAGGTGTTGTCCGGGTTCAGCCTGACTGCCTCGTCCAGGATGGGCTTGGCGCCCTGGTAATCCTTGGCCACGGTTTTAATCAAGGCCTGGTGGTAGAGCGCATCGGAGGCTTCCTTGCGTTTTCCCGCTTTCTTGTAGATGCCTGCCATCTCGCTCAGGATGCCCTCATTCCCGTCCTTGAGACGGTCCAGCATGGCCACGTAGGCATCGTCTTCGGAAAAGCCCTCGGGCGGCGTCACGCTCGCCTTATAGTAGGAAAGCTTGTATGCCTTGGGCCAGTCGCCATCGGCGAACTCCACGCGCGGCTTGTGTCCCATCAGGATATTGCCGGTGTATTCGGGCGCGCGCACTTTCATGTCCGGGCTGTGCGCTTTGACCCATTCCACCAGCTGCTGCGCGTCGGTCTTCAGCGTGGGAGAGTCCTTCTGCAACTGCTTCATGTGCACCAGCCAGGCGGCCAGCAGGTGCGGGCTCTTGTCGTTGGCCTTGAGCAGATTGAGCCAGTAGTCCTGTTCGTTGGTACCGCTTTTGGCCTCGACGGACTTGACCAGCATGAAGTACTGGAACGAATCCATGTACTTGCTTTGCCCCAGGGCCGGCATGGCCGCGATGCGCTTGGATTCCTCGTAGAGCTCGTCGCCCTTCTTGGTCTTCTCGGTCAGGTCCAGCACCTCGAGGAATTTCTTGTCGACTGCCTTGTCATCCTTGTAATCCGGCGCCACCTGCTCGAGACGGCGCACATTCTTTGCGAGGTTCCAGTCCGATGCCTGGGCCAGACCCGCCATCATCATCAACGACACTGATACGAAAGCAACTATCCCCTTGTTCACGACGCTCTCCTTCTGCCTTGGTTGATAAAATTACTGCCTCTTTGCTCAATAACTCAGCACTGGCGCCAGCCAGCGTTCTGCTTCTTCCACGCTGATGCCCTTGCGCTTCGCATAGTCTGCCACCTGATCACGTTCCACCTTGCCCGTGGCGAAGTATTGCGCCTGCGGGTGCGAAAAATAGAAGCCGCTCACCGCCGCGGTGGGAAGCATGGCATAGCTTTCCGTCAGCGTGATGCCCGCATTCCGGGGTGCCTGCAGCAATTCGAACAGCGCGCCCTTTTCAGTGTGGTCGGGGCAGGCGGGATAGCCGGGGGCGGGACGGATGCCGCGGTATTTCTCGGCGATCAGCGCCTCGTTGTTCAGGCCCTCGTCCGCTGCATAGCCCCAAAATTCACGGCGCACGCGCAGATGGAGGTGCTCGGCGAAGGCTTCGGCGAGGCGGTCGGCCAGTGCCTTGAGCAAGATGGCGCTGTAGTCGTCGTTGTCTTTCTCGAACTGCTCGATGTGTTGTTCGATGCCGATGCCTGCCGTCACGGCGAACGCACCGATGTAATCCGCAGCGCCTGTGTCTTTGGGCGCGATGTAATCGGCCAGGCAATAATTGGGAATGTCTTCCGGCTTTTTGGTCTGCTGGCGCAGGTTGTGCCAGGTCATCGCAACCTGCTTGCGCTTGTCGTCGGCGTAGATTTCGATGTCGTCGCCGTGCACCGAATTGGCCGGGAACAGGCCGAATACCGCGTTCGCGCTGAGCCATTTTTCCGCGATGATCTTCTTCAGCATGGCCTGGGCATCGGCGAACAGCTTGCGCGCCTCTTCGCCCACCACCTCATCCTGCAATATCTTGGGATAGCGCCCGGCCAGCTCCCAGGCCTGGAAGAACGGCGACCAGTCAATATACTCCACGAGCAGCTCCAGCGGATAGTTTTCCAGCTTTTGCACGCCGAGCAGCCTGGGCTTGGGCGGGGTATATTTCCTCCAGTCGGTCTTCACGCCATGCGCGCGTGCCTCGCCGAGCGGCACATACGCCGCCTTGCCCTTCTTGCCTTCATGCTGCTCGCGCGCCTTCGCGTAATCAGCCTTGAGCTCCGTCACATAGCCTTCGCGCAGGGTGCCGGAGAGCAGGTTGCTGCAAACGCCCACGGCGCGCGAGGCATCCGGCACGTACACCACCACCCCGCTCGGATAGTTGGGCTCGATCTTCACTGCGGTATGCACGCGCGAGGTGGTGGCGCCGCCTATCAGCAGCGGTACCTTGAAGCCCTGGCGTTCCATTTCCTTTGCCACATGCGCCATTTCCTCGAGCGAGGGCGTGATGAGTCCGGACAGGCCGATCACGTCGGCATTGTGCTCGCGCGCGGTCTTCAGTATTTCTTCGCACGGCACCATCACGCCCATGTTCACCACTTCAAAATTGTTGCACTGCAGCACCACGGTGACGATGTTCTTGCCGATGTCGTGCACGTCGCCTTTCACCGTGGCCATCACGATCTTGCCCTTGGCCTGGGTGTTGCCGGACTTGGCCTTTTCCGCCTCGATGTAGGGGATGAGGTGCGCCACGGCCTGCTTCATCACGCGCGCCGATTTCACCACCTGCGGCAGGAACATCTTGCCCGCGCCGAACAGGTCACCCACCACGTTCATGCCGGTCATCAAGGGACCCTCGATCACGTCCACCGGCTGTTTCGCCTCAAGGCGCGCCTCCTCGGTATCCTCGACGATGTAGGTGGTGATGCCGCGCACCAGCGCGTGGCTGAGACGCTCCTGCACCGTGCCCCGGCGCCATTCGAGGTCTTCCACCTGCTCCTTGCCGCCGCCCTTCACGGTTTCGGCCAGCTTGACCAGCTTTTCGCCCGGGCTTTCTTCTCCTTCTTTGGGGGGGCAGTTGAGCACCACGTCTTCCACCGCATCGCGCAGGTCCTTGGGTATCTCCTCGTACACCCCGAGCTGCCCGGCGTTGACGATGCCCATGTTCATGCCGGCCTTCACCGCGTGGTACAGGAACACGGTGTGGATCGCCTCGCGCACCGGCTCGTTGCCGCGGAATGAGAACGACACGTTGGACACGCCGCCGCTTATTTTGGCATAAGGCAGGTTCTGGCGTATCCAGCGGGTGGCCTCGATGAAGTCCACCGCGTAGTTGTTGTGTTCCTCGATGCCGGTCGCAATCGCGAAGATGTTAGGGTCGAAGATGATGTCTTCCGGCGGGAAACCAACCTTGTTCACCAGGACGTCGTAGCTGCGCTTGCAGATGTCGATCTTGCGCTGGTAGGTGTCGGCCTGGCCTTTTTCGTCGAACGCCATCACCACCGCCGCCGCCCCGTATTTGCGCACCAGCGTGGCGTATTTGATGAAGTTCTCCTCGCCTTCTTTCAGCGAGATGGAGTTGACGATGGACTTGCCCTGCACGCATTTCAGCCCGGCTTCGATGATCTCCCACTTGGAGGAATCGATCATCACCGGCACCTTTGAGATATCCGGCTCGGAGGCGATGAGGTTGAGAAATTTCACCATGGCGGCCTTGCCGTCCAGCATGGCCTCGTCCATGTTGATGTCCACCACCTGCGCGCCGGTCTCCACCTGCTGCTTGCAGATTTCCAGCGCTTCCTCGTAATTTCCTTCGAGGATCAGGCGCTTGAATTTGGCCGAGCCGGTAACGTTGGCGCGCTCGCCAACGTTGACGAACAGCGAGTCTTCGCCGATGTTGAATGGCTCAAGGCCGGACAGGCGGCACTCGACCGGGTTGTCCGGTATCCTGCGCGGCGGGATGTCTTTAACCGTTTCGGCGATCGCCTTGATGAAGGCGGGCGAGGTGCCGCAACAGCCGCCGATGATATTGAGGAATCCGCTGGTTGCCCATTCGCGGATGTGGCCGGCCATGTTTTCCGGCGTGTCGTCGTAGCCGGTGGGCGCCAGCGGGTTGGGCAGGCCCGCATTCGGGTGTGCGCTCACATAGCAATTGGCCACGCGCGACATCTCGGCCACATACTGGCGCAACTCTTCCGCGCCCAGCGCGCAATTCAGCCCGATGGAGAGCGGACGCACATGCGCCAGCGAGTTGTAGAAGGCCTCGGTCACTTGCCCGGTCAGCGTGCGCCCCGATGCGTCAGTGATCGTGCCGGATATCATGATCGGCCGCGTCTCGCCGCGCTGCTCGAACACCTGCTGCACGGCAAATATCGCCGCCTTGGCATTGAGCGTATCAAAAATGGTCTCTATCAGGATGAGGTCTGCGCCGCCATCCAGCAGGCCGCGCGTGGCCTCGCTGTAATCGGCCACCAGCTGATCGAAGGTGATGTTGCGCGCCGCCGGGTCATTCACGTCCGGCGAGATGGTGGCAGTCTTGTCGGTCGGGCCGAGCACGCCGGCCACGAAGCGCGGCTTCTCCGGCGTTGAATATTTGTCGCACGCTTCGCGCGCCAGGCGCGCGCCTGCCACATTCAGCTCGTAATTGAGCGCTTCCATGCCATAGGAATGCAGCGTCGTCGCGTTCGCGCCGAAGGTGTTGGTCTCGATGATGTCGGCGCCCGCCTCCAGGTATTCGATATGGATGCCCTGGATGACCTCGGGCCGGGTCAGCACCAGCAGGTCGTTGTTGCCCTTGAGGTCGCGATGCCAATCCACAAAGCGCTCGCCGCGGTAATCCGCCTCGGTCAGCTTGTGGCGCTGGATCATGGTGCCCATCGCGCCATCCAGAATCAGGATGCGCTGTTGCAGGAGTTTTTCGATGGGATGTGGCTGTTTACTCATTGTTTATGCGCTTCTTTGCCGGTCTGCAATTTTACCATGAAGCACCCGCCCTAAGTCCGGGTGCGTGCGCCTGTGCCGCCTTTGCCGGCCTTCCGCTGCCGGATGCGCTGCAACAGTGAGGCCATGACCCGGTGATAAAGTTCATCCCCCGCCACGCCATCTTCATTGCCCGCATCAACATTGGGGTTGTCGTTTATTTCGATCACGTAATAGCGCTCGCCGATTTGTTTGATGTCCACGCCATACAGGCCATCGCCGATCAGGTTCGCCACCTGCAGCGCAAGCTGCACTGCCGCCTGCGGCGCCTCTTCCAACGGCAAGGCGAGGGTCGCTCCTTCTTTCAGCGTGCCATCCGCCTCATGCTTGATGATCTGCCAGTAGCCTTCCACCATCAGGTACTGGCAGACAAACAGCGGCTGGCGGTCGAGGATGCCGATGCGCCAGTCGAACGCGGTGGGTAAATATTCCTGGGCGACGATCATTTTCGACTGGCTGAACATCCGTTTTAGTTCCTGCTGCAAGGCTGATTCCGTCTCCACCCTGACCACACCGCGCGAGAAAGAGCTGTCCGGCAGCTTGAGCACACAGGGCAAACCCACTGTCGGTATGATTTTCCTGGTGTTGCGGCGGTGCACCACCATGGTGCGGGGTGTGGGAATGTCGTGCCGCTCGAACAGCTTGGCCTGTAGTGCCTTGTTATTGCATCTCAGTATGGAGTCCGGATCGTCTATTACCGCCAGGCCTTCCTCGGCGGCGCGGCAGGAAAACAGGTAGCTGTAGTGATTGGTATAGGTCGTATCGCGGATGAACAACCCATCGAACTGCGCCACGCTTTCCAGGTCGTCCGGGGTGATCAGTTCCGCTTGCAAGCCGACATCCGCAGCGGCGCGCAAAAATTTTTGCATCGCTGCGGGATTGGAAGGCGGCTCCGGGTTGTCCGGGTCATACAGAATGGCTAGACGGTAGGGATGGCTGGCGGAATGCGCGTCACTGTGCATGGGTTTGTTGTTCGCTACCGGGCCGTTTTTCCCTGATTCTAGCAGGCACCGAATTGGCCCCCATTCAGTATGTTCACCCGAATGGGGGTTGGTTTCAGCGCAATCTTAAACGTCCAGGTTTTTGACGCCCAGCGCATTCTGCTCGATGAATTCGCGCCGCGGCTCGACCATGTCGCCCATCAGGGTGGTGAATATCTCCTCGGTGGTCACCAGGTCCTCGATGCCCACCTTCAGCAATACGCGATTGCTTACGTCCATGGTGGTTTCCCACAGCTGATCCGGGTTCATTTCACCCAGGCCCTTGTAGCGCTGGATGGCGACGCCCTTCTTGGCTTCTTCGAGCAGCCATTCGATGGCCTGCTTGAAGCTGCTGATGGCGCGTTTCTGGTCACCGCGCGATACCGATGCTCCTTCCCTTATCAGCCCGTTCAGGACTTCCGCTGCCTGGCGGATCTGCACGTAGTCGCTGCCCTTCAGGAATTCATTGTCCATGTAGCTGACGGAGTAGTTGCCGTGATAAAGCTTTTCCAGGCGCAAGCGGAGTTCCCCGCTTTCATCTGTGTCCGCTTTTACCTTGATGTTGCCTCCGCAAGCGGCTTCCAGCAATGCTGCGCTCTTTTGCGCCTGTTGCTCGTCGTCCAGCGAAAGCTCCGGCAAGTTCAGCAAGGCGTGGGTCGCCTCGGGCGCGGTAAAGCGCGACAGGCGGTCGATCACCGCCTCGGCCAGGAAGTATTTCTTGGCGATTTCTTCCAGTGCCAGTGCCTGGATCGCATCGGCATTGGCTGCGGGATATAGCGCGGCATTGTTGAGCGCGGACTTGAGCATGTAGATTTTCAGCTCCTGGTCGTCCTTCAGGTAGCGCTCTTCCCTGCCTTGCTTGATCTTGTACAGCGGCGGTTGTGCAATATAGATGTGGCCGCGCTCAACCAGCTCGGGCATCTGGCGGTAGAAGAAGGTGAGCAGCAGGGTACGGATATGCGAACCGTCCACGTCCGCGTCGGTCATGATGATGATGCGGTGGTAGCGCAGCTTGTCGGCGTTGTATTCGTCCTTGCCGATGCCCGTGCCCAGAACGGTGATCAGGGTGGCGATTTCCTGGGAGGAGATGAGCTTCTCGAAGCGTGCGCGTTCCACGTTGAGGATCTTGCCCTTGAGCGGCAGGATGGCCTGAAAGCGGCGGTCACGTCCTTGCTTGGCCGATCCGCCGGCGGAGTCTCCCTCCACCAGGTACAGTTCGGAAAGCGCAGGGTCTTTTTCCTGGCAGTCGGCCAGTTTGCCCGGCAAGCCCATTCCGTCGAGCACTCCTTTGCGGCGCGTGAGCTCGCGCGCCTTGCGTGCCGCTTCTCTGGCACGTGCGGCCTCGATGATCTTGCCGCAGAGAATTTTGGCGTCTGCGGGATTTTCATGCAGGTATTCGGTGAGCTTGGCGCCGACGACCTCCTGAACCACGGGCTGCACTTCGCTGGATACCAGTTTGTCCTTGGTTTGCGAAGAAAACTTGGGCTCGGGCACTTTCACCGAGAGCACGCAGGTCAGGCCTTCGCGCATGTCGTCGCCGGAGGTTTCCACCTTGGCTTTTTTCGCCATTTCGGTTTCTTCGATGTACTTGTTGATCACGCGCGTCATCGCCATGCGCATGCCGGTCAGGTGTGTGCCGCCGTCTCGCTGCGGGATGTTGTTGGTGAAGCACTGCACCATCTCGGAATAGCTGTCGTTCCACTGCATGGAAATTTCCACTGTCACGCCATCCTTCTCGCCCGTGGCGTGGAAGATGTGGCTGTGCAGCGGCACCTTGCTTTTGTTCATGTATTCGACAAAACCCTTCACCCCGCCCGAATGGGCGAAGTTCTCGCTCTTGCCGGTGCGCTGGTCTATCAGTTCGATCTTCACGCCATTGTTGAGGAAGGAAAGTTCGCGCAGACGCTTGGACAGGATCTCGTAGTGGAATTCGACATGGCCGAATATTTCCTTGTCGGCAAGGAAATGCACTTCGGTGCCGCGATGGGTGGTTTCGCCCAACACCTTGAGCGGCGAGACCTGTACGCCGTTCTGTTCCTCGATCAGGCGGTCATGCACCACGCCGCGGTGGAATTCCATGAAGTGTTTCTTGCCGTCGCGGCATACCGTGACCTTGAGCCACTCGGACAGGCCGTTTACGCAGCTCACGCCCACGCCATGCAGGCCGCCCGACACCTTGTAGCTGTTCTGGTTGAATTTGCCGCCGGCGTGCAGCACGGTCAGCACGATCTCGGCTGCAGAGCGCTTGGGCTCGAATTTGTCGTCGAACTTGATGCCTACCGGAATGCCGCGGCCGTTATCCGAAACGGAAATGGAATTATCCGCATGAATGACCACCTTGATGTCGTCGCAGTGCCCGGCCAGCGCCTCGTCGATGGCGTTGTCCACCACCTCGAACACCATGTGGTGCAAGCCCGTACCGTCCGAGGTGTCGCCTATGTACATTCCCGGCCGTTTGCGCACGGCCTCCAGCCCTTCGAGTTGCTGGATGCTTGATTCGTCGTAATTGTCGCTCATGAATATATTCCGTTTCGGTTGTGCTGCTCAATTCAAATGCGCATCGGCATGATGACGTACTTGAAGTTTTCGTCGCCAGGCCTGGTGATCAGGACGCTGCTGTTCGGATCCCCGAATGAAAATACCACCTGCTGCGTCGACATATTGTTCAGGCCGTCCAGCAGATAGTTGACGTTGAATCCGATGTCGAGTGCGGGACCATGATATTCGGCTTCGATGTCTTCCTGGGCTTCTTCCTGTTCGCTGTTGCTGCTGACAATGCGCAGGTTTTTTTCTGTCAGAACCAGGCGCACGCCGCGGAATTTCTCGTTGGAGAGTATGGACACGCGTTGCAGCGCATGCTGCACGACCAGCCGGTCCATGGCAACGTGGTTGCTGTGCGACGGGATGACCTTCCCATAGTCGGGGAATTTTCCGTCTATTACCTTGGAGGTGATGGTGACATCCGAGAAAGTCACCCGAACCTGGGTTTCAGCCAGTTCCAGTACTACGTCGTCATCCGAATCGGACAGCAGCTTCGAGAGTTCGTTTATGGTTTTTCTCGGCAAGATGATTTCGCGCTTGGTGTGGGCACCAGCCAGTGCAATGCTGTAATAGGCCAGGCGGTGACCATCGGTTGCAACTGCCTTGAGCACAGGACCATCCACCACCAGCAGTACACCGTTCAGGTAATAGCGTATGTCCTGCTGGGCCATGGCATATTGCACCGCGCCCAGTAATTCACGCAGTTGCTTTTGCTTGAGTTGGATTTTCTCTGCGTTTTTAAGCTGGTCGGCAACCTGCGGAAAATCTCCCGCCGGCAGGGTTTGCAGGTTGAATTTGCTCTTTCCGGCTTTTATTTGCAGTTTGCTGTCCTGTAGATCCAGGCTGACCTTGCTGTCATCAGGCAGGACTCGCAATATTTCCTGTAATTTTTTTGCTGCAACGGTAATGGATTCATCCGACGGCGCTTGGTCGGTTCCCAGGACGGTCGTGATCTGGATTTCCAGGTCGGTGGATACAAAGCGGAATTTCGACCCGGTCTTCTGTATCAAGACGTTGGACAGGATGGGAAGCGGCTGTCTGCGCTCGATGATCCCCCCGGTTACCTGCAATGGTTTCAACAGAGCTTCTTTTTCTATTTTCTCTATGAACATATTTATTTATCCTTTAAATTCATAATTACAATAATTGGGCAGCTATTTGTTGATAACGCAATAATAATCATTTACAGCAATAACTTGCACGCTATGGAAAGCTGTGAAAAGCTCGGCAAGCGGCAATTTTCTTTTTGTGTATAACATCGCGCCTCAGGCTTTTTTCCGGTAGTTATCCACAAGCTGGCAACAGCATGTTCCCAAAGTTATCAAGGCATTCAACTCCGCAGTATCTGGTGCAAGATATTGAAATCGGCATTGAACGCTGCATCGACATTGCGCAGGTTTTCGATGGTCTTGCAGGCATGCATGACGGTCGTATGGTCCCTTCCCCCAAAAGCAGCCCCGATTTCAGGGAGACTCATTTGCGTCAATTCCCGGGCAAGGTACATGGCAATCTGGCGTGGGCGCGCAATGGCGCGGGTTCTCTTTTTCGATAACAGTTCGACCAGTTTGACGCGGTAGAAATCAGCCACGGTTTTCTGGATGTTTTCGATGGAAACCTGCTTGTTTTGTATCGCCAGCAGATCCTTCAGGGCCTCCTTGGCAAGTTCTATGGTGATCGGCTGCTTATGGAACTTGGAGAAGGCTTCGATGCGTATCAGCGCACCTTCCAGTTCGCGTATGTTTGAGCGGATATGCTTGGCTATGAAAAATGCCACCGATTCGTCTATCGGATTCTTCAACTGTACGGCTTTCTGCAGGAGAATCGCCACCCGCATTTCCAGTTCGGGCGGTTCCAGTGCAACGGTCAATCCCCAGCTGAAGCGCGAAGTCAGGCGCGGTTCCATCCCCGATATTTCCTTGGGGAAGGTGTCGCAAGTGATCACGACCTGCTTGTGGCCTTCGATCAGTGAAGTCAAAGTGTAAAAGAATTCCTGCTGGGTGCCCGGCTTGTCTGCAATGAACTGAATATCATCGATCAGCAATAAATCCAGGGAATTATAGTATTGCTTGAACTCGTCGAAATTCTTGGTCTGGAATGCACGCACCACGTCTGAGACATAGTTGGTAGCGTGGACATAGCATATCCTTGCTTTAGGGTTCTGCTGCTTGATATGGTTTCCGATGGCCTGAATCAAGTGGGTTTTTCCCAGGCCCACGCCGCCATACACGAACAGCGGGTTGTAACTGGTCCCCGGAGATTCGGCAACCTGCAAGGCGGCCGCATGGGCCAGCTGGTTTGCCTTTCCCAATACAAAATTATCGAAGGAAAGGGTGGGATTGATCTTGTTGTGCCCCTTGCCGGATTTTTGCTCGGTTTTGGTGGCTGCTACCGGTAATTGGCTTATATGTTCCTGCAATGGTGCGGCAGGGGGTTGTGCCTTCCTGAGACGCAGCTCAACGGCAGGCTTGAAGGAGAGGTAATTTTCCGCCTGTTTGCAGATTTCAGGCAAAAACCTTTCCTGGATGATCTTCAGCGTAAACCCGTTGGGCGCCGCCAAAATGATTTTTTCGCCTTCCATTTCAAAAACCAGGGGCTTGATCCAGGAATTAAACTGCTGAGACGGGAGGCTATTTTCAAAAAAGCGCAGGCAGGAATCCCATAGAGGTGTCTTGGTCATGATACGGGCTGCCGGGGGGGTTTTCATAAGTTGGGTAAGGTCTAATTTTACAGCCAAAATGAAAAGATAGCCAAAAATTATCCACAGGTTGACAGCCTGGTTTAGTGGGTTTTATTCCTGATTTGCAGAATGAATTCTAATGAAGCTCTCTTTTTGAATAATTAAATGATTGCATATCATAATTGTGTTGCATATTTGTGACAAATCTCCCTATTTTCTTGCCGCTGAATTTTTCCTCTGACACAATGACTCCAACTTCTCACTCCGAGAAGCCTTTATATTCAATAACGTAATAATTTTTCGAGGACTACAGCATGCAAAGAAAATTACTCGTTTTGGCTATCGCGGGTGTCTTTGGCGCTCCCGCAGCTATGGCGGCGGACGGCAACGTCAGCATTTACGGAACGGCAAGCGCGTCTTTCGACATCACCAATAATGGCGCCGCGGTCAACGGCCAAAGCGCCAACAAACTTTCCAGCAATGAATCAAACCTGGGTGTGAAGGGCTCTACCGATCTCGGCAGCGGCTATACCGCCATGTTCCAGGTTGAAAGTGCAATTGCACTGGATGGCACGCCCGCAGCCAATGCAACCGCTACTACAGCCCCTATGCTGGGCACCAAGCTCGCTGGCCGTGATACCTTCCTCGGCCTGTCGGGCAGCTTCGGCACCGTGCTGGCTGGTACGCACGACACGCCTTACAAAATGGCAACTCGCAACATGGACGTATTTGCCAATACCCTCGCCGACAACCGCAGCCTGACCAGTTTGCACAACAGCCGTGTGGGTAATGTTCTGGCGTATATCAGCCCGAAAATATCCGATTCCACCACTATTGCCGCTGCGCTGGTGATGGGTGCTGAGACCCCGGCCGGTGCTGCACCCATCAAGGGCTCCGCTGCCTCCATCGCTGCCATGTATGCCTCCGGCCCGATCAGCGCTGCAGTCGCCTACCAGACCGTGACCCTGGGTTCCGCCGGTACGGGTTCTTTGGCCGTTAACGGCATCAACACCTTTTATGGTACCGCCTATGTAGCAAACGACAAGCTGTCCGCATTCAAGGTCGGTGCCGGCTACACGATGGACAAGCTTACGGTTAACCTGGGCCTTGAGCGCGCAACTTACTCTCCCGCTACGCCGGGCGCTTTAAGCACCAACCAAACCAACCTGTACATCGGCGGCAAGTATGGTGTCTCCAGCAATGGTACGGTCAAGGCAGCATACGGCAAAATGGGTTCTACAGCCGCTGCGGGCGCGCTTGCCAATGGCGCAACCCAGATTTCCATTGGTTATGACCACAGCCTGGCCAAGAGCACCACGGTTTATGCCCTGTACACCAAGCTGTCCAACGATGCTGCGGGAACAGCCGGTCTCGGCCAAACTGCTGACGGAGAAATCACTGGCGCTACCCTCGGCGGCGCCAAGGGTGCTCCTTCCGCTATTTCGGTGGGCATGAAGTACAGCTTCTAATCACGCAGCCGGCCTGGCGGCAGCAAGTTGCCGCACGGCCTAAGGAAGCAGATGAAAAGGGTGACCTTCGGGCACCCTTTTCCATTGGCGGATGCTCATTGCTGATTCCTGAGTTCCAGCGCTTTTTGGTATAACTCGTTTTTTCCCGCCCGGGTGATCTGTACGGCAAGCTGTACTGCCTGCTTGAGCGGCAAGTCCTGCAATAAAATGGTGAGAATGCGCTCGGCTTCAGCATCCAGCCCCGCCTCGCGTGGCGCGGCGCCTGAGACCAGCAGTACAAATTCGCCGCGTTGATTGTTTGCGTCGGAATTCAGCCATTCCAGGGCATTGCCCAGCCTGCACATGTGGATAGTTTCGAACATCTTGGTGATTTCGCGCGCAAAAACGATCTGGCGCTCGGCTCCCAGGATCGCGTGCAAATCGGCCACGCATTCGAGGATACGATGTGGTGCCTCGTAAAACACCAAGGTATGGGTCAGGCTAGCCAGTTCCTGTATTTCATTACGGCGGGATGCCGGTTTGCTGGGCAAAAAGCCGTAAAACAGGAAATGCGGAGCGGTCAGACCCGATGCGGATAGCGCGGCCAAGGCAGCATTTGCGCCAGGAACAGGCACCACGCGGTAGCCGCCTGCGCGCACCGCCTGAACCAATAAGGCCCCCGGGTCGCTGATTCCTGGGGTACCGGCATCCGTGACCAGTGCCAGGGAGTGTCCTTGTGCCAAGTGAGCGATCACTTTTTCTGCGGCTTCTCGCTCGTTGTGCTGGTGCAGCGCCATCAGCTTTCTGGCGGCTATTCTGTGGTGGCTGAGCAAATGGGAGGTATTGCGTGTGTCCTCTGCTGCGATGATATCGACGGAAGCCAGGACTTCCAGCGCGCGCAGGGTGATGTCCTTCATATTTCCAATTGGCGTGGCAACTACATATAATGCGCAATCTAATTTATCTTTCTGGCTGCCATGCATCGCATTTCCCTAGGTTTTCTCATACTTGCTGCACTATACGTCACCGCAGGTTGTACCGCTACTCGCGCACCGGAGGTGGCCCCTGCTGTTCCACCGCAGCCGTCTGTAGTCAAGCCGGCCGCCCCTGTGCCGCCCTCGGCGCCAGCCGCTGCCCCCCAGGCCCCGGTTCCCGCTCCAGTCACGCTTTCCCCAACCGCCCAGCCCCATATCGCGCTGATGCTCCCGCTCAAGCACGCTAAGCTGGAAAAAGCTTCCATGGTTGTGGAACAGGGATTTCTTGCGGCCAGCAAAGTGCAGCCCGGGAGTTTGCCTATCCGCATTTATGCGTGCTCAGACGAAAGCAAGGAAATAGCCGAACTTTACCGGCAAGCGGTTTCCAACGGCGCACAGGCTGTAGTCGGGCCTTTGACGCCCGCTGGTGTGGCTGCGCTTGCCGCACAACCCATCCCTGTGCCCACCCTGGCCCTGAACCGCGCGGAGATCAAGGCGCCGGAGAAATTTTATCTTTTCGGTCTGGTCCTTGAAAATGAGGCGCGTCAGGCGGCCCGTCTCGCCTCGATGGCGGATTTGCATAGCGCCATCATCGTCAGCACCGATACGACCGATATGTCTTTGTCCAAGCGCCTGGTGCAAGCTTTTACCGATGAATGGATTAAGCAGGGCGGTAAAATTGTCGCGACCAAGATTTTCAAGGGCGACAACACCATTTTTGCCGACTTGCCCATCGATCCTGGCAATGTGGTTTTTGTCGCTGCCACTGCCGAGAAGGCGCGCATGTTCCGTCCTTTCCTAAACGCCATGCTGCCGGTTTACGCGACTTCGCAAATTTTCAACGGCAATGCGGATACACTGATTAATTACGACTTACGCGATGTGGTTTTTCTGGATATGCCATGGTTGCTACAACAAGACCACGCCGCAGTGTTCAAGTACCCACGCTCTAACCCGCCGCTGGAAATCGACATGGAGCGTCTATATGCGCTCGGAATAGATGCATACCGCCTGATCCGCATCATGATCGACGGCCGCCAGCAATCCGCAATGCCATTGGATGGCGTGACCGGTACGATACGTTTGAACCCGAATCATCAATTCGACCGCGAGGCGGTTTTGGCGGAATTCAAACAGGGCATGGGACTCACTCCCGAGGCGCAGGCCGAACTCAAGGCAGCAAAACGTGCTGCCGGGGCCAGCGCGCCAGCGGCAACCGACCCAGTAGAAAACGAGTGAGCGTCGGGGCGCAGGCAGAACAATTAGCGGCGAAATTCCTGCAACAAAACGGACTTTCGCTGCTGCACCAGAATTACCGCTGCCGCTTCGGCGAAATCGACCTGATCATGCAGGATGGTCCGGCTCTGGTTTTTGTAGAAGTTCGCTTGCGCAACCGCACTGATTTCGGCGGTGCTGCTGCCAGCATAGGCTGGGCCAAGCAAGGCAAACTGCTGACCACTGCCCGGCATTATCTTTCCACTTTGCGGAAAATCCCGCCTTGCCGGTTTGACGCGGTACTGTTGCATGCTTCAGACGGAAGCCAAATCGAGTGGGTCAAAAATGCTTTTAGTGCTTGATTGCGGTAATATCCGCTTTCGTTTTAACGAGTTTTCGGCAACATGGATCTGATAGGCAGAATTTCCGGGCATTTCGAGGCCAGCGCACAAACCAAACTCCAGGCCAGGGATGCGCTCGCGCGCCCCATTGCCGACGCGGCGAACGCGCTGGTTGAATGCCTCATGCGCGACGGAAAAATCCTCGCCTGCGGCAACGGCGGATCGGCTGCCGATGCGCAACACTTTGCAGCGGAACTGGTGAACCGTTTCGAGATGGAGCGGCCTGGCCTGCCCGCCATCGCGCTGACCACGGACAGCTCGGTCCTGACCTCGATCGCCAATGACTACGAATACAAGCTGGTGTTTTCCAGGCAAGTGCGGGCGCTGGGCATGCCGGGCGACATGCTGCTCGCGATATCCACCAGCGGCAATTCGCCCAGCGTGGTCGAAGCAATACACGCCGCGCATGAACGCAGCATGACCGTGATTGCGCTCACCGGCCGCGACGGCGGCGCCATGGGAAAAATCCTGGCGCCTGGCGACCACCACCTGTGCGTGGAATCGCCGAGCACCGCGCGCATCCAGGAGGTGCACCTGCTGGTGCTGCATTGCCTGTGCGACGCCATCGACCACCTGCTGCTGGGCGAAGGCTGATGCGACGGATCATCATTGTGGTATCGGCAATCGCGTTCCTGGCTGCGCTGTCCGGATGCGTCGCGCCGCAAAATGCCCCGGTCGTCTCGGTTTTTGACGACGAAAATATCGAGTCCGACGCAATGTCGCGCATCAACAGCGGACACAGCGGCAAGGTCCATGTAACCGTCACCAGTTTCAACCGCCGCCTGCTGCTCACCGGCGAGGTGCCGAACGCAGCCTCCAGGGCAGAAATCGAAAAACTGGTCGGCGGCGTGCCCAAGGTCAGGGCAATCAGCAACGAACTGGTGGTGGATGAAATCAGCGGCCTTTCCACGCGCACCACCGACAGCTGGATCACCAGCGATGTGAAGCGCCGCCTGCGCGGAAGTTCTGCCTTAAGCTCGGACCAGATCAAGGTTGTTGCCGAGAACGGCGCGGTGTACCTGATGGGCAACGTGAACCGCAAGCAAGGCGCTGCGGCTGCGGAGATTGCCAGCACCACGAACCGCGTGCAGCGCGTCGTCCTGCTGTTCGACTACCTCGACTAGCGGAATCGGTTTTCGCCGCCATGCCGCGTTGCGCACAACAAATCGCTGCCTGCATACCCAGACATGAATTTTGAGGAAAAAATCTGCACACCCGCCGACTTCGTCGCGCGCGCCATAGCCCTGCCACGGCCGCTGGTTTTTACCAATGGCTGCTTCGATATCCTGCACCGTGGCCATGTTACCTATCTCGCCCAAGCGCGCGCCTTGGGCGCCGCACTGGTGGTGGGCGTCAACAGCGATGCCTCCGTGCGCCGCCTCGGCAAAGGCGATGACCGCCCGGTGAACAACCAGCACGACCGCATGGCCGTGCTCGCCGCGCTCGAATCGGTCAGCCTGGTCGTGCCCTTCGAGGAGGACACACCGTTGCAGCTGATACTGGCCTGCCGTCCCGACAGGCTGGTGAAAGGCGGCGACTGGGCTCCGGATAAAATCGTCGGCGCCAGGGAGGTGCAGGGCTGGGGCGGCACCGTGCACAGCATTCCCTTCATCCACGTGCGCTCCACCACTGCGCTGCTGGCCAAGATACGCAGCCTGTAAGGCTGCTTCAATCCTGGGTAAACGAGCCTGTCTGCAGCTTGCCTGCCCTGCGGTAGACGCTGACGACCACCCCCTTGCTGGTCGTGCTGCTGCTCACCAGCCGGAACGATGCAGGCACCGCCCCTGCGCCGAATAGCCGCTTGCCGCTTCCCAGCACCACAGGAAAAGTCAGCAGCCGGTATTCATCGATCAGATCGTGCTGCATGAGCGTCTGTGCCAGCCCGCCGCTCCCGTGTACCTGCACCTCGCGCACGAAGCGCGCCTTGAGACTGGCCATGTCCTTCACTACGTCTTTGATATGCGAGCTCCCATCCCAGCCGAAATCCGTCCTGGTGCGCGAGGCGACGAATTTCGGCAGCATATTCAGCCGTGCGGCTATCGCATCCTTGGGATCGGTCACCTTGGGCCAATACGCTGCAAATATGTCGTAAGTCGTGCGCCCCAGCAGGAAGGCATCGGCCTTGGAAAAGATCGCCACCATGGTCTTGCCAAAGTCCTCATCGGCGAGGGGGAACACCCAGCCGCCATGGGTAAAATTTCCGCTGGTGTCTTCTTCGGGGGTGCCGGGTGCCTGCATCACGCCGTCCAGCGAGAGAAAGGTGGTGATGGTCAGCTCAGCCATGATGTCCTCCTGAAGAAATTTGTTGTTTCTTTCGGCTCCGCCATGCTGCCGTGAGAACGCGTATGCCTGGAACGGGTCTCTCCTGATTCTGGGTCGGCGGTTGCGGAGTTTGTCTCAAATCCAGGGTTTATAAATTATGCTTTTTTCAGTGAAAGTTCAACTGTTGCATCCTATTAGTTTTGATAGGTTTATTTAAATTTTGCATGTCATACAATGTTGCGGCAGTGTTACAGAGGCTGCCGACGAGCGGCGTATCCGTTCCCGAACCAACACTAGTATGAGGTGTCACCATGAAGCAATTAGTCCACGCTTTGCTGATCACCAGTTTCTTTTTCATATCGAATGCGATGGCTGCAGCTGGAGGAGCTTCCGAAGTCGCCGCCGCCAGTGCTCCGGTTGCGACGGCAGCCGTGAAGCAGCTGTCCGGTTCTTCCTCTCCTTCGGCTTACTGGGTGACATCGATTGTCCTCATCGCGTTCCTGTTCGCGGCATTGGTCACCATCAAGAAATCGCTACGCGATGGCTGGAGGCTGCACGAGGCGCTTTCTGAAGAAGCCGATCTTCCTCAGGGCACCAACATCAACACCCCGGTGATGGTGGCCAGTTCAAGCCGGCTCATCGCGTTCATGGGATCGCTGGCATTGATCGCGATGTTTGTCGGGTTCGGCCTTTTCCTGCTTTGGGCTGGTTTTAACGATAAAGAGATCAATACTCAGTGGGCGCAAAGTTTTTCCGACTATTTCAAGCTGGGTGCCTTGCTGTTCTTGCCCTACGGCGCAAACCAGATTCAGGCGGCAATGAAGAAATAAGCTGCGGACAGGAACGAATGGCAAGCGCGGCCACCTCATAGCGATCATGCACAGGGGAGCTTAACGATGTCGGGCGGATATGTTCACATAACCCTGGTGCAGGAGGCGATTGAAGAAGCCATATACCGGCGGCCGGGACTGTTGCATGATGACGCCAGGCGGGCTTTGGGCTTATGGAAAAAGTTTTGTATCGTCGGCGCGGTCTCGCCCGATTATCCCTATCTCGACATCACCAGCAGCGATTCGGCCGCATGGGCGGACTCCATGCACAAGGAACATGCTCTTGAATTGTTGCGTAGCGGCATCGCAAAACTGCGCGGCATGGAGAATGACAATGTCCGGCAAAAATGCATGGCGTGGCTATTCGGTTTCGCTTCACATGTTGCCACCGATGGAACCATACACCCGATAGTCAATATAAAAGTACATGGGGCTTATGAGCAACACAAGACCGAGCACCGCCGCTGCGAAATGTCACAGGATGTGTACGCGCAAAGGCGGCTCAATCTGGGAGCGATTTCATATAACCGTCAAATCTCCTATAACATAATCAATTGCTCTGACGGGGACAACGATCATCGCATGGATCCGGATGTCGCACAGTTGTGGCAGGACATGCTGACCAGCATATATGCAGGGCACCCGGCACCGCAAATCCATGACTGGCATCGTGCCATGCGCATCATGATGAGCCTTGCCCAGAGCAGCACCAAGCTGGTTCCTTTCATGCGCCATGTTGCCGCCAATGCGGCCCTGGTATATCCGGATGATCCCGATCAGCAATATATCCAGGATCTTTCCACGCCGTTTGCCGGTAAGACCATGGGGTTTGAGGAGATCTATCGGAAGGCATTCGGCAATACCCTGGATTTATGGGGCTGGATGTCGTTGTCGCTGCAAAATCGTCCGTCCGTGCTGGATGCGCTGGCAAGCTGGAGTCTTGATAGCGGGGTCGATGTAAACGGCCGTATGACTTACTGGAGTTGATGCCATGAAGCTTCTTGCCTTGATCAGCCTGACCGCAATTTTGATGCTGAGCGCATGTTGTGTCACGCAGCCCACGCTCCCCGATGCAGACGAACGCGGCCAGCTCTCGACAGAAATGGTCAATCTGAGCCCGGCGGTCGAGACATATTTTCTCGACCATCCGCGCACAGCCGCAGTTAGCGATGCGGCTATTCTGGAAGCGGCCACCCAACACGACAAGAGTTTGCTGGCACCGGAATTCCAGCATTATCTACTGAAAGTGCAGTATCAAAACCCCTACGCGGTGGTGTTGCTGTGCAGTAAAGACGGCAAGAGGGCAATTATGGAAGATGCGGGGTGCTCGGCACGCCTCGATCGCCAGGTAACCCATCCTGCCCCTTGCGAATTCACCTTGCGGGTCAGCAACGGCTGCCAGGTGGTGGGAGCGGATCCGCAGTGAAACTGTGATTCCCTCCTTGCGGTATTACTCTCCTTCCCAGTAATCCACACTCTGCTCGGCGCGCCCCACGAAGCGTAATATGTTCGGCTTGCCGTCGGGTCCTGCCGGATATTCTGCCAGCAATCCGAATTTGCCGGTATTGGGGTAATCCACGACTTCCGGCGTCATCTTGGTGCTCACCGCCAGGTATTTCAGTTCGGCACTGCCGGTGTTGACGACCTGGTGTGCCGTTTCCTTGCCGCCGGGGGGGAGTGCCACGATGTCGCCGGGGCGGACAGGATAGGACGCATCGCCGATGCGGATTTCGCCGCTGCCCTCGATGACATACATCATTTCCTCGTTGACATGGTGATTGTGCAACGGAAAAGCGCGTTTGCCCGGGGGGACGGCAGTCAGGTTGTACCCCAGCTTTTGTGCGCCGATGCGCGCGCCTATCATCCCCATGCGCGCATCATAGCGTTGTGCCGCCTCACCCTTGGGCGCAAAGGCGGGCGGGCGTGGCAGCAGTTCCACGTCATTGATATTGATGATGGGTTTGTTCATGGCGTCTCCTTATGCAGTTCTCTCTTGTTGGTGAATGGAACTGGCTGCTAGGCCGGTTTCTGCTCATCTCCCACCCCGATCACGACCGTCAGGTAGTGTTCCAGGTTGCGCTCGGGATGTTGCGGAAAATGTTCCGGCAGGCAGTCGATGCGCAGGATGCGGTCGAAGCGGAAGTTGCGGTAGGCATTGCGTTTTTCGCACCAGGCCAGGAGCGTCCAGTGATCGCCCCAGCCCACCATGCCCAGCGGCCACAGGGTGCGCTCGGTTTCCTCGCCATTCATGTCGCGGTAGCCGACGGCAACCTTGAGCCGCAGTTCGCATGCCTTGCGCAACATGCCGTGTGTCTCGCGCTCGCCGTTGCTGTAAACGGGTATGCGGTAGGGCAGGCGCGATATTTCGTTCAGCATCGCGGGCGTGAGCACTGCAAGTATCTTGGTTTCCGCGCGCTTTGCGGCTGCCGCCAGGGCCGGGTCGGTCCACGCCTGCACCATGCGGTTGCCCGCCAGCAGCGCGGTGATCTCTTCCATCTGGAACATCAGCGGCGGCAGGTCGAAACCCGCGCGCAGCCGGTAGCCCACGCCCGCCTCGCCGTCTATCGGCACGCCGGAAAGGACCAGCGCCTGGATGTCGCGGTAAACGGTGCGCACCGTCACGCCCAGCTCGTCCGCCAGGGCCTGGCCGGTCATGGCGGTGCGGCGGCCCTGCAGCAGGGTCACCAGCTGGAAGAGTCGTTCGGACTTGCGCACCTTGTTCCTTTATCGGCTGATGGCCACCTCGCTTGACTGGATGATGGGCGCAATCCCGGTGTAGTTCGGAATATCGCCCTGCAGTTCGGCAGCATGAGGCATGAATGCTGCCATGAAATCCTCGCCGCTGTCGAACAGGTAGTGGCACATCGCGACAAATTCCGGCGCCGAGCCGGGTGTCGCGCCGCCCACCCCGCGCTCGACCGAAACCCCGCGATAGCCCTTCCCTTTGCTCAGCAAAGAGATGGAGCGCGGCATGTGCGTGTTGAGGTAGTACTCCATGTCGAACTTCCCGGTGTTGGGATACAGGATGCTGATTCTGGTCATCGCCCGCTCCTTAGCCCTGCTGCATCACATGTGCCTTGCTGCGCGTCACCACCACGCTGCCCGGGGCGACCAGAGGAGCGCACACCGTCCCCATCGCCGGCATGAATTTTTCGCCTGCGGCATGCGCGGCTTCCAGGCTTTCCCAATACACCAGGTCCCACCACTCCCCGTCCGCGGTTTCCGAAACGCTGCGAAAGCGGAAACCGGGCTGTGCCTTCATCCAGTCGTTGATCTTTTCGTTGGCCTTGAGCCAATCTGCCGCAGTCTTGCCCTGGTTCAGGCGAAAACGCACCAGCTCTATCGTGTCGGACATTTATTTCTCCTTGTTGGTGATGTCGGAAATTCGACAGGAGGAATCTACGCCCCCGCTGCTGACAGCGTGGTGTCAGGAGTGATTCTGGTGCGCGCTATACCACGTCTTCCGGTGCCAGCCTGCACGACACGCCTTCCTCGCCCAGCTCGATTTGTATCGTCGCATGCGAGATGGCGAAGCGATGCTCCAGCTCTTGCGACAACTGGTGGAGAACCCCGTCGCCCGGATGCCCCGCGGGCGTGACCAGGTGCACCGTCAGCGCGATCTCGGTGGTGCTCATCCCCCAGATATGCAGATCATGCACCTCCTGCACGTAAGGCAAGGCTTGCAGGAAAGACATCACCTCGTTCAAATCGATGCTGCTTGGCACGGCATGGAGCGAGAGGCGCAGTGAAGCCCGCAGCAAGCCCCAGGTACCGGCAAAAATCACGATGGCGATCATCATGCTGATGGCCGGGTCTAGCCACAACCATCCGGTCCAGAGCATGCCTGCGCCGCCGATGATGACGCCGACCGACACGGCAGCATCGGCCAGCATATGCAGGAATGCGCCGCGCAGGTTGATGTCGTGCCGGTGCCCCTTCATCAGCATCAGGGCGGTCCCCAGATTGACCGCCACTCCCGCTGTGGCCACCCAGATCATGGTCGTTTCGACGACAGCGGCCGGGTGATAAATGCGCTGGACTGCCTCCAATGTGATGCCGCCCACCGCGATGAGCAGCAGCATCGCGTTGGCAAGCGCCGCCAGTATGGTGGAACTGCGCAATCCGTAGGTGTAGCGCTCGGAAGGAACCTGCTTTGCGGCCACCACCGCTCCCCAGGCCACCATCAGGCCGACCACGTCGCTGAAGTTGTGCCCGGCATCCGCCAGCAGCGCCAGTGAATTGGCCTGCAAGCCAAAGCCCACTTCTATCCCCACGAATGCAATGTTGAGGGTGACGCCCAGTGCAAATGCCCGGTTCGTGACCTGCGCAGGGGAGTGTGCGTGGTGGTGGTGGGAATGTTGATGGTTATCCATCGTGCCTCATTTGCTGATCCAGTAACCAATTCCCTTGCTGGCGATGATGATTAGCCCAGCAACCACGAGGTGTTTGGCCACCTCAGTCCAGGCGTTCGCCTGCCGTTCCTGCGCAATGAAATATGTCAGCGTGGCGAGCAGGAGTGCGCCCCAAACCAGTACCCCTGTAGTGGCTATCGAAACCGGAAGCGCTGCCACGAGAAGCACGAAGCTCAGGCACAGGGCCAGCCGGGTGGCAAAGTTGGTGAGTGTTCCGTAAAAAGCCTCTTTTTCCGCCATGCGTTCGGATTCCTGATAGATATGCACGCTTAAGGAATCGGTCAGATTGTCGGCGAGAGCGGCAATCAACAGCGCGGTGATGATGGTCTTTTTTGTGGCGTCGGCCGTTTCAAGACCCACGATGAGCGCCATGCTGCTCACGATAGCTGCGGTTCCCCCAAAGCTGATCCGGTTTAATTTGAGCATTATGTACTCGTCAATGGAGTTGTATGTGCAAGGGGTAACTAGGCTTTAAATTTACGCGTCCTTATAACCCGGGTCGCCATAACGACGAAAGAAAAAGCCACAGAATCCGCAGTCGCAGTCTCATAGCTCCTTGCTCCTCTTCTCCGGGCAAGGCTGTGCTGGAGAGCGGGCACAGCCCTTTTCCTTATTATCCACCGCTCGTTGAATTTCACAATCCCTTGCAGCAGAAGGCCCGGTCGGACTTATTGTTTCGTTGACTCAAGCACTTATGCTGATCGCATAAGAGTTTGGCCCGATACCTGACTTATTGATTTTAAATACCCATTTCCCAGTATTCATTGATTTGCCATATCCCCCTAAATTCCTTCCCACGCAATCTGTGTTCTCTTAACCACCTTTTCGGGGGCCATGCTATGAGTTTGGTCAATATAATCAAGACGGTAGTCAGTGGCGTGGTCGAGCGCCGCGACCCGCCCCCCGCTGATTTGTATGAGCGGATTGCATTACGCGCTTATTACAGGGCGCAAGCGAGAGGGTTTGCTCCCGGTGCGGAAGTTGAAGACTGGGTGGCGGCCGAGGCGGAAATCAAATCTTCAATTAAGGGGTATTGACCATGAGCGCTATGAATGAGGTGTTGGATCTGGCTCCGAAGCGCACTTCCGGCTGGCGCGAACCCGCCACGCTGACTCTGGACGAACGCGGCATGATCTGCGACTGCAGCAAGGCCGGCGAGGAATTATTCGGCTACACCCGTCATGAATTGACCTGGCAGCACGTTTCCCGGTTATTGCCCCAGCTCTCTGTGGTCAACCTGGTCGAGGATGGAGAGATCAACCCGCTGTTCGGTTTCCTCTGTCATTGTGGACATCTTTTTCAAATTCAGAACCGGCATGGCAGCACTTTCCCCGGCAAATTGAGTCTCGTGCATTTGAGCCATACGGGGAAGTCCGTGCTGAGGTTGATCGTACAGCCGACAGTGAATGCAGTGGCATGAAGGGGGAATAGTCTGATTTGTGCGTCACGGTTTCTGGCGGTATGAGATTGCATTGCAGTCCAAATTTAGAAAACGAAAGGAGTTGTCATGTCACGCAAATTTGCCAGGCTCGCACAATTCATCGGTAATTACGAATATTTTCGCAGGAAAGGCTTTCCGCCCAGAAAGGCATGGCACCTTGCCAGCATGACGCTCCCGATGTGATTTCTCCTAGTAGGTTTGTAGTCCCCTCCTCGCCCCTGTCCCCCCAGGGGTTTTTTTTGCCTGCCTTTCCCAGGGTTGCCTCCCCAGGATTGTCCTGGCAAACCCCTGCCCGGTTTCATTTGAAGATTCCCTTTCATGCGATAATGCGCCATTCCGTACTTGCCACTGACATGCCCGCGCCGACCGAAATCATCCTGCACCAGAAATCGAAGCAACTCGAGCTTGCCTTCGACGATGGCGCGCGCTTCCAGCTTCCATTCGAATACCTGCGCGTCATGTCGCCCTCCGCCGAGGTGAAGGGACACGGACCAGGGCAGGAGACCCTGCAGGTGGGCAAGCGCGACGTGATGCTGCTTGAGATCGAGCCGGTGGGGAGCTATGCCATCAAGCTGGTGTTCGACGACGGCCATGACTCGGGGCTGTACAGCTGGGATTACCTGCACGAGCTGGGCGCAAACCAGGAGGCGCTGTGGCAGGATTACCTGAGGCAACTGGAAGAGGCGGGCGCCTCGCGCGACGCCTGACAGATGTTCCCTCCCCATGCAGGGGCGAGGGCTAGGGAGGGGGTAGAAATGAGAGCGTCCTCCTCCAACCCCTCTCCCGGCGGGGAGGGGAGCAAACGATGGAGCATAGAGAATGGCAGAGACACATTTCGGTTTTGAAAAGGTGGACGAGAAGGACAAGGCCAGGCGCGTGGCGGGCGTGTTCACCTCGGTGGCCAGCAAATACGACATCATGAACGACCTGATGTCCGCCGGACTGCACCGCATCTGGAAGCGCTTTGCGGTGAGCGTCTCCGGCGTGCGGCGCGGCCAGCGCGTGCTGGACGTGGCGGGCGGCTCGGCCGATTTATCCAGGCTGTTCCTCAAGGAAGTCGGGGAGACCGGCCAGGTGGTGCTCACCGACATCAACAATGCCATGCTGCGCGTGGGGCGCGACCGGCTGATAGACGAAGGCATCGCCACCCCCACCGCGCAATGCGACGCCGAGCACCTGCCCTTCCCGGACAACTATTTCGACTGCGTATCTATCGCCTTCGGCCTGCGCAACGTCACGCACAAGGACGCCGCCCTCAAGGAGATGACCCGCGTGCTCAAGCCCGGCGGCCGCGTGATCGTGCTGGAATTCTCCAAGGTCGCCAAGCCGCTGGAAAAGGCCTACGACCTGTATTCCTTCAAGCTGCTGCCGAAGATGGGACAGCTCATCGCCAATGATGCGGATAGCTACCGCTATCTCGCCGAATCCATCCGCATGCATCCGGGACAGGAAGAGCTGAAAAAAATGATGGAGGATGCGGGCCTGGAACGCGTGGAATATTTCAACATGACCGGCGGCGTGGTGGCGGTGCACCGGGGGTATAAGCTGTGAGCAGGCAAACTACGGCTGAATTCGTAAATTGGTTCGGCCCGCTGCTCGATGCCCTTCGTGACTTGGGGGATTCTGGCAAACCTCGTGAGGTTTCTAACCGAATTGCCATTAACCTCAACCTCTCAGATGAAATTCTCGATAAGACATTGAAGTCAGGTGGGAGCAGATTTCATAATCAGGTAGCGTGGGCTAGACAATACTTGGTTTGGGAAGGCCTAATTGATGACTCTCGCTACGGAACTTGGAAGCTCACGGAAAGGGGGCGGAAAACGTTCCTTACACCTGATGAAGCGCGGTCCATCTTTCTAAACAGGGTTGCAATTAACCAAGCAAACCGTAAGAGCAGGGAGCTTCCACTAGTTTCTGAAAAAGCGCTTGCAGAGATTACCAACGAAGTCTCCCCAGAGAATTCAGAGTCGTCAGACAGCCCATCGTTAATTGACGTATTGAGAGGCTTGAGCCCAGAGGGCTTTGAAAAAATTTGTCGAGAATTACTTCGTGAATCCGGTTTTGAGAATGTTGAGGTTACCGGCAGGGGCGCCGATGATGGCATTGACGGATTCGGAACACTGGAAGTTAACCCGTTCGTAACCTTTAGGGTTCTGTTTCAATGCAAACGTTATCGGGAAGGCAACGCGGTATCACGCGCGCAGGTCGGTGATTTTCGGAATGCAATGATCGGACGTGCGGAAAAAGGCATCATGATGACCACCTCTACATTTACCAATGCCGCAATCCAAGAGGCGAGTAGAGAAGGAGCGCCGAAAATAGAGTTGGTGGACGGGGTAAAACTTGTGCAAATGTTTGAACGCGTCGAACTCGGTTTGAAGAAGCGCATTGTGTACGACGTTGACTTATCCTTTTTCGAGAAATATCGCTCCTAGCAAGCGTAGGATGGGTGGAGCGCAGCGATACCCATC
>DATDDB010000022.1:0-28713 GCA_036524005.1 Gallionellaceae bacterium | reverse complement strand
TGGAGCAGAGCGGGGCGTTGCTCGCGCTGGTCGCCTACGCCGGGGATGAAATAACCGGCTACTCGATCAATTTTGTCGGCCCTCACCTGCATTACTCCGGCCTGCGCTATGCGCACAACGATGCGCTGTATGTGGCGCCTGAGCATCGCGGCGGCAGGCTGGGGCTGCGTCTGATTCGCGAGACAGAACGGCTGGCGAAGGAGAAGGGCGCACGCATGATGATGTGGCACGCCAAGCCGGACACTGCATTGGAACAACTGATACCGCGCCTGGGATGTGGTGTTCATGAAATCATCTACAGCAAGGAGCTTGGGTAATGAGTGATCCTTATTCAGCCGCAGCAATGTTAGTAATCAGCGCCTATCAGGCAAGCCAACAGCAGGCCCCGCAGATGCCCAACCTGCCGCCGCCGCCCCCGCCGCCGCAAGCGGAGAAGGCCCCCAATCTCCAGGGCATCATGGGCGGGCTGAATGGCGCAGGCCAGGCGGGCGGGCAGAAGGGCGTGGCGCAGACTTTCCTCACCGGCACTTCCGGCGTGGACCCCAATGCGCTCAAGCTCAACAAGCCGACGCTGCTGGGGGAGTAATGCAGGTCAACACTTAAAGGCAGGCACATGACCCAACCATCCGAAAAACAGCAAGTCATCACGCGCCTGGGCCAGCTCAAGGCCGAGCGCGCCACCTGGTGGGCGCACTGGCAGGAGATCAGCCTCTACCTGCTGCCGCGCGCCGGGCGCTATTTCGCGCAGGACCGCAACAAGGGCTGGAAGCGCCACAACAACATCTACGACAACACCGGCACGCGCGCCCTGCGCACGCTGGCAGCAGGTCTCATGGGCGGGCTCACCTCGCCCGCGCGCCCGTGGTTCCGCCTTTCCACATCCGACCCCGCCCTGGCCAAGCACTATCCGGTCAAGCTGTGGCTGGCGCAATCCACGCGCATCATGCTCGACGTGTTCCAGCGCTCCAACACCTACCGCGCGCTGCACGGCATGTATGAAGAGCTGGGCGCCTTCGGCACGGCGGCCTGCGTGGTGGCGGAGGACTACAACACCATCATCCACCACTATCCGCTCACCGCGGGCGAATACTGCATCGCCACCGACTGGCAGGGCCGGGTGTGCACGCTGTACCGCGAATTCGAAAAGACCGTGGGCGAGCTGGTGAAGGAATTCGGTATCGAGAACGTCAGCGGCACGGTGAAATCCATGTACGACTCGGGCTCCCTGGATAAATGGGTGACGGTGGTGCATGCCGTGGAACCGCGCGCCGACCGCGAGCCCGGAAAGCGCGACGCGCGCAACATGCCGTGGAAATCGGTCTACTACGAACTGGGCGGCGATCCGGACAAGCCCCTGCGCGTCTCCGGCTACAAGAGCTTCCGCGTGCTGGCCCCGCGCTGGGCGGTCTCCGGGGGCGATGTGTACGGCAGCAGCCCCGGCATGGAAGCGCTGGGCGACATCAAGCAGCTGCAGCAGGAGCAGCTGCGCAAAAGCCAGGGCATAGACTACATGAGCAACCCGCCGCTGCAGGTGCCGAGCCAGCTCAAGAACCGCGACGTGGACCGGCTTCCCGGCGGCATCACCTTCTACGATCCCGCAGGCGCCTCGCCCGGCATCAGGAGCATGTTCGAGGTGAGGCTGGACCTCAACCACCTGCTCGCCGACATCCAGGACGTGCGCAGCCGCATCAACAGCTCGTTCTATGCCGACCTGTTCCTCATGCTCGCCAACGACGTGGACACGCGCAAGACCGCCACCGAAGTGGCGCAGCTGCAGGAAGAGAAAATGCTCATGCTGGGCCCGGTGCTGGAGCGCCTGCACAACGAGCTGCTCATGCCGCTGGTGGACATGGCCTTCGACAGCCTGCTCGAAGGCCAGGTGCTGCCGCCCCCGCCGCCCGAGCTGCACGGCCAGGACCTGAACATCGAGCTGGTCTCCATGCTGGCGCAGGCGCAGCGCGCCATTGCCACCAACGGCATCGACCGCTTCGTCGGCAACCTGGGCCAGGTGGCGCGCTTCAAGCCGGACGTGCTGGACAAATTCAACGCCGACGAATGGGTGGAAGCCTATTCCGACATGCTGGGCGTGGAGCCCGAGCTGATCGTGCCGGACGACAAGGTCGCCGTGGTGCGCCAGCAGCGCGCGCAAGCCCAGGCCCAGGCGCAGCAGGGCGCCATGCTGAACCAGCAGGCCGACACCGCAGCCAAGCTGGCCAACGCCCCCACTAAAGGAGGCGGCAATGCGCTGAGCGACGTGATGGGGATGTTGTCGGGAGGCGGGTAGCGCCGGAAGCGCACCAACTTCAACTTAGCCGGGGGAGCCCGGCTGCTGGTTACCTTTCTTGTCTTGCCAAGAAAGGTAACCCAAAGAAGGCGCCCCCGGTACGCCACGCCTTCGGCATGCCCTCGCTCAGTCACAAGACAAGCGGGGCTGCGCAACTCGCCCTCGCGGCTGTGCCGCTCGAAGCTCGAACAGTGCTCGCCTAAGCCACCGCTTGCTTGCGCCTGACCTTCGGCGGCGCACAGGGGAGAGGGCGGAATCCCTGGAACGCAGTGTTTGTTTTTCGTAAGTAGTATTTAACCGATGAAAGGAAAATGAAATGGACCCATTCCTGAGACAACAAGCCCTGCCGGTGCTGCCGGTGGAAAGCGCAGTCGCCGTCACCGTGGGCGGCGGCGCCATCACCCCGCCATCCGGCGATGCCAACAAGGCCACGCGCGCGCTTCTGATAGGCGGCGCGGGCACGCTCATCGTCACCATGGCCGATGGCACCAGCGCCACGCTCACCTTCCCGGCCACCGCCTGCGGCATGATGATCCCCATCGCCATCCGCGGCACCACCGGCGGCACGGCAACGGCTGTCGTGGCCTTTTACTAAATGCGTCCCTCCGTTCGTGGTGAGCATGTCGAACCATGAATGGGCTCAACAGCGAAAATACTCGATAGGAAAGCCAACATGACCATGGTCAATTTGAACCCGGACGCCAGCGCCGCCTGCGGCGGCCTGTGCCTGCACCTCGACGCAGAACAACTCAAGGCGCTCGGCCTCGACAAGCAACCGCTGAAACCCGGCACCCAGGTCAGCCTGCGCGCCAGCGCCACCGTGCGCCATGCTGCAGCGGAGCAGGAAGCGGGTAAGGCCGAAGGCACGGAAGAAAAAGACTGTGCCGAGGGCGATTGTGCTGCAGAAGAAAACGAAGCCGGGACCGGCGCGATCGAACTGCACATCACCGGCCTGGAAGTGAGCCGGAACGGCCGCGAACCGGCCAGCGTGCTGTATGGGGGAGAGAGGGGTTGAGGGCAACAAGGCAGCGATGTGGCCCAAAGAGCATTACCGCTCCCCTTGAGATAGGTAAATCGATGTCCGCTGGGACAAAGCAGAAGTTTACCCCTTATCCGCAAAGCGGTCATGGTGTTCACCCTGGCAGGCGCAGCATGCGAGCTTGCGCTAACCCCATAAAAAAGGCGGCCCGAAGGCCGCCTCTTCACTACGGATGGAATCCGAGCCTTACATCTTGCCAGACTTCACAGCTTCAAAAAGCGCTTTTGCTGCGTCATCTTCATGGCCCTTGATCAGGGAGGTGTACTGTCCCGTCATAATGGCTGCCTGGTTCTTATATTTAGGCTCTTCCTGGGCTATTTTACGATCTTCGACTTTAAAGCCATCCTTGAAGACCTTTGCCAGGGCTTCTTCGTTGCCGTATTTTTCAGCAATTTTCTTCCAGCCAGGGCCTACAATGTCCTTATCGATTGCATGGCAGGCTTTGCATGCACCGGTCGAAAAGGTGCCAGCGGATGCAGGCATGGCCGACACAGCGATCAAACCAGCGGCAGCGACTACAAATTTCAATGTGTTTCCCACTTTATATCTCCCCTTCTGTAAATTAAATTGATTGGGATAAACATAATATGTCAGTGTGAAATCCTGTGTCAATCACATCAGTAGAATAAATAATGACCCATTGGCCGCACCGCGTCAGGCGAGCTGGAGAAGCCATGACGGCAAGCCGGTTTTCTGATCTGCAATTCCAACTGCAATACGCGGCCCACATGATCCACCCGCCGGTGGGGCTCAACCTGTTCGTCGCCAGCCACCTGTCGCGGATGGGGCTGGCCGAAGTCTCGCTGGCGACCCTGCCCTGGGTGTTCGTGATGCTGGCCTACCTCGTGCTGGTGACTTACGTGCCTGCGATCAGCCTGATCCGGCTCCGAAATCAAACGGCAGTATTTATGCCGGTCAGCCAAAGTTTCCTGTATCAATCCATTCCTCCTTGAGGATGGACCACCAGTCAACAGCCAGTCTGTTCAACACGTAGTCATAGGGAAGCCAGCCGTATCCGTTTTCGCCCCACCCGGTGCCCCAGGAGTTGCGGATCAGCAGGGCGCCGGTGGTTTCGATGCCACCGGGGTTGGTATTCTTGATTTTCATCTTGTCATCATAGCCGGCCGCAACAACGGCATGCCCGCCAACCACTCGCTCGCCTGGTGCCGGATAGGGGAATTTGCCGCCATTGGCAGAGGCCTGCGAATAGGAGCTGTAAACAGTAAAGCCGAACATGGAGGGCAGGCCAACATTCAGATGGGCTTTGATGTGCGCCAGCAAATTGGCGGTCACAGTCCCTGCCGGATCGTAACGGTAATAATTGATGGTTTGATAATTTTGGGCAAATGAATACAAAAATGCGCTGGGTTCGACGTCGAATTTGCTGATGTCATATCGCCAGTATTGTTCCGGCGGCACACCGAACAGCACCAGGGCTTCAGCAGTGTTGCGCAGGAAAGCGCCGGTATCCCCCGTCCATCCCAGCAGATCGCGCGTGGCCTTGTACAAGAACAGGCGCGAAGCATCAATGTGCCTGCCGAAGGCGCGGCGCTCATAGTACTCGACGAGTCCGACGCCGGCGTTGGCAGTGCATGAGCCCAGTGCCCCTTGATCTTCGATGGGAGAAAACCACGGGCGCAGATCAACGCTTGAGGCCAGTTTGGCGTGCGGTTTCCCAACGCTGACCGTCTCCAAAAGTGATTTGACAGGTCTCGTTTGGCCTAGCAGCTTGTGCTTCACCGACACTTCATTGTGTTCCGACGTATAGTCGAATGCGCTTGGATAGTCACGCAGCCAACCAAAGTTGTAAGCATTTACGCTCGACATGGCGATTCTCCTTTTCGGTGTTGTGAGTGTGGTAGCACTTCCGCAGGTGTGCGTCAGTGCGGTTTTGCTGTGCAGCACAAAATCCCGTTCGAATTATGGTGTGGCTGCGTGGAGCATTTGATATGAGAAATCAGCACCTCACAACTATCAGAACTGATAGCGCAAATGAGAGAGTAGGCTGATATATCTATATCTTCCGGATTTGCAGGCGCATCTGCCCCTGTCGTATGATGTAAAAATGCCATAGCGCATGTTTGATCAACGGCTGTTCCGGCAGTTTTGTTAAGGGGGAAGCATGAAGATGCAGTGGGATGTGGACGACGCCAACGTGGTGGTCGTCGAATTCAATACGTTTTTCAGAAACAAGCTGTACGTCAATGGGCGCGAGATTCCGGTCAAGATCCATTACAACAAGAAGAGCGAGTTCTCATTCAGCCTGGATGACGGGCGGCCGGCCACGCTGGCCGTGGAGCCGAAGCTGTTTGTCAGGCCCGACATCCTGCTGCGGGTGGACGGTGACCTGATGGCCGCATCGGAAAAGAAGCCGCTGCTGTGCCCCGCCTGCGGCAAGCCGGTCAAGCCCAACGACAAGTTCTGCGGCGCCTGCGGGCATGAAATGCCCACAGCCGAGCAGCGCCAGCACGGCAAGCATGTCAAGGCTGCGACGAGCGCCATCGCCTGGCTGTCGGTGCTGTTCGTGCTGGGCGCGGTGGTGTTTTATGGCATGGCCGACCGCCAGGCGGACAAGGCGCTGGCAAACCTTGCGGGCCTGGAGGCCAGCGAGATGTATCCCGATGAGATAGACGGCGTGACCTACACCATAGGCCAGCTGCGCGACAAGATCGTGTGGGAGGCAAGGAGCGTATTGGTCGTCAACCTCGGCCTGGCGGTCCTCATGGCCTTGCTGGCGTGGTGGTCCAGGCGCGCGCCGTTGCCTGCGGTGCTGATCGCCGCGGCGACCTATGCCGCCGTGATCGTGGTCAGCGCGATACTGGACCCCGCGAGCGTCGCGCAGGGCTGGCTGGTGAAAATCCTGATCATCACCCTGCTCGCGCGCGGCATCAAGGCAGCGCTGGCGCTGCGCTCTGAGCATGGATGAGACGGACGCTCCCGCCGCGCAGCATTGCCCGCGCTGCCAGGGCAGGCTGCGCGCGGGGGCGAAATTCTGCCCGGCCTGCGGGGCGGCCCTGGACCCCGCTGCGCTGCAACCGGAACGCGCGACTGAGCCAGCCGTGCAGGCGAGCCCAGGCTCGCGCTTCGACCTGCACTGGTCCGAATTCAGGCTGATCGCCAAGCTGTTCGGGCTGTTGCTGCTGGCCTCGCTGGTCATTGGGCTGGTCGGGCGCAACGACTCGACGCCCTGGAGCGATGTGTCGGGCAGCATCGCGGAAGTCATGATCGTGTTGTGGTTCGCCTGCTACCGCTACCACGACATCTCGCCCCTGCTCGGCGCGCCGCAAGCCGACCGGCGCACCGCGCTCAGGCTGTTCGGCCTGTGCCTGGGTTTTGTGGCGCTGCTGCAGCTCTATTTCTACCTGATCGAAAAAGCGGGCGTACCCATCATCCACATGACCGCGCCCTACCAGGCGGCGGGCTGGGGCATAGGCGTGATGCTGCTGGTCAACAGCGCCATGCCTGCCGTGGCCGAGGAACTGGCGTTCCGCGGCATCATCCAGTCCACGCTGGAACGCATCGTGGGGGAGCGCGAGGCGCTGCTGATCCAGGCGGCGTTGTTCAGCGTGCTGCACCTGCTGCCGATGATGTTCCCCAGCCACTTCATCATGGGGCTGTGCTTTGGCTATCTGCGCCTGCGCACCAGAAGCCTCTATCCCGGCATTGCGCTGCATGCGGCGTGGAATGCGCTGGTGGTATTGCAGGAGATTTTTTAGCTGTAACCGGGCTGCCGAACCGCAATGGCTTGTTCCATAAGGGTTTGCGTGTGAGGGGCTGTGCTGGGGGTGTGGGGCGCTAGGGCATGACCTTACCCATATCTGGTTATTTTGGCGCCGCGGTGAACCATCCGCATTTGCCGATGCCTAAACTAACTGTGTATGCGGGAATCGTGAGGTTCCGACAAACGGCCGGATAGGCGTGAATGTACCGACAAACGGCCCGATACATGCGCAGCGAATTCCGTTAATATCATCCGCTGAAAGGTGCCGACCTCGTTTGTTTTTGTCCGTGCAGTGGATGAACGGAAGAAAGGATAAACGATCATGAGTATGCAATTCTTGAATCACCTCCAGTTCTGGAAGAAACCGGAGCAGCCCAATGTTGCTTCGCCCCAAAGGCGGGCATCGCTCAAGGTCAAGATGCTGGGCCAGTACGAGATTTTGCGCGAAATCGGCCGCGGCTCGATGGGCGTGGTCTATCTCGGCTGGGACAGGCTGAACCGCCGCGACGCCGCGCTCAAGACCATGAGCCTGGCGAGCGAGTTCGACCAGCATGCGCTGGAGGATGCCAAGGCGCGCTTCATGCGCGAGGCGGAATTTCTCGACACGCTGAACCACCCCAACATCGTGGATTTCTACAGCGCCGGCGAAGAGCATGGCCTGGCCTATATCGCGATGGAATTTCTGCGCGGGGTGGAGCTGACGGAATATACCAAGCCCGGCAGCCTGCTGCCGCTGCCCACCCTGCTGGAAATCATGGAGCGCGCCGCAGAAGCGCTGGGCTATGCGCATGAGCAGAAAATCGTGCACCGCGACGTGAAGCCGGGAAATATCATGTACGATGCGGGCAGCAACGTCATCAAGATGGCGGACTTCGGCATCTCGAGGCTGACCAACCTTTCGCGCACCCGCACCGGCGTGGTGCTGGGCTCACCCTACTACATGTCCCCCGAGCAGGTGGTGGGCGACAAGGTAAACGGGCAGTCCGACCTGTTTTCCCTGGGCGCCACGTTCTATCAGCTGGTCACTGGGCACTTGCCGTTCAAGGGCGAAACCGACATGCAGGTGATGTACAGCATTACGCAGGACCCGACTCCCGACATTTCCACCATCCGGCCCGATCTGCCGCAGGGCATACGCGCCATCATCCACCGCGCGCTCGCCAAGAACAAGGCGGAGCGGTTCAACAACGGCTACGAGATGGCGCAGGCCATCCGCCGCTGCGCCCTGGCGCTGTAAGGCGCGGGGCATCCGCCGTAGGCCGGTTACTTCGCCTTCTCGGCTCCAGGCACGGCGAGCCCTATCCTGCCGGGCACGCGGCCGCCAAGCGGGAAGCGCCTGCTGAACCAGTCCATGGCGGGAACGAAGTAGACCTCCCTGCGTTCGCTGTCCCATTCGAAAGGCTTGCCGGTCTCCGGGTTTTGCAGCGACTTGTCGGCACTGGCGAGGTAGGCGGGCACGCCGAGCGGGCTCACGTTGTTCCGGGCGAGTTCCAGCCGCACGCGCACCAGGCTGTTCAGCGCATTCAGGTCGAACAGCCTGTTGGGATAGTAGGAATATTCCGGCATCGCGACGAGGAACACGGCCTTTCCTGCCTGGTTGTGCATGAAGCCCGTCAGGCGCGAGTAGCCGGTCAGCGCCTTGATGTTGGCTTTTTCCACGGGCGGGGTGTAGCTCGCATCGTGCACTTCGGTGTGCCTGAACATTTCGTCCCAGAAGCCCGCCATCAGGTTCGATGTGGCGTTGCGCTTGAAGTGGTGGTCAGCCCATGCCTCCAGGTAGGAGGGCACTGCCGTCCCGGTGGCCATGTTGAAGGTGAATTGGCTCATGGAAGAGATCACCCAGCGTTCTTCAAAGCGGAAGGCATTGGCAACCGACACCTGGCTTGCCGAAAGCGGTTCGAGCATGTTCTCGATTTGCGCCCAGTACGGCTTGATCTCGTTGGGCCGCTCGCGGATGATCTCCGCGAGCAGCGCCAGGTCGCGCGCGAGCATGTTCGCGGCCACCATCTTCCCGATCAGCATATCCTTCGAGCCCAGCATGTTGCGCACGAAGCGGATGTCGTCCCCCAGCATCCCCAGGCCCTTGCCTACCTGCTTCTTCTCGATGGCCTGCAGGGCGCTGGCCTGCATCAGGCTTTGCGCGGGGATCAGCGCATTCATGGGAGGGAAGGGGGTGCTCAAATCGCCCGGCTTGAGCGCATATTGCCATTGCAGGTATTTTTGCAGGTCGAGGTAGCGCGCCAGCAGTTCGCGGTTGGCCGCAAGCCAGGCCTCCACCGCCTTCTGTTCCTGGCGCAGGATTTTCAGGCATTCCGCTTTTCCGGTTTCGCAGAATTTGGCGGAGGCGCCGGTCCGGTCGGCTTCGGGTTTGGTCACATAAGGCGGCAGAACATAGGCCACGTATTTCAGGCCATCCGGCGCTTTCGGGTAATCGTGCGCATGCCTGGCGATCGCATCGTTGACCCCCGCCACCCAGCGCTTGCCCGCCTCGAATGGCGGGGTTCCCGGCGCGGCCTGCAGGCCGGCGGCGGCGATGAAGCCGTTGTTTTCGTCCGGGATGGACTCGGGCCAGCTCAGGATGGCCGCGAGGCGAGGGTCCGGCGCCTCGTCATACTGGTTGATCGCCCAGTCCAGGCTCACCACCGCGGCGGCAAACAGCAGGGCGAACTGCAGGTCCATCGCCAGGCCTTTAAGGGTCGCCGCCCACCAGCTGCCTTCGGGATTGGACCTGGCCCACGGCAGGAATGGACGCATCGCCTTGAGATAACTGTGCCAGCAAAACAGCACGGCCGGCAGGCTGATCAGCGCCAGCAGCGTCACCATCCCGGCGTAGCCCTGGTTGGTATAGGTGAGCGTCGGGTCCATGAGCATCATGCCCAGCACCATGTTCAGCGCCCACAGCACCACCAGGCTGGTGATCGCCAGCGTGAGCCAGAAGCGCCAGCTGCGGTATGGCCTGCGCCCCAGCTGCCAGAGGATCTGGCGGCGCTCTTTCCAGTTGCGGTGGCGGAGTTCAGGAATCCGCTTCAAAGACAGGTAGAACTGCATGAATCACTCCCATGGAAATTATCGGACGCCCACCGGGGCACAGCCGGGCAAGTATACCGCAGGCGCGGCGAAAGGCAGGGTGCGCAATACGTGGCAGACTGCGCGCCGCGGCGATACACTGACGGCGTATGGAACAACCGCCCTGCCGCCAAACCTGATATGAGCGCCAACCTGGAACCCTATCTCGCCAGCAGCGAGTACATAGACTGGAAAGACCCCGCCGTGTCCACCCGGGCGGTGGCGCTCTCGGCAGGCTGCGCCAGCGACGAGGAGATCGCGCGGAATTGCTTTGAATTTGTGCGCGATGCCATTCTGCACAGCTGGGACCACCGCAGGAACCCGGTCACATGCAAGGCCTCCGAGGTGCTGCTGCACGCCACCGGCTACTGCTTCGCCAAGAGCCACCTGCTCGCCGCCCTGCTGCGCGCCAACGGCATACCGGCCGGGCTGTGCTACCAGCGGCTGGCCGCGCCGGGCACGCCGCCGCGCCATTACCTGCACGGCCTGAACGCCGTGCACCTGGACAACCACGGCTGGTACCGCATGGACCCCAGGGGCAACCGTCCCGGCATCGCGGCCTTCTTCACTCCGCCCGTGGAAGCCATGCCCTATGCGGCCAACAAGCCCGGCGAATGCAGCCTGCCGGAAATCTGGCCCGAGCCGCTGCCCATGGTGGTGCGGGTGCTGACCGGGTACGACACGGTGGAACAGGTGTTCGAGCACCTGCCGGATGTGGAGCTGGCAAAAATCGCGCAGGCTGGCGGGCGCGGCGAATAAGGGATAACGAGTAATCAATAAAGGGGAGGGCGGTATACCCCCGATTGTTCATTGCCTCCCCTTGCGCCATTCATTACTATGGGTAGGAATTTGCCCTAGGTTGAATGGCGTGCTTTTCTTAACCGGCCTGAAGAAAGAGCTGCTACATGAGTCTGGAATTCATCATCATCATCGTGGCATTCATCGCGGGAGGGATGGCCGTCAGCTACTTCCAGGCGCGTTCTGCCGAAAAGCAGGAGCCGTCCGGGCATGCTGCGCCAGAAGCCCAGCCTCCGGAACAGTTCCCCCCGCAGCAACCGCACACGGAGCAGCGCGCCCAACCCGCCGCGGAACGGGCCAGCAACGACTGGGCGCTGGCATCATCCGGCCTCGCTTCCATCCCGGTGACGCTCGCGCTCATCGCCGCCTGCATCCTCATTGCGCTGCTGTCGAATCTGGGCCAGTCGCGTGAGGTGCTGGACCCGCTGTATATCGCCGATCCCGACAGTCCGGGATTTGGCGCCATCCTGGGGGGCGAGCTGTGGCGCCTGATCACGCCGGCCTTCATCCACTTCGGCGTCATGCACCTGGCATTCAACATGATCTGGCTGTGGGACCTGGGCGGGCTGCTGGAGCGGAAAAAAGGGCACCTGTCCCTGCTCGGGCTGGTGCTGGCCATCGGCATCGCGGCCAACCTCGCGCAATACATCATCACGGCGTCGCCGTATTTCGGCGGCATGTCGGGCGTGGTCTACGGCCTGCTTGGCTATGTCTGGATGCACGGGCGCGTCAATCCGCGCTTCGGCGTGATCCTGAGCCAGCAAACGGTGGTCATCATGCTGGCCTGGTTTGTCCTGTGCTGGCTGGGCATGCTCGGTCCCATCGCCAATTGGGCGCATACCGCAGGCCTGGCGATGGGCGTGGCGCTGGGCGCGAGAAAGCCGGACCGGGCGGGGTGAGGCGCATTGTGTCTGGCCCATGTTGGGCCAGGCAAACCAGGGAGGAGCGATCATGTTTAATGTGTCTGTGCTGGACCAGCAATCTGACGAGCTCATCAACAGATTCAATCGGCTGGAGGTGCGTAATGCCGGGGCGCCGCCGCTGAGCCAGACAAGCCGGGGAGGCGCAATCATGCTGGATGTGTCGGATATAGACCTGCAACACAAGGAGCTCATCGCCAAATTCAACCTGCTCAACGAGGCGGTGCGGCTGCGCGCGCCGCGCGATAAGATATACCTGCAAATCGACGAGATCATTTCCTATACCCGGCTGCACTTCGCGGCGGAGGAGGAGGTGATGAAGGCGTCGGGTTACCCGATGCTGGAGGCGCACCAGGCCAAGCACCGCGAGTTGATACAGGACTCGCTGCGCCTCAAGGGCAAGCTGAACCACATCGGCGAAGAGATGTTCACCGACTGGCTTGAGCACTGGCCGTTCTCGCGGGTGCTCGCGCATATCCAGTACGCCGACCGGCAGCTGGAAGACCATATCTTCAATGGCGGCGGCAAGGTTTAGCCCGCAAGCCGGGCGCGCGCCGGTTGCCTAGATCAGGATGAACTCGTTGGCCACCGTGCTGATGTAATAGTGCAGCAGCAGCTTGTCAGTCCGGCTTGCGTTCACGAACTCCACGCCGGTCCTGAACATCAGGCTCTCGTCCGATGCGGAGCTGCGCCTGACCTGCGCAACCAGGTTCAGGACTTCCTTCTTGTTTTCGAACACGACCTGGATCAGCAGGTTGAAGGAGCCGCCCTCTGCGCCAAGCGGCTTGACTGAATCGATGGCCGCGCCGCCCAGGCTCAAATTCCTGATGGTGACCGGGAAGGTTTCCTTGCTGGGCAGGGTGACGGCGGCCGCAAGCGCCAGGTCCTTGCGCGGGTGCCTGCGCACGAAGTGGATGGATACCTTGGCGGGGATGGCCAGCAGGGCGGTGAATTGCGAGGGGTCCACTTTCAGCGCCTGCGAGGTGAAGCTGAAATCGAACCTGCCGTTGAAGCCGCTGACCTGATAGCGCTCGCCCTCATTCATCCCGGTCTTGTCCGCAGGGCCCATGCGGAAGGAAATCAGCACGCCCCTGTCGGAAAAGGCCATGATGAATTGCGCCTTGTGGTCCAGCAGCCTGCCGGAACTGTCATGCAACTCCAGCTCCAGGCCGGGCCTGAGCTTGAACTGTTCGAAGCCGATGTCGAAATGATCCTCGTCGTTATCAATAAAGGGCTTCATTCATCTCCTCCGGCGCGGCTGCATCCATTTTCAGGTGGCATCATAGGCAGGCCCCTCATCCCTTCTTGATGATGGCCTTTACCAGGCGCATCTGGTCGCCCCTGACTTCGTCCTGGTGCCCTGCATACAGCACGATCAGGTGGAAAAGGTAGACTTTCCCGTTCTTGAGCAGGATGGCGTGGATCACGGTGCGCGGATGGTCCAACTGGCTGCCGTTGGCGCCGACCACCCGGTATTTGATGAACCCGACCGGATGCCCGTCGATCTCCTCGATGTATGAAACAATCCCGTGGTCGGGCTTGTGGCCATCTTCCTCCAGGTAGTCGCCAATCATCAGCCCTTCGCGGATGTCGGCGATCTCCGATTCGAGAATTTTCGGCAGCGTGGCGTCCTTGGCGGCTTTTTCCGCCTCCATGGCCAATGTGGCCTCGGGCTCGCCTGATTCGGAATAGGCCGCAGGGGCGGGGTGGTTGCTGACGAGTTCAATGCCGCCTTCGGACTGTTCCTGCTTCCAATCGTGCTGGAGCGAATTTTCATTTCCCGGTGCGCCCAAGGCGGCAGCCGAGGCGACCAACAATGCAAACAGAAATGCGCAGCGCATGTGACTCCTCCGGTTTTTTTAGTGATGGGCAGCATAGCATAAGCCGCCACTGCACGGTATCGCGGCATGCGCGGACGCTGACGGCACGGCCTTTAAAAAATGCCGCACCTGGGCTTGTCAAGATGCCGTGCGCCTTGCGTATGGACAAAGGAAATTCATCGGAGTATGGTGAACTTTCAGTTTCCCCTTCAACCAACTGTAAGGAGTGAAATCATGTCCAAGTCACACCATTCCAACAAGCAGGAAAAGAAGAAGCCGATGATGACGCCCAAGGAAAAGCGCGCGGCCAAGCGCGTGAAGAAGCAGCATGAGCATGAACACGAGCACGGGCTGATGCCGCCGCCGATGGTCACGCACTGAGCAGGCGGGCAGACGGTTCTCGAGGGGTGCGCGCGCGCCACCCGTTATTTTCTTTTCACTCTTACGGAAGCGCCAGCATGAAGCCGAAGATCGACGGCGCCGAATTCGGCTCGCTCACCATAGACGGCGAGGCCATCGGGCACGATGTTCTCATCCGGCTGTCCGGCAAGATCAAGAAGCGCAAGAAGAAACTATCCAGGGCGGTGTACGGCACCTCGCACACCCTCTCGCGCGACGAGGCACGGCACATCTTCGAAAAAGGCGCGCAGCGCCTCATCATCGGCTCGGGCCACGAAGGGAATGTGCGCCTCTCGGACGAAGCCGCGGAATATTTCGCCAAGAAAAAGGTGCGCATCGACCTGCTCCCCACCCCCGAAGCCATCGCGCACTGGAACAAGGCCCGCGGCGCGGTGATCGGGCTGTTCCATGTGACGTGCTGATTGCGGCAATGTAGAGCCCAAGAAGGCCAAGATACATACTGACGATCCACGGGGCCGCATCATACACGCGCACTGAATGCCTCGGAGGAAGGAGGAGCTGCGTGGCGAAGGCGGGGTGAGGGCAGGGCGCCCTACCTGGCTATGCGTATGGCGCCCTGGGTCGACGTGCCCTTTATGGTTTTATCCTGAACGATACTCGCCAAAGATTGCCCAGACGCACGCGCGCTGCGTGCAGGGCGACTTCACAAGGAGAATATCGTGGCTGACAGCTCAAACAGCAATACACCAATACCATCGACTGATGCGGCTAGCAGGCTTTACCCCAATGCTCAGCCACCCGCTGCGGCAGACCAGAGTAAATCCAGTAAGACAGACACCACACCGGCTACGCCATATGTCGTAACAAACATGAGCAGCGGGAAGACGATCTTTTTTGATCCCAATTCGGGTGAATCCTTTGAGATGGAATCGCGCAACGATGTAACTTCGGATTCAAAGGCTGGCGCCGATGACCCGTATTCAGGACGCATCACGGGAGTCGAGATGGGGAATCTTGGCGCCTCGTATGGAACTGCCAAGATTCATACTGACGATCCACGGGGGCGCATCATACATGGTGGGGGTAATAGCAAAAATAAAGAACTTATTCCAAACCCGTATGCGCCCCGCCAGGGATGGTTGCCGACGCAAGGCTGTACGCGTGGCCAAAACGAGGATGTAGAGGAACTGGCCAAGCGAATTCAAAAATTCCAGACCGACCACCCTAAAGTTCCCATCATGTACTATCGTGTGCGCCCGGATGAGTAAGTCCGGAAATCCGTTCTTTTGGCGGCTGACAAAACATGCAGGATGGATAAAACCTTCCTGTATGTGTTTCCGTTTATGCGATTGACATTGAACGGGCAGCACTGGTTCTGATTGTGGAAGCATTCCCATTCCCACGCGTTATGTATATACTGCCCGGTCGAAACGCGTGGCCCGTTCAACTGCTTCTATGTCAGTCAGGGCAAGGTGAAGTCCATCTACCTGAATGCTCTGGAGTAAAGCCGTGAGGGTGGGGAGGGTTAAAGCCGACGATTTTCTTGCAATCAGGAAGGGGCGTATGCGTAACTTCACAATAGTTAGCTGGCTGTTTATTTTATTCGGCACGACCACATTGAGTTTTGCTTCACCGCTCGCCAAGGCGGCATGTCTTTTGCCCATATCGGATGGGGGCGGGAAAGACTACATGCCGTCAAAGGAAAATCTGTGGGGAGACATTGAGAGGGTCGAATTGCCGTTCGTATACATCAAGAGCGGCAAGACTCACGAGGTAGTGAAAGTCTCTCTTTCCAGGATTGACGCGGTCTATAGTGTCTACGGCGGCCCGGGTAAACTCTCCCTGCTGCGGCCAAGGCTGCAGGTGTGGGTATGGTTTGAGAATTGCAGGGAACCCGGCAGCGGCGTGCCGAATGCGGCGTATTTCCAATTTTTTTCGGCCGATCCCAACGATAGGGCCGCGCTGGACAAGGACGGCAAGATTACTGCCGTGCCCCCCGGACCTTTTCACTAGCTGGGCTCGACAGTAATTCCTGTGTTTTTCACCCTCTGCATCCGGGGCGCGCACTGAATGCCTCGGAGGAGGGAGGAACTGCGTGGCGAAGGCGGGGTGAGAGCGTAGGGCGCAATAAGCGTAGCGCATTGCGCCGGATGTTTTCCTCTGCAATACTGCCGCCATGCCTGACTATCGTCGCGCCTGGCATCCGGGCGGAACCTACTTCTTTACAGTCAATCTGTTACACCGGCACGGCAATGATCTGCTGACCCGGCATATTGAGCTCTTGCGCGAAACGGTCAGTTCCGTTCAGCAGCGCCATCCATTCAGCATACACGGCTGGGTGGTGTTGCCTGAGCATATCCATTGCGTGATTGAGCTGCCGCTTGGTGATGCGGACTACGCCAAGCGCTGGCGCTTGATCAAGACGGAATTCTCCAAGGCATTGCCGCGTACGGAGGCTTTGTCGAAAGTGCGTTCGGAACGCGGCGAGCGTGGCATCTGGCAGCGGCGATATTGGGAGCACCTGATTCGGGATGAGAGGGATTACCGGGCGCATATGGACTATGTGCATATCAACCCCGTAAAGCACGGCCTGGTCGTGCGCGTTTCAGATTGGCCATATTCCACCTTTCACCGTTGGGTGCAGAAGGGGTGTATCCGGAGAATTGGGGTGGTGGGAGCGAAACTGAATTGAAGTATGGCGATTAAAACATCCGGCGCAATGCGCTACGCTTATTGCGCCCTACGCGGGGCTGGCTGCCCGTAATGGGGGCAATGAAGCCTTATAAACTTACCGCTTGGGGAACAGGTATCGGGTGATTACGTATACGATGCCGAACACTTCGGCGAGCGTCCCGCCCATGTACAGGTGCAGCACGTAGTCGGTGAATTTCAATTTCTCCGCGCCCACGCCATAAAATATGGCATTCATCACGACCAGTTGGCCAATGAGAATTCCGATGAACCAGCGGGCGTAATGTTTCTTGAGCCCGGTGTCGGTTTTCAAGTCGTCGGTTTCGGCCCGTTTGCGCTCGTCATCAAGAGACAACAATGCTCTTGCCGTGCTCAGGCCATCGTCGCTGTCCGGTGCGTTGCCTTTATGAGCGAGTGCAGATCTGATCTGGGACAGGGCAGCCGATTTGATGGCTTGTACATCTTGCGGGTCTTGTTCGCCCATACCAGCCCGTTATTTTAATTTGAGGGAATACAGGCGATGATTCATCGCTTCGTCGGACACGCCAAATCTGCTCGCCATGCCGATTGAATGCAGCCCCTGTTCGTGGAGTTCCTTCACGATTGCATGCGGCATCAGCAATTGCGCGGCAAAGCGATTGGCATAGATTTCCTCCGGGTCCTGCCCTTTTGAGGACATCGCGCTGCGCAAATCGACGTATTCGTAATTCTCGTTATTGTTGCGCTTGCGGTTGATGTAGTGGCCGATCTCGTGCGCGCAGGTGAAGCGCTTGCGGTTCTTGCTGTCGGAAGAGGAAAGGGCAATCAAGGGATCCTTGCCGGTTTCCTTGATCAGGGCGCCGGAAACTTCGTCCGGCAGGTCCATCTCCACAACGCGCATGCCCAATTGGCCGGCAATCCATACCGGGTCCACCGGCAGGCCGCGCTCTTTCCAGATTTCGTTCAATATTTCCTGCGCCGCATCGTAAGGCATGATTTCCTCACTTGGTATTTTGTTTTCATTATACGTCCAAAATTCTTCAATTTTGTGAATTTAAATCGGCGTCTCACCGTTTGCGGCGCCTGAATATGCTGTTTAGATTGCCAGCCCCAGCCGGGGGATCAGCTTCCCCTGTTGCCCATGCCCAGGGGATCATAATCCAGCCCGGCGCTTGCATGCTCCCGCGGGATGCCCAGCCGTTCCATCGGATTATAGTCGAGCGCATGGCCGCGCCGGGTTTCGGCCTGCGCGCGCTTGGACACGGGAAAGGCAAAGCTGAGCGCCAGCGCGTCGCCCCTGTTTGGCGAGGAAAGCCCGCGCCGCTTCATGTCTTCCTTGGACTCGAGCTGCATCTTGCCATCCATGCGCGCCACGGTTTCCGGCCCGATCAGGTCTGCGTAGAGCTGCTTGTCGTCAGGGATCGCGCCGCCCGCCTTGAGCCAGTCGCGCGCGAGCTTCCACATCTCGGCGCGCTTGTTGAGGCAGCCGGGGTCGCTGGCATGCCCGGCGAACCACACCAGCGTCCAGTCGCGCCCCAGCGTGCTGCCCGCGCTGACTATCCCCGTGCCGTAGCCCGCATCCACGAACACCGCATCGGCGTGGTGCTCGTCTTCCAGGTTGGCGAGCAGGTTGGCCACCTCGATGTCGTTGTCGTTCTTCGGTATTGCGCGCAGTATCGTGAACGAGAGCCCCTGGCGCTTGGCGATGATGAGCTCGTCGTCGCCGCTCCACGCCGGGTCGCAGGTCAGTATCACGGGCGCAAAGCTGAAAGCGGTGGGGTTGATGTGCCGCCCCAGTGCCGCATCGGCGTCCGCCACCGAGATGAACTGCCGGGCGGAAAGGGCGGGGAACATGCCGCGCACGCGCACTTTCACGAAATCGCTGTTGATGCCGTAATCGTCTATCCATTGCTGGATCTGTTTCTTGTTGGTGATGCTCACGCTGCGCGAATCAATCTGGCGCGTCGCCCAGCGGTGGCGCATGCCGTGAAAGCAGTCGTAAAAGCTGCCCGAATTGCGCGTGGGGTTGCCGAACTTGAAGAACATCGGTTCGCCGTCGGTGAGCCCCCCCTCGGCCACCTCGCTGATCGCCTCGGGGATGGCGGAGGCTTCGTCGAAGATGTAGAACGGCGTGGAGTTGGCCGCGTGCAACCCGGCAAAGCTCTCTGCGTTCTCCTCCCTGCAGGTCTGCGCCACGCACTGCCACGATTCCGGGTGCTGCCGGTGGTAGAGCTTCATGCCGCCGCGCCCGCCGCCCGCCTCGAACCAGTGCGCGGTGATGCTGCGGCGGCTCCACTTGATGATCTCCGCCCAGGTCTTGGTTTCCAGCTGCGAGGCGGTGTTGGCGGTCACTATCCCCTTGGCATAGGGGCGCGTGGACATGATCCAGTTCACCAGCCAGGCCACCATGGCGGATTTGCCGATGCCGTGGCCGCTGGCGGTGGCGATGCGGATGGCATCCACCGCGTGCACGCCGTCGAAGCCGCGCGCGCGCACTTCGCGGCCCAGGTCCTCCAGGAACTCGCACGCCCACAGGTCGGGGCCGTAATGGCAGGGAAAGCGGCTGCGCCAGGGCTCGGCCAGCTCCACCAGCTGCAGGGCAGGGTCGCTGTCCCACGGGAAGGCGTACATCACGAAGCCGAGAGGGTCGGCATAGAACCTTCCCATGTCCGCAGCGAGAAGTGCGTTCGGATCAAGACGCTTCCATTTCTTCAGTGATACTGCGTTGGCTTCCTCGCTCGCTCCTTGCTGTGCTTCTTGCACTATCTTCGTCGCTCGCTCGTCGCCGCCTTGTCTCACTTTTGAACTGGAACCGTGCTGCATCTTGGGGCTATTTGTCGCCAATTCGCTTCCTGGCTTTCGTGATCGTTTCTGCCAAATCCAGCTTGCCGCGATGATCCAGCACCTGGCGTTCCTGGAATTCCTCCGGCGCATAGCTGCACAGCAGGAATATCAGCAAGCGGTCGCTGCCCGCCATGGCGCGGCGCTCCGCCTCTTCCTTCAGGCGCGCCACGCTGCCCTTGCGCGCGGCACGGTAGCGCTTCATGAAATCGGGGTCGGCCTTCCAGCGCCAGGCGGTGGCGCGGTGCACGCCGGTCTCGGCGGCGGCCTCGCTATAGCGCGCCCCGCCTTCGATGTACGCCAGGAATATCTCCTGGCGCTCGGAAAGCGTCTCTTCGGGGACGGGTTCGGTGATGAGGGGTGCTTCGTCTTTTTTGGCCATGCCGCATGCTAGTGCGGCAGGGCGGGGTTAAGGGCACGCGGGGGCTACGCGCGCTTTTCCTTCACCTGCACGGTCTTGAGCAGGGCTTCGAGTTTGCCGCGGCCCTCGGCACTGGGCAGTTTGGAGCTGAGCGACAGGTGCAGGTCTATCCATGTTCCGGCCTGCAGCCAGTGGGCGCGCAGGTGGGTGTTGTTTATTCCGGGAAGCTCGATGTCGTAGGCGATGGCATCCCACTGGCCGATCTTCTTGAACGCCACGTTTTGCGGCTCGGGCAGGCCGCGCTGTTTCCACGCGCCGGTTTCGTCCTTCCAGAACTGCTGGATGCCCCGGAATCCCTGTTGGGGTTCGAACCATCCGGAAACGATCAGGCCTTGCTTTTTGTCCTCGAAATAGAAATAGCGCGGGCCGTTGGCGGCGTAACCGGGGGTGTCGGTGCGCCGCACCAGGCTGGCCCCGGGCAGGGACAGGGTGAGGTTGCTCACCGGCACGGTCAGCTCGAATCCGCCCTTGGTGCTGGTTACCTTGATGCTTTCTTCGGGTTTGGCCTCGTCGGCAAATCCGGGCGCGGAAGCGGCCAGGGCGAGGAACAATGCGAGGAATGCAGCTTTCAATTTGTTCATGGGTGAGGCTCCTGTGGCAAGCGTTGGCGGACAGAAAAAACCAAGCCTATCACAATTGACAGGCTGGTTCAGCCCGGCGGCTTGGCCAGTGCGGCAGGGCAGGCCGCCCGGTGCGGGCGGCCTGCTTTGAGATTGGCGGCTACGCGCCGTGAGGCTGGTCCGGCATGCTGGTGAGCAGGGGGATGGTCGCGTCGTACAGGATGTTGGTGGTCTTGACGTGTTTCTTGATGGTGAGCGCCAGGTCGAGCGGGGTCTGGCCATCCTTGTTTTGCGCGAGCAGGTTTGCGCCATGCTCGATCAGCAGCTTCACGATATTCGAGTAGCCTTTTTCCGTGGCCATGTGCAGCGGGGTGGTGCCGCTCTGGAAGAAGTTTGCTCCGGCGGTATCCAGCAGCTTGCGCACGGTGGCAATGTCGCCGCGGGCGATGGAAAGCAGCATGCGCTGGCGCGCGCTTGCAGTGTCCAGCGCGCTCAAATCTTCCTCTTTCGCCTCATCATCGGGCACTTCGAGCTGCTCTTCATGTGTTGTCGGCAACAGGCGGAACACGCGGTTCACCAGGGTAAGCGCGATCAGCAATCCCAGGACAGCCATGGCGATGGTGGGGTTGACGTCCAGGTCTTCAGCCAGTTCCTGCGGCAGGTTGGCGCCTATCGCCAGGATGGTGATGACCAGCAGCAACAGCACCTGCAGATAGCGGAACATGGCGATGACCACGACCGCCACCACCGTGCCCAGCAGGAACTTGCGGTTGAACAGGCTTCCGTAGCCTTCCGGCAGGTTGGCGAGCAAGCTCATCACCGAAACGGCAATCAGTACGAACAATTCCTTGTTGGTGAATTTCAGCTTCATGATGCCTCCCATGACGATTGTCTGTTGAGCCAATAAAACAATTCTTGCTGGCTGTATTCGGGCAAGGCCAGGCGCAACCTATCGGTGTTCAGGGCGGGTGCCGTGGCGCAAATGCCGCAGGCGGAAGGGGAATAACCGGCATGCCAGCGGGGCGCGGCCATGAGCTGCATGGCAAAAACTTTTGCGCGAGGGCAATGCATCAATCCAGACCGGCGGCCCCGCTATCATAGATATTCCTACCCTTAGACCGGAAACTTTGCGTCCCTGCCTTTCGGCAGGTTTGCCTTTTACAGTGCGTTCACGCTCTCCGGTTTGGGTTCCCGGTGAGGAGCGCTAAAACGAACGGAAATACAGTAACACAAGCAAAATACATTTGTATAGTGGTGCCGGGGGGGCTTAACCTTGCTGATAGCGGGGGTTATGTCTTAACCCGGCGTTCGATGCCCAGCAGGCCGGCATAGACCAGGAGCGGCATGTTGTCCTTGCGTTTCATGTGCGGACAGGCAAAAGGTCAGGCATCGATATTGATGTTCGCCGCATCCCTTGAATTGCCCACCAGCCGGTAAACGATGCCGATCACCAGCAGCGCGGCCAGCAGCAGGCCATACTGCACCGGGTTGAACGTGCTGACGGCCTTGTCGGCGGCGGCGATCACCTGCACCGGCTGCACGATGAGTTCGCGGATCACCGAGATCAGTGCGACCACGACGAACACGCGCGCCGAAACGCGGCCGGTCTGGATGTAATTGATCTCCGCCGAAATCAGCGTGGAAAGCGTCCACAGGATAAACAAGGAGCCCAGCGCCTGGAAAAATCCCGCCCCCGCATTGCCTTCGCGCCAGGAGAGGAATATTTTCGCGCCCACATCCCAGATCACCATGGCGCAGGCGATGCCCAGCGCCAGCGCGAGCAATACGTGGATGAGCCTGTTGAACCCGTTCATTCCCGAAATCAGCTTGTTTTCAAACATGCGGCGGCCCTTTATTTAGCGAGGCCGTATTATGACGGCGAATGCGGAAAAGGGGAAATCAGAACTCGTATTCGACCTGTGCGCGGAAGGTATTGCGCGGCGCCATGCGGCTCACGCCGAACAGCCAGGCGGCGTTGTAGCGTATGGCCTGCCTGCCGCCCAGCGGGATTTTGCCCATCACTGCCGGTCCCGCGAGATGGGCCTGGCTGGACTGGTAACTCCAGTTGTTCCACTTGCCCATGCCGCCCAGGCCCTGCAGCCCGAAATCCAGCACGGGCCGCCAGCCATACTTGACCTGCCACTGGTAGCCGAGGTTGGTGGCATTCTGCACCCCGGTCTCATCCGGCCTGACATAGGCGTGGCGGAAGATCAGGTTACCGTTGAGCTGCAGCCTGCCGAATTCGGTCTGCAGCAGAGGGCCGGCGGCGATCTCCCAGGCGGCATTCCTGCTCAGCGGCGCTTCGATCTCGGTGATCAGCCCCACGTCCACCGGATATTGCCCGGTCTCGGTGAGCTGGAACTTGTTTTCCCACTCGGCCACGTTGGCGGGCTGGCCCGCGTAGCGTTCCTGTTTCAGGTAGATTTCGGTGAACCAGTGTTCGCCCGCGCCGTAGCCCAGGCCGATGCTCGCCCCCTGCGCATTGGGGTTGCCGGGCTTGGGCGTGGCGGCGCCGAGCTTCACATCGAGTTCGCGTTCGCCGTATTCGACATGGGGGGTAAAGATGTAATCCGCAGGGCCGGCCAGTGCGGCAGTCATGCATGAAGCGGAAATACAAGCCAGCCAGCCGGAAGCGAATGCGATCCGGTTGAGCCGGCGCGATTTCATGCTTTCCTGGCTGCGTGCCGGTAGGACACCCACTTCATGCCCGCGGCGATGACGATGAGCGCGATGACGTAGAACACCAGCTGCATCCCGGCGGGGCGCGCGTCATAGCCGATCAGGCTGTGCAGCAGCGTGCCGGGCAGGCTGTCCTGCGGCAGGAAGCGCGAGGTGTCCCACAGCGGGGTGGACAGGCTGGGCAGCAAATCCGCCTGGATCAGGTAATGCGCGGCCTGCGAGGCCATGCCCGCCGCCAGCAGCAGCACGAGGATGCCGGTCGCGCTGAAAAACCAGCGCAGCGGGATGCGCAGCAGCCCGGCATACACCAGGTAGCCCACCACCACCCCGGTCAGCACGCCGATTGCGCCGCCCAGCATCATGCTGGCTGTGCTGCCGTCGCCGGAGGCGGCTATGCCATAGAGAAACAGCACCGCCTCCGAACCTTCGCGCAGCACCGCCAGCCCCACCACCACCAGCACGATGGAGAGCTCGCTGCGGCCGTCGCTGATGTCGCGGCTCACCGCCTTGGCGTTGGCGGCGAGCTGCGCGCCGTGCGAGGCCATCCAGATGTTGTGCCAGGCCAGCATCACCACCGCCACGCCGAGCACGATGGCGTTGAAAATCTCCTGCCCGATGCCGTTGGCCAGATTGCCGATCACATCGGCAAACCCCGCCACCAGCGCGGCGCCCAGCAGGCCGGCCGCCACCCCGCCCGCCAGCCAGCGGCGGCTGCCGGGAATGGCGCGCGTCGCGGCGGCGATGATGCCGATGATCAGCGCGGCTTCGAGCACCTCGCGGAAAACGATGACTGCGGTGGCTAGCATTGCGGTTCCTTTATATTCACTGCACGATGATCACGCCCTGCGCCGTGGACGCGTGAAACTCGCCCTCGAAGCGGTAGCGTCCCGGCTTGAGCGGGCCGACATACACCATGCCGCTGCTCTTGCCGAGGATCACCTTTTCGCGGTTCAGGTCGTGGCTGTCGAATTCCTCCGGAGAGTCGTCGCGGTTCTCGATCACCAGCCGCACCTTCTTGTCCGCGGGGATGGTGATCTCGGCGGGCGTGAACTGGTGGTTTTCGAGCACCAGCTTGAACTCGGGCGGCTCGTCACCTGCCATGCCGGCAACCGGGGCGAGGGCTGCGCCCACGAACAGCAGCGCGGCAAACAATGGGTGCTTCATGCGACTCTCCTGAAAGACGGTCATTTGTTGTTAATGATAATCGTTCTCATTTGCATTTGCAAGCCGGTTCGGATAATATCCCGGCAGGCAGCCCAATATTATTGCACGAACCATGTCCCCGCCCACCAACCTCAAAAACGCCGGACTGAAGTCCACCTTGCCCCGCCTCAGGGTGCTGGCCCTGTTCGAGGAGGGCGCGGAGCGCCACCTGAGCGCGGAGGATGTCTATAAAAAGCTGCTGGCGAGCGGGGACGACATCGGGCTGGCCACCGTGTATCGCGTGCTCACCCAGTTCGAGCACGCGGGGCTCCTGGTGCGGCACCATTTCGAGGGCGGCAAATCGGTATTCGAGCTGAACCAGGGCGAGCACCACGACCACATCGTGTGCATGCAGTGCGGAAGGGTGGAAGAGTTCTACGACGCAGGCATCGAGGCGCGCCAGAAAAAGGCCGCCGAAGAGCGCGGCTTCGCCGTGCACAGCCACACCCTGCAAATCTACGCAGACTGCACCAAGCCCAGGTGCCCGCACCGGCCCAAAACATAGCGCCGCCCGCTACAGCAGCGGCGGCGCGATGTATTTTTCCTTCAGCACATAGCGCGCGATGTGCTGCTCCATCAGCTTGGTGAACACCAGTTTCGGCACGCCGCCATTCACCTCGAACATCAGCATGAAATATTCGCCCTCCGGATTGCGCGCATAGCGGGTGAGGGCGTATTCCCCGCCGCTGTGGTTGCCGGGCTCCTCTTCATCGCGCAGGATGGTTGCCGTATCGGCGCGGAAGGCAAAGCGCGCATCCTCCGCCTCCACCACGGTGCGGCGGTAAAGCTCGTCCACCTTCTGGCGCGATTCCGCCATCCCCGCATGGGTGCGCTTTTCTGCGAGGCGGTTGAAAAACAGCGCCAGCATGACGAAGGCGAAAACGCCCAGCAGCGCGAGGGACTGGCCGAGAGAGGGCAGCGTATCGAAGAAGGAGGAAGCGGGCATGCCCACATTTTATTATAAGTAGGTATGGCAGTCGAAATTTGGCTGACAGGAGGCACCCCGTAGCCGGATGAAATGCAAATGAACCCGGGGTGATTTATGCTTCGTCGCTCCCGGATTCCGCTTTGCTGCATCCGGGCTACGCTCGCTTGGCGTGCTTCAGATCGCGAGCGATGCTCTTTGCTTCGCGGTACACGGACTTTCGCCCCATCAACTGCGCGAGTTGCAGTGGAGTTTGGTCGAACTCCGAGACTATGTCTTCGCGTGCTCCAGCCGCCAACAGGGCAGCGATGGTGTCGGCAGACGCGTCTCGAACGGCAACGTGCAGGGGCGTTTCACCCATGTCGCCGATGGCGTTGACGTTCGCACCATGAGCGATAAGCACTCTGGCCGCGTATGGGTCTTTGCGCCAGAGGAAGACATGAAGTGGGGTGTCGCCGTTGCAGTCGGCACTAGTGAGCGTGACGCGGGGAGGTACCTCCTCGGCTGGGAAGAGTATTTCAGCTATACCTTGAAGGATGTCCTCAAGAGTACGCTGATCCTTGGTTTTCGACATGCTGCGGTCGTCCGATTGTGAGGCCTAACAGTAATAAGACGGACCCAGGAAGCGCGCACCCAATACTTAGCGCCCCAATGCTGTCGCACCCCAAGTCCAGCAACCGGGACTTTAAAGCCAATCGCGCATGTCCGCAATCGGGGAGCAGGTCTATGGAGCCATCTGGCCGGGCTAGGCAAGTTCCGTCCGCAAAGCCGGGCTTTGGGGCTACCTGAGCGATGCCAGGGCGGCGTCGTAATTCGGCTCGTTCTTCAGTTCGGGCACCAGCTCGGTGTGCAGTACCTTGTTGTCGCGGTCCAGCACCACCACGGCGCGCGCGCACAGCCCCACCAGCGGTCCGGTGATCATCTCCACGCCGTAATCGCGCAGGAATTCGCGCCCGCGCATGGTGGAAAGCGTCACCACGTTGCTCAGCCCCTCGGCGCCGCAGAAGCGGCTCTGGGCAAAGGGCAGGTCGGCGGATATGCATAGCACCACCGCGTCGGGCTGGATGCTGGCGAGCTGGTTGAAGCGGCGCACCGACATCGCGCAGGTCTGCGTGTCGATGCTGGGAAAGATGTTGAGGATTTTGCGCTGGCCGGGAAAATTTCCCAGCCTCACATCCGCCAGGTCCTTGTTCACCAGGGAAAAATCCGGCGCCTGCTGTCCGGCTTCGGGCAGATTGCCCTGCACCTCGATCAGGGTGTCGCCTAGCCTTACTGTCGCTGCCATGGTGCGCTCCTGCTTGAGTGGTACGATTCCATGTTACGCCTTTCATGGCGCGTGGCAATACCGCAGGCAGTAGGGTCTTGGTGTTGATGCGGTTGATTTTGATATTTATATGACAGTGCAGTAGCATGGGCGTTCAATCTGAGATCGCCGCTCTTGAAACATCCCGAATTCGACCACAAGACCTTCCTCGCCACCCTGCCGCTGCTGCCTGGGGTGTATCGCATGCTCGACGAAAAAGGCCAGGTGCTGTACGTGGGCAAGGCGGGGCAGCTGAAGAAGCGCGTGTCGTCCTATTTCCAGAAGACCAACATTGCGCCGCGCACGCGCCTGATGGTGTCGCACATCGCCAGCATCGAGGTGACGGTGACGCGCACCGAGGCCGAGGCGCTGCTGCTGGAAAACAACCTCATCAAGACGCTCAAGCCGCGCTACAACATCCTGTTCCGCGACGACAAGTCCTATCCCTACATCGTGCTCACCGGGCACGCGTATCCGCGCCTGACGTACTATCGCGGCGCCACCGACCGCAAGAGCCAGTATTTCGGCCCTTACCCCAATGCCTATGCGGCCAAGGAGAGCGTGCAGCTGCTGCAGAAGCTGTTCCGCCTGCGCACCTGCGAGGACACGGTGTTCGCCAACCGCACCCGGCCCTGCATCCTGTACCAGATCCACCGCTGCACCGGGCCGTGCTGCAAGCTGATCTCGCAGGAGGATTACGCTGCCTCCATCCGCAATGCCGCCCTGCTGCTGCAGGGCAGGCATACCGAGCTGGAAGGCGCGCTGTACCAGGCCATGCACGATGCCTCGGAAGCGCAGCATTACGAGCAGGCCGCGGTGCTGCGCGACCAGCTTTCCGCCCTGCATACCGTGCAGCAGAAACAGTTCGTGGAAAGCGCGCGCGCCACCGATGCCGACATCGTGGTGGTGGCCGAGCTGGAAGGCCGGGTCTGCGTCAACCTCGCCATGGTGCGCGGCGGCCGCCACCTGGGCGACAAGAGCTTCTTCCCCCAAAACGGCTGGCAGGTGGCCGCAGGTGCCAAGGCGGAAGAGGAGGGCGACATGACGCGCGCCGAGGTGCTGGAAGCCTTCCTCGCCCAGCATTACCTCGCGCGCAGCGTGCCGCCGCTCATCCTCACCAGCGAGGAAATCGACGTGGCGGCGCTGGAGGAAATTCTCGCCGAGCAATCCGGCATCAAGGTCGCCATACGCGGCGGCGCCACCGGCGAGCGCAAGCGCTGGCTGGAGATGGCGATGCAGAACGCCATGATGTCCCTGCGCCGCCAGGCCGACCAGGAATCGGGGCAAAACCGGCGCATGGAAGCGCTGCGCGAGGCGCTGGACCTGCCCGACCTCGCGCGCATCGAATGCTTCGACATCAGCCACACCATGGGCGAGGCGACCGTGGCCTCGTGCGTGGTGTACGACAACCTCGACATCCGCACCAGCGAATACCGGCGCTACAACATCACCGGCGTCACCCCAGGCGACGACTACGGCGCCATGCGCCAGGCGCTCACGCGCCGCTACCAGAAACTGGAAGCCAACCTGCTGTCGGGCCAAGACGGCAAGCGCCCCGACCTGATCCTGATCGATGGCGGGGCAGGGCAGCTCAAGGTGGCGATGGAAGTGATGGCCGAACTGGGGCTGAACGAAATCCAGCTGCTGGGCGTGGCCAAGGGGCCCGCACGCAAGCCGGGCGAGGAAGAACTGCTCATGCCCCACGCCGACGCCCCCATGCACCTCGATCCCGCCAGCCCCGCGCTGCACCTCATCCAGCAAGTGCGTGACGAAGCCCACCGCTTTGCGATAGCGGGCCACCGCGCCCGGCGCGGCAAGGCGCGCACCGCCTCAGCGCTGGAAGAAATCAGCGGCGTGGGAGAGAAGCGCAGGCGCAACCTGCTCGCCCACTTCGGCGGCATGAAAGGCGTGCAGGGGGCGAGTGTGGAGGAATTGGCGCAGGTGGAGGGGATTAGTGCAGCGCTGGCGGAGCAGATTTATCGGCAGTTGCACTGATGTGCCGTCATTCCCGCGAAAGCGGGAATCCAGTATTTGAAATAGGAACGCGTAGCGGACAGAATTACTTTGTCGGCTTTGCCGGATTTGTATTTTGACTGGATTCCC
>DATDDB010000021.1:0-5398 GCA_036524005.1 Gallionellaceae bacterium | reverse complement strand
TTTTTGCTGTTCGCCATGGTCTTCGGATTTGGCCTGGGCCTGCAGGACGGCATTGAGCGCTTGCTGGCGGTCTTCGCCGGTGCGGACGAATTGGTCGAGCTTGTCGCGGGTGGTGGCTGGCAGGTTGCTGTCGATGCCATCCAGGTAGCGGCGCGCGCCGTCCGGCTGGTTGTTTTCCAGCAGGCGGTTGACGATGCCGGTGTGGATGGCGCACATGCCGCCGTCTCCATTGGGGCCGAACTGGAGGTAGTGCTCCCACAGGGGTTTGTTGTTTTCCGCATCGGTTTCGCCGTGGGCATGGCGGAAGCTGTTTTCCAGCTCATTGTGGGCAATCGCGGCGGCGCTGCGATAGACCATATTGTCGGCCCGCTCGCCGGGGTCATAGGCATTTACCGCCATGCCCACCGCAGAGTGGAAACGGGTCTGCGATGCTTCATGATCGAATATGCGGCACTGATTATCGGCATGCTGGCGAACCAGCCCCTGGAATGCGCCCAGCAGGGGGGCGGTGGTGCGCTCGAACATGCCGCGCTGGGTGTCATCGCCCAGGTTGTCGAAGGTCTGCTTATACAGCTTGCCCATGGCGTCCTGCAGGTTGCCATAGCCGCCCACCGCGGGCGCGCCGCGCTGGTTGAGATAGCCGGTGTCGGGGTGATACAGCAGGGTGTTCATGCCGTCCAGCCAGCTGGCCTGGGCGTTTTTTACCCAGCCTTCGTTCACCTGGGCGGTGCGCATGGCGTGGTCGGCATCGAATTGTGCGCCTTGGCCGGGTGGCGCGCCTGGCGCTGCGCCATCCGGCATATCCTGGCCGGCGCGCTGAAGCTGGCTGAATTCTTCCTGACCGTTTCCGTCTGCGCGAGGGTTTACTTTGACTGTGGGCATGGAGTTTTCTTTCGTGGTCTTCAGTTGATTGATGCCTAATGGCCGAAGTAGCTTCCGGCAAACGATGTGGCGCTGCCGAGCAGGGAGCCGAATGCCGCCATGTCGGGATTGATCGCGTCCGCCTGGGCGAGCTTGGCCTTCTGGTCGGCCTGGTACATGGCCTGCTGGTTGCGGTAGTTCCACACCTGGCGGTTGGTGTCGTCGCGGATCATCATGGCATTGCGCTCGCCCATGTATTCGGTGGAGGCCAGCACGTCGGTGGCCGAGCCTTCGCCCAGGTCCACGCCGCTGGCGGCCATGTGCGCGCGCTGCGAGCCGAATTGCTGCGCAGTCTGCAGGCGGCTATCCTGTTCGCGGGTGGCGCCCACCTGCTGCGCCATCTCTGCCTGGTAACCGGCGATGGCCGCCTGGTTGCCGGCCACCTGCGCCTCATAGCCCAGCATGTTCTTGTGGCCCTGCGCCTGGGTGCGCGCGGACATGGCGGAAAATCCCGCGCTGAAGGCCTGTAACCCAAGGAAATATGGATTTGCCGCTTTGGGTGCCGAGCCCGGAGCTTGTGCATACCTGGGTATATCTCCCTTGCTCGACCCTAAGTCCGTTCCAGACCTGCCTGGCACCCCGTTATCATAAATACTAGCTGGCATTTACACCCCTCCTCCGACCGCGATTTCCAATGTCATCGAGGCGATGTCCAATGGCAGCGGGTCGCTCTGTTGTATGCAAATCTGTCCGCCCATGCCCCAGCTGTTGCTGAGCACGATCTCGATCTCGTCGCTCACCAGGTTGGGGGCTGAGCCGGGGCTTTCCGTGGTGCGCTGGCGGTAGGGCACAAGATGGTTGAAGTCAGGCCCGGCAAGTATGCCGCTGGAGCGGTAAGTGCGTACCCATACCTTGTTCAGGTTCTTCACCAGCCCCTGCGCCATGGATGGGTCTATCGCCGCGGCGGCGGGCGGCGTCTGCAATTGCGCAGTGATGGGCAGGCCGATATGGGCCACGCTCACGCCGGTTGGAAATGTGACCGCGCCACCCACCACCGTTTGCGGCGGGAGCACCGCGCCATCGGCCAGGATGTTGACGGTCATGCCGTTAAGCCAGGATAGGCCGGAAACGGCAGATGCAAGATTCGTTAGCGTGCCCGAAGCGCTGTAATAGCTGCCGCTCCATGAGAGCGTAGAGCCAGCCGCTGGCGCACTTGCAAAGACAACATGCGCGGGATTGGTCAGCACATAGTCCGTGACGGTAACGGCTGCGGTGGTGGTTGGGATATATGAGCCTGTGTAGCTGGCATCATCACCGTTTGCAAAAGCTATATCAACGCTGTCGCCTGCGTTCATTAATTGCACTCCCGCAGCAAGCGACGTTGCGCCATTTTGTACTGTGCTCTTGAATTCCTGCCACGCAGAAGTAAGGCTAACGGCTACCCACGCAGTGTAATCCGCATTGACGATGTTGACCACGCCGGTTCCACTGCGGCGGCGCAGCCAAATTGACGCGGATTTGGCCCCCGCTGGCAGTGTGTAGATTGCACGCACTGCCAAATCTCCACTCGCACCCGCCGTCAAGGTTCCGGCAGTCGTCGTTCCCCTGGGATCAACCACTCCAGTTTTTATGGCGGATCCTCCAGCACTAACTGCCCACGACCAACTTGCATTCGTAAGGTCTTCCGAATATGTAAATTGATTGGTTCTTGGCGTCGAGTACTGTTGTTTAGTCCCCTGCCAGTCGTTCTTATAGATCACGGGCGTCCCGGACAATCCCCCCACTGTTTCGCCGGATGCGCCAAGCAGGTCGAATGCGGTGTTGGTTCCGTTGATCGCCCCGGATACTCCGGCGTTATTCGCCGACAGGGCGGCGGCACTCGCCACAGAAATGGTGAACGTGTCTGCATTCACTTTAGATACCTGATATTGACTGCCGGTCGGCAGCGTTCCCAGGCTTGCGTCGGAAAACGAGAACCAGTAATTCTGGCCGTCGTTAAGCCCATGCCCGGTGATAGTGCAGGTGAGCGTATTTTGCCCGGATCGGATGTACGTTCCGTTCTTGCTTAACGCTCCGTTGTATGTCGCGCCGCAATCCACGTAATGGCAGTCAGCCACGGTGCTGTAGAGCCGGGTGTGCATGCGCTCGACAAAGCGCTTGGTCGCACCGTTGATGTTGCGCCGAACGATGCAGTACAGCATGTCCTCGTTGTTTTCCGAAATGGTGCAGATCGACTCGAACACATCGCCGTTGCCCGTGGTGTGCTGGTGCCAGGCCGAAATCTGCTGCTCGGGCAACCAGGTCATGCCCAGCAATTTCCCGCTGGACGACACGCACCACAGGATGGGAATGGGCCCCCTGGAATAGGCCATGTCCACGATGGTGTTGTAGTCGAACAGATGCGGGGCGAAGATGCTGCTGTCGGTGGACTGGTAGCCGTTGACCTGCCAGTTATAGCCGATCTGGCGGATGTGGCCGCCGCGCGCCGCGGCATACAGCACGGCATTGCCCACCACCACTGGCGTGACGTTGTTCGCGCCGATGTAGGACTGCGGCTGCACGTTGATGGTGGCGGGCGTCAGCACGCCGCTGGTGGAGCTGCAGCGCCATTCGCACGAGGCCGAGAGCAGCAGCAGGTCCTGCATCGGCACGATATGGCGGACAGCCGATGCCTCGCGCCCGGCAATACGGAAGGCGATACGGTTATCGTCGCGGCTGGGTATGGTGTAGGTCAGGTCGGATTCGGTGCCGGAACGTGTGGCCCAGACGTTTTGCGGCTGGTTGGTGGTACCAGCGAATATCCGGCGCTGCTGGTAATAGGCGACGGCAGCCGGATAATCATTGGGGCCGGACAACTGATTGGCGTCAGCGGTGGGCGGTGTGCGGCTAATGTCGGCCGTGATGTTGTTGTCCACAAAGGAAGTGGTGCCCTTTGCCACCTGCCCAATGAAGCCGTAAATACCGTAGCTCTGCTTGTAGACGTTGTAGCGTGCCGCGCTGTCCACACTGGGCCAGTTGATCGTATTGTAATTTCCCGCGGTAGCAAGGTTGTTGACGCAGGGTGCAGCACTTGAAGCATAAGATTCGCTGCCGCTGGCGTCGAGCGCAGTGACAACATAGGAATAACTGATCGTGCCTGTTCCGGTGGCAGTAGCACTCAGGGTTTGCACCGTGGCGGTATAGGCTGTAGGAGTTGGCGCCGCAGGCGCACCGAAAACGGATCCCGCTGGAGGCTGCCGACCCGCATTGGCCGCCATGCTGATGAAATGCGTGTCCTGAAACGTGGTTCCAGGAGACTCCCCGATGAGCTGGTAAATGCCTCCCAGGAGTTTATATACGCGGTAGCCAACTGTGTGATTTGATCTGCCATTTGTTCCGGCGCCCGCATACCCCATGGCTTGATACGATGTCCACGAAAGGGAAATGTATGACCCCGGCATGGTCAGATCGCAAGAAGCGCCCGATGCGGGTGACGGCAGAGACTCAAATTGTTTACTGACCACCTTCCCGCTTGTTCCTCCGCCCTGCCCGTATACCCTCTGGGATTGCCTGACGACTGCGGTCACCACATACTGGTGCGTAGTTGGCGAGCCCGTATTGGTCGTGCCCACCGGCGCGCCGATCATCGGCGCGAAGCTTACTGGCACGAGATGCCAGTTGGTTGCGCCGTAGCGGCGCAGCTCCAGGATGGAATTATTTGGGTGCACCAGCGTGAGCACATCAGCCGACTGGGTGTAATGAATGTCCATCAGGTCGCTGGCCGCGTACGGATTGGGAATCTCGTAGTCACCATTTGCGGGCATGGCGTACCAGTAAGACACATTGGGGGGGGCCTGGTTCGTGTTGGGCTGTATGCAGTAGTAATTCACCCCGCTGAAAACCACGGCATCCCCGATGTCGTAGGCAACGCTGCACGTGTGTATGCCGGACTGGGTTCCGCTGGTGGCGATGCCCGCGCCGTCGACAGACGTCGCCAACTGGAATGTATTGGTTGTGCGGTTGACCGCATAATACGTGACACCCGCCGTAATGCCGGTAGGCAAGGCCCCTGTGGTTGAAAAGACAATCGGTGCATTAAGACCCAGGTTGTGGCTGTTCCACGTCACCACAGCGGGATTGGCAATGCTGATCGTGACCTGACTGGGCGTTACGTACGAAGGCAGCGTGCCGCATTGCAGCGTGCCGCCCTGGGTATGGAAGCGGAAATATCCCTCACCCACCTGGATGGCAAAAGTCTGGGTGTTGTTGTAGCTGAACGGAATCAGGCGCGTGGGGCTGGCGGAGTTTTTCACCTCCTCGACGTACTCCGTGCCTGGCCGGTTCACCACCGGCCCGTGCGGCAGGGTGATGAAGTTCATGCACAGCGCCAGCGCCTCCTGCACCTTGGAAAGGTCCAGCCTGCCGAAGAGCTCCGGCGTAATCTCGCCCCCGGAGAACGAGCGGTTGAGTATGCGGATGGCCATCAGCGGTTCACCATCCAGGAAGCGCCAGGCAGAGGCCGCACGCGGCGCTGGTTGGCGTCCGACTCGACAGCCCA
>DATDDB010000020.1:0-14407 GCA_036524005.1 Gallionellaceae bacterium | reverse complement strand
CATGTGCTTGGCGGCCTCGAAATGGAAATAGTCGGCACCCAATTCGGAAACATGAACCAGTCCTTCGGTATAAATATCGTCGAGCGAGACGAAGATACCGAAACCGGTGACGGAAGAAATCGTGCCGTCGAACACGCTGCCCAAGTGATCGCGCATATAGAAACATTTCAGCCAGGCTTCCACGTCGCGCGTGGCATCATCCGCGCGGCGCTCGGTCATGGAGCAATGTTCGCCCAGAATTTCCCATTTTTCCTTGGGCGCGTATTGCTTGCCCGCCAGCACGGCCTTGATGGCGCGGTGCACCAGGAGATCGGGATAGCGCCGGATGGGCGAGGTGAAATGCGTATAAGCCTCGTAGCCCAGGCCGAAATGGCCGGTGTTGTCCGGGTTATAGCGCGCCTGGCGCAGCGAGCGCAGCAGCACGGTCTGCAGCAGCGGGTAATCTGGACGGCCCTTGATCTTCTCCAGCAGTTTGGAATAATCGCCTGCTTGCGGCTCTTCCCCGCCGCCCAGCTGGAACCCGAACTCCTTCAGGAATTCGCGCACCGCTTCCAGTTTTTCCGGTGTCGGCCCTTCGTGTACCCGGTACAGCACGGGGTGCTTGTTCTTCTGCAGATAGTCGGCGGTGCAGGCGTTGGCCGCCAGCATGCATTCCTCGATCAGGCGGTGGGCATCGTTGCGCACCACGGGCACGATGCGCACGATCTTGCCCTGGTCGTTGAAGACCATCTGCGTCTCGACCGTTTCGAAATCGATTGCGCCGCGCTTTTCGCGCGCTTCAAGCAAGGTCTGAAACAGCGCATGCAGGTCGCGCACGTGCGGCAGCACTTCGGCGAACTGTTTCGCCTCCGGCCCGTTGCCATCGGCCAGCATGGCCGCGACCTGGGTGTAGGTGAGGCGGGCGTGGGAGAACATCACCGAGGGATAAAAGCGGTATTTTTCGATCTCGCCCTTCTTGCTGATCTGCATGTCGCACACCATGCACAGGCGATCCACCCTGGGATTGAGCGAACAAAGTCCGTTGGAAAGCTCCTCCGGCAGCATGGGAATGACGCGGCGCGGGAAATACACCGAATTCCCGCGGTTCAGCGCTTCCTTGTCCAGCGCATCGGAAGGCTGCACGTAGTGGCTGACGTCGGCGATCGCCACCACCAGGCGAAAACCCTTGCCGTGCGGTTCGCAATACACCGCATCGTCGAAATCGCGCGCGGTTTCGCCGTCTATGGTGACCAGCGGCAGGTGCGCCACGCTTTCGCGCCCGGCGTGATCCTCCGGAGCAACCTCGGGGGAAAACTGCTCAGCCTGGTGCTTGGCGTTATGGGGGAATTCATAAGGCAGGTCGTGCTTGCGCAGGGCAATCTCGATTTCCATGCCGGGATCGGCATAGTTACCCAGCACCTCGACCACGCGACCGATGGGTTGCGCATATTTGGAGGGCTGCTGAAGGATTTCCACCATCACCACCTGCCCGGCTTTTGCCCCCCCTGATCCGCCGGGGGCAACCAGAATGTCCTGGCTGATGCGGCGGTTTTCCGCCACGACGAACAGGATGCCGTGCTCCTCATACAAGCGCCCGACCACGCGCGTATTGGCGAATACCAGCACCTCGACTATCTTGGCCTCGCGCCGCCCGCGCTTGTCCAAGCCTGCGACACGCACCATCACCGTATCCCCGTGCAGCGCCTTGTGCATTTCCTTTGCGGAAAGCACCAGGTCGTCGCTGCCATCCTCGGGAATCACAAAGCCGAAGCCTTCTGGATGGCCCTGAACCTTGCCCTTGATCAGGTCCAGCTTGTCCACCATGCACAGCGCGCCCTTGCGATTGCGCATGAGCTGGCCGTCGCGCTCCATTGCGCGCAGGCGGCGGGAAAACAGGTCTGTCTCCTCACGCGTGATTTGCAGCATGGCGCACAGCTCCTCTTCAGGTATAGGCGCCCCCTGCTCTTCCAGCAATTTCAGGATAAATTCCCGGCTGGGAAGGGGATGTTCATACTGCCCGCGCTCGCGTTCCAGGAACGGGTCCTGATCGCGGATATTTTTCTTGTTTTTCATAAAAATTCAAATCCGGTGATATTTCTGATTGACACAACAATCCTTAACGATTAAAGTACGCGCCCTCAAGCAAGCCCAGATGGCGGAATTGGTAGACGCACCAGGTTCAGGTCCTGGCGGTGGCAACACTGTGGAGGTTCGAGTCCTCTTCTGGGCACCAAATTATAGCCGTAGCACCCCGTATTTTCCGAATTACCTGCGTGATTCGCGCTCATTGGAACAAAGCAGGCCGATTCAGCCTGCACCCCCCGAAGTCACGAGTTTGACGGCAAACAGCGCCAGCTGGTTGGAGTTTTCCAGCCTGAGCTTCCGTTTGATGTTGGCCTTGTGCGATTCTATGGTCTTGATGCTGCGCGAGAGCTGCTGAGCGATTTCCGCCGTTCCCATGCCGCTGCCGATGAGGTGCAGCACCTCCAGTTCACTTGGGGAGAGCGCGCTGACGGGCGAGACGTTTTTTTCCTTGCCGACGGCTTTTTTCAGCATTTGCGAGCGCAACTGGTCGCTGACATACATCTCGCCCTGCAAAATCTGGCGCATCGCAAGCAACAATGTGTCGGTGGCAGCCTGCTTCATGACATAGCCGCGTGCGCCGGCACGCAAGGCAGATTCGGCATAGATCGCCTCGTCGTGCATGGATACCATGAGGATGGGAAGCTCGGGAAACTCGAATTGCAGGCGACGCACCAGTTCCAGCCCGGAGGCGCTTTCCAGCGACATATCCACAATCGCGATGTCGTGCGGACAGGAGCGGTTTTTCTCGATGGCCTCCTCGATTTTTTCCGCCTCGCAGCAAGCTTCCATGTCCGGCTCGCGGTTGATGAGCATGGCCATGCCCTGCCTGACGATGGCATGGTCGTCAACTATCATGGCCTTTGCCTTCCGGTTCAGGTCGAATTGCATTATGCCTCCTTCATTTCTGTTGCAAATGCGACATTATACTCCCCGTTTTGCCGGAATGGCCGTGCGGGATTTGCATTTGGGTTAAAATACAAAATGTTAACCTGAATGGATGAATACCCCCCCAAAGTGCCCAAGCGCCGCTTCACATGAAACTGACCTCCAAATTTACCCTGATTTTCTCCGCAATTATCCTGTTCATGGGCTATATCTCGTTCTACGGGATATATAGTTTTCAGTATGACATTCTGGAGCAGGATATTACCGAAAATCTGGAAAATTCCGCCGAATCCCACCTGGACAAGCTGGACCGGATGTTTTACGAGAGGCTGAGCGACCTGGATATTTTGAGCGCCAACCCCGTTTTCATCTCGAATCACCCAAACCGGACGAGGATGAGCGCTGTACTGGAAGATTTCCTGTCCAAATATCCGCAATACGCCTCCGTCACTTATTTCGACCTGGACCGGAATGTCATCGCCTCTTCCGGCGTAAGTAAGCGGGCTTACAAACAGCATCCCCTGACTGAGTACTGGCCGGCTATTTATGAAGGCCGCGACCATATCGTCAACATTTCCCGCTCCACCTCGCTCCAGGTGCCAACGCTCCACCTGGCCGACCGCGTGATTGATGCCCGTGGCAAAACCCGGGGTATCCTTGTCGCAAGAGTTCCAGTGGAGGAGCTTTACGGTCTCATGAACGATAAAAGGGAGGCACAAGGCGCACAGAAGAAATATGAACTGGACATTCTCGACCGCGACGGGACAGTGCTTTATTCCAACCATAGCCCCAACTCCATCCTGAATGTCGTGGACGAGGATTTCGGGCTCATCCAGGAGGCACTCCCCGCGGTGCGCACCGTGGGCAGCCTGACCGAAATTCACCGTGAGGCGCACAGCACCGAAAACAAGGTGCTCATGGTGTTCGCCAAGGAACAGGGTTACCGCAGTTTCAAAGGGAACGGCTGGATACTGAAAGTGGTGCATTCCAGCGAAGATGCTTTCGCCTCGGTTTCCGACCTGAGCAGGCAAGTCTTCATATTTCTGCTGGCCATCTCCCTGCTGGGTATTGCAACCATCCTTTCCGTGCTGCTGTTCACGGTCGTCCGTCCCATCAAGAAAATAAACAACGCCACCACCCTGCTGGGGGAAGGCAAACTGGATACCCGAGTATCCGTTGATTCAAGCGATGAAATCGGGCGGCTGGGCCAGTCATTCAACGCCATGGCCTCCAACCTGAAGGATGCGCGGGAACAGCTGGCAAATGCGGCGGATGTGGCCCTGGCACGCGCCAAACTGGCCGAGCGGAAAATCATCGAAATCAGTGAAGAAACCCAGCAGCAGATCGGCAGGGAACTGCACGATGACCTGGGCCAGCAATTGACCGGCGTAGCCTTCATGGCGGAGGTCTTACGGCATCAGTTGAAGACCCAGCACCACGCCGAGGCTGAAAACGCGGCCAAAATCACTGCGCTCATCAATGAAGCCATCGCCAAGGCCAACAACCTGGCGCACGGGCTGTACCCGGTGGAAATGAAAGAGTCCGGCCTGCGCGCCATGCTGATGCGTCTCGCCAGCAATACACAGTCAATATACGGTATCGCGTGCGATTTCACCTGCGATGGCGAGCCTAAAACCCTGACTCCGATGACCAACACCAATTTGTTCCGCATTGCGCAAGAGGCGGTCCACAATGCCGTCAAACACAGCGGCGCCAAAAAGATTTCCATCCGTTTGGCAGCCACTCAGGATTCCCTGGTCGTTGAAATTTCCGATAATGGGCGAGGAATAGGCAGCCAGCCCGAACTGGATACAAAGAGCGGACTGGGAATGCGCACCATGCAATATCGCGCCTCGCTGCTGAATGCGCACCTGCACATCTCCCAGCCGCAGGGGGGCGGCACCTGTGTCACCATCAATCTTGCCAAGAACATGACAACAATGTGATCAATAAAGGCTTATTATGAAACTGACGAAAATACTGCTGTCTGCGATGCTCATGAGCCTTCTTGCTGCGTGTGCTGGCACGCAGCCGCCTGGCCAGAGCATCCCCGCATCCAACCTGCCCAAGCCGAAAATCGCTCTCGTTCTGGGCGGGGGAGCCGCGCGCGGCTTCGCCCATATCGGAGTGATACGGGCACTGGAACAGGAAAAAATCCCGGTAGACATGGTGGTCGGTACCAGCGTGGGCAGCCTCATCGGCGCACTGTATGCAAGCAACCCGAACAGCTTTGAACTTGAATGGACAGCCTTCAAGCTCGAGAAGGACGATCTCTTCGACTACAAAATACTGGGCGCCATCACCGGCATGGGGGTGGTCAAGGGCGATAAGCTTGAGTCTTTCGTGCAGGGCAAAATCCCTCAAGCCAACATCGAAAACCTCAAGCTACCCTTCGCTGCCGTGGCCACGGACCTGAACCGCGGCACGCGCGTCGTGCTGGATCGTGGCCCGGTGAGCATTGCCGTTCACGCCAGCAGCGCCATTCCTGGCGTGTTTGAGCCGGTGGTCTATCAGGGGAAACTGCTGGTTGACGGCGGCGTGATGGAGAATATTCCCATTTCCGTGGCCCGAGAAAAGGGTGCGGACATCGTCATCGCCGTGGACATCAGCGAAAACGTGGCCAACTTCAATATCACCAACCTGGTGGACGTGACCATGCAGGCCGTGAACATCATGTTTGACGAAAACGTCAAAAACAAAAAGAAGGACGCTGACATCCTGATCTCGCCCGCCGTGGGCGACATATCCATGCTCGATTTCACCCAGAAAAAGCGCAGCATGCAGGCGGGAATGGACGCCACACAAAAAGCCATGCCGGAAATCAGGAAGAAAATCGATGACTGGGGCAGACAAAGGCTGGCGAAAAAATAGCCCGTCCCAAAAAAGCCGCCATAAGGCGGCTTTTTTTATTAATATAACTTACTGGACGGTCAGGAGATTTATCTCCCCGGCCAATTGGGCCCATTCAATCGCTTCTTACCCCGTAGACCGGCAGACCATGACCAGATTGCGCACCCTGAGAAAATCGCGCCGCATGCGCTCAAAAAAAGTGGGCCTGCCACCCGGCACCCTGGTGCATTTTGGCGAACAGAAAACCGAGCACGCCGAGTTTACGGCACTGCGCTACGATGCCTTACAGATGACGGAGAAAGAATCGGCCAACCTGGCCGACCTGGATTTGCACATCGGCGAGCACGATACGCTATGGGTGAACCTCTATGGATTGCACGATCCGGCCAAACTGGCCGAGGTGGGGCGGGCTTTCAATCTGCACCCGCTGGTGCTGGAAGACATCCTCAACACCGACCAGCGCCCCAAGGTGGATAGCTATGATGGGTATCTGTATTTCGTGGCGCGCTTTTTCCGCTATGACCCGACCTCGCGCACGACCAGTTCCGAGCAGTTCAGCCTGGTACTGGGACGCAATTTCGTGCTCACCTTCCAGGAACGCAGAACCGGGTCTTTCGACCCGGTGCGCGAGCGGCTGTGGGCGGACAAGGGCATGGTGCGCAAGTGCGGCGCCGATTACCTCGCCTATTCACTGCTGGACATTATTGTGGACCGCTACTTCATCGTGCTGGAGCAAATGGGCGATGCGAGCGAATCGCTGGAGGAGGCGCTGCTGCACCAACCCTCGGTGGACATACTGCAGGGCATCCACAGGCTTAAGCGCGAAAGCATGGAGCTGCGCCGCACCATCTGGCCCATCCGCGAACTGGTGAATGCGCTCATCCGCAACGACAGCGGGCTATTCCAGCCCGCCACCCTGCCCTATTTGCGCGACGTATATGACCACACCGTGCACCTCATCGAATCACTCGAATCCGTGCGTGACCTGCTCACCGGCATGCTGGACATCTACATCTCCAGCATGAGCAACCGCGTGAACATGGAGCTGCGCGCGCTCACCATGGTGGCCATGCTCTTCATGCCCGCTTCTCTGATTGCCGGAATCTTCGGCATGAATTTCAAAATCATGCCCCTGCTGGAATCAGCCAGCGGCTTCTGGTTCGCCATGGGCATGATGGCCACCATCGCGGTGGTGATGATAACGATATTCACGCGCCGCCGCTGGGTTGGCAGGCAAAGCTAGGCATATCCGGCACGCCGGCAAGCTGGTTCAATTGCGCACGCAGCACCTCCACGATTTCTGCGAATAACGGCCGCAGTGCTGCGTTTTCCTGCGCGCATTGCGCTTGCAGGTGCCTCAACGCCTGCTCGATGGCATGCGTGGCCGTGCCCCATGCGCATCGTTCCAGCAGCTCTTCCAACAGGCAGGCAAAGGCGCGAGCCTCGAGGCGCTGCAAGGCAGCTGCCAACCGCGGTTCTTCAATCGGCAGGAAGGAGGCGGCACCGCAATCGCCCAGCAATGCCTCTCCAGTATCGCCGTACAGGGTATTGTGGGCATACAAATCGCCGTGCATCAGGCCGCGCCGGTGCAGATGGCCGATCGCAGAAGCAATGCTCAATGCGAGGCGCAGCGCCATCTCCGGCGCAAACTGCGTCTTTGCCGCATAGACATCGCGGGTGCAGCTATCCAGGCTGGGCGGGCCAGCCAGGGTGCGGAAGCGCGGGTCCACCAGCGCCATGACCAGGCCATCCTGGCCTGCGTGGTGCCCGGCCACCTTGCCGTGCACCGGGATCAGGTTGGGGTGGCCGCCCCCTGCAATGCAGGCCGCCATTTCGCTATGCGGCAAGCCGTCGCTGGTCACCGCCCCCTTGAACAGCTTGACTGCGACCGCGCACGCCGCCGCTCCCTCGTTCCAGTAGGCCCGATGAATGAACCCGGAAGCCCCCTCCCCCAGCTTTTCCCCCACCTGCAGCTGATGCCAGGGAATCACGGCATGCGTTGTGTCCTCGAGCGCGCCCTTCTCCCGGCTTTCGCAAAACGGATTGCCGCCATAGGCCAGCCAGGCCAGGCGCGGCAGGGACAACAGCCATTCTGGCAACGCTTGCAGGCGATTGGCGGAAATGCGCAGCAATTCCAGCCTGGTGCAATTGACCAGTTCAGGCGGCAGCGCTTGCAGGCGGTTTCCCGCCAGCATGAGCTTCTGCAGTTTTCCGCAGCGCCCGATGGCCGCCGGAAGGCACTCGACCCGGTTATCGGTCAGGATCAGCCAGCGCAAATTTGGCGGCAGCGCGTCATCGGGGACGTGGACTATGCGGTTGGACTTGAAACCCACCATGCTGAGCGACAAGCACTGTCCGAGCACTGCGGGCAACTCGGTAAACTGGTTATTGGAGCAGAACAGGATGCGCAAGTTGCGTAGGCGCGGCAGATCGTCCGGGAGAGCGGTCAGCGCATTTCCCGTTAGATCGAGGATCTCCAGGGTATCGGCGAGTTCGAAAATCTCGCGCGGAAACTCCGTCAAGCCGGCAGCCAGCGTCAGCCTTCTAATTCCGGCCAAACGTCCGCTGCGCAACTGTTCGAGCACGTCATTCTGCATGGTGGGATTGAAGCTGAAACAAGTCTGATCCCATTGATTTCTCAGCAGCTTTGAAAAGAAAAACCACAGGGAAGTTCAGGCCCCAAGGACAATATTGCCTGATCACAAACGTTAGGTTGATGCGTTGGAAGATTATGGTCGGGGCGAGAGGATTTGGAACCTCCGACCACTTGCACCCCATTCAGAACAGATTTCACACCTAACCACCTATCAATTAATTACTTTACCTGTGCAGGAGCTAATACACTGCCTATTTATTGCACAGCCACAACCCATGCGCCATCTAAAGTGTGTTCTGAGTATTAGCCGCTTTAGGCCGCAGGAAAAGGGTAAACCTGACGTTAGCCTTAAGTTTTGCATCACTAATTTTCTCGCGCCGAAAGTCAATCTGATCGAGGGCGAGATATGGGTGCTTGGCTAGGATATGCGACACAAAGAGCCGAACTCGCGCATATTCCCCAATCATCGGGAAATCCATCACATATTCGCGCGACCCGTCCTTGTCTACGAGATGATACGAGGCCTCTTTCAGCTGCACGCCATAGGCATCGGCATTGCCATAGATCGCACCCATGATGTCTGTAACATCCTTCTCTGCGGGCAGCGAATCATAGAACGTACCCAGCTCCCTTATGCGATTCCCCGAGCTAAATGGCTCGCCGCCAGCAACATTACTGTCCCGCGAGGCATCAATCCGGTTATGCATATCCAGGTTCTGTCTTTCCAATGGAGCAATCGTAAAAGCATGGAAAGCACCAGCAAAAACAAGTAATGCGATGCCATATTTTCCCTGCCATCCAAGCTGTTCCTTCGCATCCTGAAGTAGTTTTTTGATCATGGTCGTTTCATCCAGTGCATGTAGATGACGAAATCGACCGGATGCAGGGGGTTGTCGCGCCTGACCTGCTGGCTGGATAAATAAACGTCGTAAAATGGCTTCGTAGTCCTCAGTTGCTGAACTAAAGTGAGCAACGAAGCATTGTTCTTGGCTTCACCCTCAACCCGCAGCATCCCCGTCTGCATGTCGGGCACAACCGATAGGATGGCAACATACTTGTTGTTGACTGACTCCAGCCCGGTAAAAAACGCCTCCCAGGGGGTCGTAAGCCGCTTGAATATCTGCCGGGCGGCTTCAATATCCTTCTCGCCGTATCGGGCCGCATACTTGCCCGAATCATCATCATCCAGTTTAAGGTTGGAAGCTGTGATTTCGCGTTCCATCGATGCCCGGTCATTGCGCAGCCTGTCATACGAAATACCCATTTCCACCACAAGCGCCAGCCCAGCTGCCAAAAGCATCCAGCCTGCATTCCGGCTTGGCTGAAACGCAAGTTTCTGGAAGTCCAGCACTATCCTGGCCAGCCCCTTCCTGAAGGAAGGAAGGCCGGGAAGCTTGACAGCTTCATTCGCTCCGGTATGTTCCAGCCTGACCAGTTCATATCGTGCATCCGCAGTGACTGGCAGAACTTCCTCCTGTTGCAACGCAACATAAACCGTCTTGCACGGCTCGGCAAGCGCGGTCATCAGATTCTCGCGGTCCAGCAGCATGGGCAGGTCCTGCAGACCGTCATGATTGAGGCCGTGCACCCCAGCGATATGATTCCCGCTCAACAAAGCAAGCTGCACATGGCCTTGTTCAGGAACAACCATCCATGCTGGCTGCGCCTGCATGGTCCTGCGTTGATGGTTATACACCTGCATCAGGTGCGAAGTCACCGAGCGCAATTCGACCTTCTGCCCAGCCAGGGTTTGCCGCAGGTATTCCAGCAGGGCGCGATCCACAGCACACGCAATGGAAGGTGCGGTTCTGCCCTGTCTATGGATGCGCAATTCCCATTGGCCGGCCGCAGCCCCATAAATCCTGCCGAGCACATGCCTGGCAAATGCCTCCAACTCAGGATATTTCTTGAGTTTTGCGTTGAAAGGAATGACTGCGTGCCGCACCAGCCTGTTGGAGAGCACGATGTCAGCCTCTGCCGCCTGCCATTCAGGATCGGCCAGCACCTCCCCAATCTTTGCGCACAGCACCTCCCAGGGAGCGGAGATCAGCGACGCATCGATTGCCACATCGCGCTGCGCCAGCAGCCGCGGCCTGATCCTGCCTTTCAGCTTGCAGAAGCTGATTTGGCCGTGACCAATCACAATATATAGGCGATCAGACGACAAAAGTGACACGATTGATCTCCTCCAGCGTCGTTTCGCCCTTTGCTACCAAATCCAGCGCCGCGTCACGCAACAACTTTGTTCCATTCGCTCGCGCCGCTTCCTTGATCTTGCGTGCTGGTGCGTGGCTGGTGATCAACTCGCGCAAATCGTCATTGAGCAACAATATCTCCGCAATCGCCTTGCGCCCGGAAAACCCGGAACCCCTGCACTGCCCGCAGCCGCGGCCGGACATAAAGCAATACCCTTCCGCCTTTTGTCTGTCGAGGCCCGAATCGGCCAGTTCTTCCTCGCCCGGCGCATAAGGTTCCAGGCACTGGCGGCAATTCACGCGCACCAGGCGCTGCGCTAGCACGCCATTGAGTGCTGCCACAAAACTGTAAGGGTCGACATCCATGTGCATGAAACGGTTCATCACGTCGAACACGTTATTGGCGTGCACAGAGGTAAACACCAAGTGTCCGGTCAGCGCAGACTGCACCGCGATATGCGCCGTTTCCGCATCGCGAATTTCGCCCACCATGATCTTGTCCGGGTCGTGCCGCAATATCGAGCGCAGTCCGCGCGCAAAGGTCAGCCCCTTCTTCTCGTTCACCGGTATCTGCAGTATCCCCGGCAACTGGTATTCCACCGGATCCTCGATGGTCACGATCTTGTCGCGGCCATTGTTGATCTCGGAAAGCATGGCATAGAGCGTCGTCGTCTTGCCGCTGCCGGTCGGCCCCGTCATCAGCAGCATTCCGTACGGCTCGCGCGCGAGCCTCCGTATTTCCTTCATCACGGCAGGGTCGAAACCGAGGCTGTCCAAGCTGAAGCCCTGCATCTCGTCGGACAAGGCATTCTTGTCCAGAATACGCAGCACGGCATCTTCCCCGAAAATGCTGGGCATGATGGAAACGCGAAAATCCACCTCCCGCCCCTGCAGCGTCACCTTGAAGCGCCCGTCCTGGGGAATGCGGTGCTCGGCAATATCCAGCTCGGCCATCACCTTGATGCGGGAAATGGCCTGCTCCGCATTCTCCCGCCCGCGCACCTCGCCGATATGATTCAAAACGCCGTCGATGCGGTTCTTGATGGTCAGGCCGCCGGACGTGCTCTCCAGGTGAATATCGCTGGCGCCCGCTTTCAGCGCATCGTATAACGCCGAATTCACCAGCTTCACGGTCGGGCTGCCATCCTCGCCGATCGAGCGCAGCGAAATATCCTCTCGTCTGCCCTCGCCCTCGCCCTCTCCCGACGCAAGCAGCGCATCGTCCACGGCGCGGACATCCTGCTCCTGCTGCACAAAATAGGCCGCCAGATCCTTGGGATGCACCAGCCGCCATTCGGCATGGCGAGGCACCGCCTCCTGCGCCCACGCGCGCAAACCGGCATCCAGCGGATCCGAAAAAACGAAGTAGCTGCCGCCCTCAGAATCCTGGGCCACGGCGCAGTTGCGCTTCACCGCCTCCTGGAAATTCATGTCCTCGAAAACGGGCTGCAGCTGCCCCAAATCCGCCATGCCCATCGCCGGATAGTGAAATAATTCCCCCAGCTGGGCCAGGAATTCCGCATCGCCCAGCCCGCTCATTTGCTGCAGCACCTGGATTACGCTTACATCGCCCTTGCGACGAAAAGCTGCGCAGCGGTTGCGTGCTTCGTCGATCAGCTGTTTGGAAATATCAGGCATGGGTTACCGTCATTGAATACTGCTCGCCAATTCGAAAATGGGCATATACATCAGCACCACGATCAAGCCGATCACAATTCCGATAAAAGCCATCAGCACGGGCTCGAAAAGCCGCGTAAACCAGTCTATCCATCGCGCCAGCTCCTCGTCCATGAATTCGGCCGTGCGTTCCATCATCTCACCCATTTGCCCGGTGCGCTCGCCCACGCGCAGCATGCGCGAAGAAACCGGTGTATGCAGCCGGTTCCGCTCAATTGCCTGAGAAATCGAGACACCCTCGCGAATTTCCGCCCCCGCCTTGGCCAGCCTTACTTGCAGCTCATCCGAAAGCAGACCCTTCGACATATCGATTGCCGTCACTACCGGAATACCGCCGCGCAGTAGCATGCCCAGCGTGCGGTAAAGCCTGGAAAGCTGGTAAAGCCGTACCCGCTCTCCGATAGATGGAATGCGGTAAAGGCTTTGCATCAAAAAGGCCCGCGTGCCCGGCTGGCTCAACCAGAAAGCCGCCAATGCTGCCGCAACCGCAACACTAGCCACGATCAGCACCCCATGTCCCGAAACAAATTTGCCCCACTCCATCAGCAGCCTGGAAAAGAACGGCACTTCCCCGCGTATATCCTCATACACGCGGCTGAAGCGCGGCACCACATACAGCATCAGGAACAGGCTCACCAAACCACCCACCGTAATGAGAAGAGCCGGGTAGATCGAAGCGCTCACGATGCGCTTACTGATCACATCGCTCTGCTCCTGGTATTTCACGTAACGCCCCAGCGCCTCTGCAAGGCCGCCCGTGCGCTCGCTGGCCCTCACTGTAGCCACATAGAAAGGAGTAAACACGTCGGGGAATGCTTGCATCGCATCAGAAAGCGACCTGCCCTGATACAGGGAAACGCGCAGCGCCTCCAGCAGCTTGCGGCTTGCCGGATGCTGCTCCTTCTCCACCAGCGCATCCGTCGCCTCGGTCAGGGAAAGACCAGCCGTCAGCAAGGCCAGCAGCTCGCGGCTGAAAAGCAAAACGGGAAATTTGGTAGCGCTTCTGAAATGAGGCTGGCTGAGCCGGTGATGCATCTGCTCGACCGCCAATATGGTGCAGCCCTGCAATTCGGCGCGCATGCGAAGGCTAGCCTCATCCGGAGAGTCCAGCTCCAGAATCAACAGCTCGCTATCGGCCCTGGCCGCCTTGACGAGATAGCGCATCCCACCTACCAATTAGCGATGTCTGCATCTTCGCCTTCACCGCCAGCCTTCCCATCCCTTCCATAGGAAAATAGATCATATTCCCCATGCTGGCCGGGCTGGCGGTATTGGTATGCATTCCCCCAGGGATCGAGCGGCAGCGCCTTCTTGAGATAAGGTCCATCCCACTTTGCCTCATTTACAGGCTTGGTAACCAGGGACGCCAACCCTTGAGATGTGTTCGGATAATGTCCATTGTCCAGCCGGTACTGATCCAGCGCCTTGTCGAAAGCCTCGATCTGGGCACGAGCCACCTTCACCTCCGACTTGCCCACCTGGTTGAAATATTTGGGGCCAACATACCCAGCCAAAAGGCCGATGATCACGATCACCACCAGCAGTTCAAGCAGCGTAAAACCCCCGGAACGGGACGAAGACGACAGGGTTACAGAACAGTTCATCACAGTGCAGACCGGCCTATGGAAACCCCGCTATTCTGCATTGTCGTGGGCTATCAGGCAAGCGCATCAATGCAATCGCATGCCGAGGATAGACATGCGAAATATCCAATACGCATAAGTATGAAAGGATCGATTTTTCAGCCAAGGCCGCGATATTTTTTGACTGAGTTAATTAACCATGCATCTTGGGCTGGAAATTCATCGAGATTCAAAGAAAATATGGCCGGATCACCATTATCCCAGCCACAGTAAACATGATCGGGATGGCTTCCGTGCTGTGTTGTCAGTTGTCTTGTACGTGCGGCTGGCGGCGCGCACCCTTGTCCTGGCGCTGTGCCTCCCCGCCAGTTTGCTGCCCGTCGTGGCTCCTGCCCTCGCTATGGCGGTCCGCGTCGGGCGGCAGTTTGTCGCCGCCGCTGCGCAGCCAGTCCCATTCGGCTTCCTGCAGCAGCAGGTCCAGGCCCTGGTGGATGTCGCCGGTGTCCACGCTGGCTATCTTGCGCAGTTTGTCCACCACGCCCAGCAGCGCTTCGATG
>DATDDB010000019.1:0-2953 GCA_036524005.1 Gallionellaceae bacterium | reverse complement strand
GAAAAGGCATTGACGGTCAGCATGGAGCAGCAGTTACCCATCCATGTGGCAGTCCTCTGCCGGGTAAACAGGGCGACCGTACAGAATTCACTGGCGCAGTTGACCCATGACGCGGTGCTGGCAGAAGAAGTCGCGGATGAGTTTGAAGTCATCATGGAATGCTTCTCTCACGCGCTGCAACCGCTTTGCCTGAAGCATTGCGACGAACAGATGAAAATGGCGCGAGCCCGGCACGAAGCGCTGGGCAGCGCGGTGGGCTGATAGAAAACCGGGGCAGAACCGCTAGGAAAATTTGGTTTCCACGTTGATGAAGGAACCGGTATCCGCCAGGAAGCGGACCGCTCTGACTCCGACACCGACTTCCGGGCTGGATTCGGATTTTTCGACGGACAAAGTCAGCACCACGCCCAACCGTGGAGACAGATTGTGGCTTTTACAGACTTCAACGATCTTGTCCTTGAGGGGCTCCAGTTGCTTGACGAGCGTATCCGTCAGGGCGAACACGTCGATCTCGCCGGAAAGGGTCTCCGTGGATAACTCCCACGAACTGATCACCGGTTTATCCAGCGTGCTGTATGCGCCGGCAGCATTGACGGTGGTCGGCTCCACCCCAAGCAGACGTGTGATGTCGTCGGGGTTGAAGTGGTAACCCAGCAATGCAAAGTAAGCGCGTGCTTTATTCGATGCCACGATGGTTTCCTCGTTGGTTGGATATTGGCCGAAGTATAACGTACAGCAAGAGGTGTTCTGTTGGCATCCGAAACGACACAGGAAAAGAAACGCGACCCCAATGATCCATGCCTGTTCTGCAAAGATCCGCGCGGGGTATCAATACAGCATGAACTTGCTTTCAGTGCCCGCGACTCCTACCCGACCAGTCCGGGACACACTCTGGTCATTCCGCGGCGACATGTCGCCAGTTTTTTCGAGCTGACGACGGAAGAAGTGGCTGCCTGCATGGGTCTCATCCAGGAGGAAAAGAAACTCATCGACAAGGAATTCAAACCGGATGGCTACAACATCGGCGTCAACGTCGGACCGGCAGCCGGGCAAAGCATTCTCCATGTCCATATTCACATCATCCCCCGCTACAAAGGGGACGTTGAAAATCCCCAGGGGGGCGTGCGGCATGTGATACCAAAAAAGGCATATTACACACGATGAACAGTGAATTTCAGCAGCACAACGGGAGGGACCGATATGCCTGTTTACCTACTTCCCGTTTTCAACCACCACTTTTTTAACCCAAGGAGATAGGATCATGAGTGATGACAAGAAACAGTTTTGCCGCCCCAAGGTTCCGGATGGCCACACATTCCGCGTAACGACCCGTCAGAAGGAAATCGTACCGGGCCAGTTCTTTGTTGGCTATGAAACCACTTGGGAACCGATCCAAAAAGAAGTGCCCTACACCACTCCCAAGAAGCCCTGAATCAATCAGCAAAGAATGATCAGCCGCGCGAGCCTGAATGGTCGCGCGGCTTTCAATTTTTTGGTTATTTTGTGCTACTCGGAATTGCCGCCAAACTGTAGTTCGCTATCGGCCAGTTGCAGCGGCACGACCTTGCCTTAACGCTTCTCAAGCACTCAGTTGCAGTGGAGCGGCCCTCTCGACACTGCTGCGGTCTTGGGCGACCGCGAGTTCCAGACTGTGGAGCGCCTCGACTACCGCGTCGCGCTGCGCATGCAATGCGTCGATCAAGCTCCGCGCCTTGTCCAGCTGTCCGTTGCGCCAACTTCTGTCGATTTCGCCGGCGATTTCGTGCACTCGCCGGTGCAGCTCTTCGATGCGGACAAAATCGGGAAGGTGTCGATACAAGCTGGCGCCCCGCCCGTAATACCAGACGCCGAAATTGCAGCTGTGCTGGTCGTCGAGGTTCCTGCGGGGTGGCGGCAGGCCGCTCTTGATGGCGTAAACCAGTTGCGCCACCCAGTTGCGGTGATCCACTTTGGCTATCAGCATGGGGCGGTCTGCCGCATCCCAGCGCAAATCCTTTATTGCCGACCATTCCGGGTCAGGCTTCCAGTCTTTGACCCATGCCGGCACCTGACCCGCCGGCATGGCCTGGGCTATCCCATTTCCCTGGACATGGTCGCAATCCAGCTGCATGAGCAGCCTGCCGTGCTCGACCGTTTCGACGCCTTCGGCAATCACCTGACGCTGGAACGCGAAAGCCAGACCGAGAATACCCTGCACGATGACCAGATTATCGGGATCCGAGATCATTTCGCGGATAAAGCTCTGGTCGATCTTGATGGTGGCCGCCGGCAGCCGCTTCAGATAGGTGAGCGAGGAATAACCGGTGCCGAAATCATCCAGCGCACAGGAAATCCCCAACTCGCGGCACTGCTCGATGATGCGGGAAGCTTTGGCCACGTCTTCCAGCGCCGAGGTCTCCAGTATCTCCAGCTCGAGTTTCTTCGCGACGCGCGGATGGTCACTCAGCGACGCAGTCAGATGCTGCACAAAGTTGTGGCTTTGCAGCTGGCGGCTGGCAACGTTGACGCTGACCGCGAGATCCAATCCGATGTCATGCCATTTGTCCATCTGGCACAGCACGGTCTCGATCACCCACTCGCCCATGCGCACGATCAGATTATGGTCTTCGATCAACGGCAGGAAGTGCATGGGTGTGACCAGGCCCCGCTCGGGATGATTCCAGCGAACCAGCGCCTCCAGGCCGACCACTTTCCCCTTGCGCAAATCCACCTTGGGTTGGTAATGGATCGAAAACTCGCCGCCCGCCAGCGCGTCCGCAATGCGGCTGATGCGGTCATGCTGAATGCGCACGTAGAGATCGAGTTCGCGGTCGAATATGTGATAGCGATTCTTGCCGGCCTGCTTGGCCTGATACATGGCCTGGTCGGCGTGGCGCAGCAGCGTATCCGGGTTCGCGTCGTCGGTCGGATATATCGCCACGCCTACACTTGCAGACAAAGCCACCGGCTCCGG
>DATDDB010000018.1:0-2810 GCA_036524005.1 Gallionellaceae bacterium | reverse complement strand
AGCATGGCCAGCCCCCACGCCACGCCGAAACCGGTGACCTCGCTCGCCACGATGCCCAGCCCGCCCTCGCAGCGGCTGGCCGACAGGTCCACATGCAGCCACGGCGTTTCGTGCTCGATAAAACGCTTGAGGAAACGCGTGGCGAGGATATGGTCGGCCTCGCCCGCCTGGGCGCATTGCTTGATGTCGGCGACCTTCGATTCGAGATCGGCCTCATAGTCTTCGTCCATGGGGAAGGCACACAGGCGGTCGCCGGTCTGCCTGCCCATTTCCACCGCACGTTGCGCCAGTTCGTCGCTGGTACCGAACACGCCGCTGTAGCGCGCCCCCAGCGCGGTCGCCATGCTGCCGGTCAGGGTGGCAAAGTCCATGATCATGTCCGGTTTGGCGCGCGAGGCCAGGGTAAGCGTATCGGCCAGCACCATGCGCCCCTCGGCGTCGGTGTGGATGATCTCGATGGTCGTGCCGTTGAGCGCCTTGACGATGTCGTTCTGCTTGTAGGCCTTGGGGCTGATATGGTTTTGCGCCAGCGCGATCCAGCAATCGAGGTTCACCGCCAGCTTCTGCTGTGTGGCGGCAAGCAGGATGCCGAGCGCCACGGCGGAGCCGTTCATGTCCTCGTGCATGTTGTGCATGTAGCGCGAAGGCTTGAGGTTATGCCCGCCGGTGTCGAAGCAGATGCCCTTGCCAACCAGCGCGACCGTCTGCTTTGCCTTAGGGTGCTTGTAGCTGAGATGAACGATGGCGGCATCCTCCGGGTCGCTGCCCTGGGCCACGGCGACAAATGCGCCCGCGCCCATCTTGCGCAACGCCTTCATGTCGAATTCTTCGTGCTTCCAGCCCTGTTCCTGCGCCAATTTCCTGACGCGCGCCCGGTACATGCCCGGCGTCAGTTCGTTAGGCGGCAGCACAGTCAGTTCGCGGCACAGCAAGTGGCCCGAGGCTTGCGCCCTGAGCGCATCGAATGCTTTCTTGTCCTTGCAGCCGTACAGCTCTATCTTCCGCAGCGCGCGGCGCTCGTCCTTTTTCTTGTGCACCGGCAGCAGCGCGCCGTTCACCCAGGCGCCATACACCCCCAGCTCGGCGGCACGCTTGCGCTGCCGCTCATCGCCCAGCACCGCGACAGCCAGTTCCTGGGGATTTTCCGCCAACAGCAATTGCAGTGCGCGGCGCACCTGGTCTTGCTGGGCAAACGTCTCTTTTTCAAAGTCCAGCATGGCCCAGGCGACCAGCGCGCCTTGGGGCGAATTGGCGCTGACCGGCGATTTCGCCAGCTCATCCACCTTCATGCCGCGCCGCTTGAGCACGGCGGCGAGCAACTCGCCGTGCGGGACATCCTTGGGCAACGCCTTGCCCTTGGGCAGCAGCACCAGCAGATGCGTGGCGTCCGGTTTGGCGGGCAGGGTTCCGGAGAGGGTGAGTTGTGCTAGCATTGCGTTCTCTGTAATCGTTAATCCAATGCCGCCATTATACGGCGATTCGACCCCGGGAATTATGCGCGCCTATCTGGACCTCATGCAGCACGTGCTCGACCACGGCACCCACAAATCCGACCGCACCGGCACCGGCACATTGAGCGTGTTCGGCCACCAGATGCGCTTCGACCTGGCAAAGGGATTCCCCCTGGTCACGACCAAGAAATGCCACCTGAAATCCATTATCCACGAGCTGCTGTGGTTTCTGCAGGGCGACACCAACATCAAGTATCTCAAGGACAACGGCGTATCCATCTGGGACGAGTGGGCGGATGAGCACGGCAACCTCGGCCCGGTGTACGGCAAGCAGTGGCGCTCGTGGGAAACCGTGGACGGCCGCGTGGTGGACCAGATTTCCGAGGTCATTGCACAGATCAAGAAGACACCCGATTCGCGCCGCCTGATCGTTTCGGCCTGGAACGTGGGCGAACTAAACCAGATGGCACTGGCGCCCTGCCATGCCTTCTTCCAGTTCTACGTGGCGGACGGCAAGCTTTCCTGCCAGCTGTACCAGCGCAGCGCCGATATATTCCTCGGCGTGCCGTTCAACATCGCCAGCTATGCGTTGCTGACGCTGATGATGGCGCAGGTCTGCGATCTCAAGCCCGGCGATTTCGTGCACACCTTCGGCGATGCCCACCTGTACTCGAACCATCTGGAGCAGGCCAGGCTGCAACTTTCGCGCGAACCGCGCCCGCTCCCCAGCATGCGCATCAATCCGGAAGTGAAAGACATCTTCGCCTTCAAGTTTGAGGATTTCGTCCTGGAAGGCTACGACCCGCACCCCGCCATCAAGGCCCCGGTCGCGGTATGAAGCGGCCGCGCATTTCCATCCTGGTTGCCATGGCGCACAACCGCACTATAGGCATCAACAACACGCTGCCGTGGCGCTGCCCCGAGGATCTCAAGCGCTTCAAGGCGCTCACCATGGGACATCACATCGTCATGGGGCGCAAGACTTACGATTCCATCGGCAAGCCGCTGCCGGGGCGCACCATGGTGGTGGTGACGCGCAACCGTGAGCTGAACATCGAGGGCTGCGTGATGGCGTACTCGCTGCAGGAGGCCATCGCCGCCTGCGAGGGCGACGCGGAAATTTTCATCGTCGGCGGCGCTGAGCTTTACGCCCAGGCGCTGCCCCTTGCCGACACGCTCTACCTCACCGAGATCCTGCAGGACGTGGCGGGCGACGCGCACTTTCCCGAATTTGACCCCGCACAGTGGCAGGAAATTGCGCGCGAGGCGCACCGGCAGGAAGCACCGCAGCCGCTGGAATACCATTTCGTTACCTATAAGCGCAAGTCGACCCAGACCGGCGCACCGGATGCCTGACAA
>DATDDB010000017.1:0-14421 GCA_036524005.1 Gallionellaceae bacterium | reverse complement strand
AAGCTTCATGGCCGGGTTATTTTACTCACTTTCCAGCTTCTCATCCTCGGTGAATGTCCAGGTGCGGGTGATGCTGAGTACGTCGGTGTCGCGCCGGATGTCCGGGGGAAGCGGGGAATAGGGCGCCGCCAGCCGGACGATGCGCACCGCCGCTGCGTCGAGCAGGCTCTTGCCGGAAGAGCGGTTGATCTCCACTTTTTCCACGCTGCCATCGGCGCGGATGGCGACCGTGAGCTGCAGGCTGCCGAATATCTTGTTCTGGCGCGCTGCCTGCGGATAGTTCAGGTTGCCGACGCGCTCGACCTTGATGCGCCAGTTCTCGACGTATTGCGCGAAGCGGTATTCCTGGGTGCGCGCACCGATGAACCTGCGGCGCGGGAGCTTCTGGTAGGCGTCGTATTCCTTGTTGATTTGCGCTTCCAGGCGTGCCATCTCCAGGCTGCGCTGCACCAGGTCATTGCCGCTGGTGCCTGTAGCCTGCTGCTTGGCACTCTTCGGGGGGGCGACGCTGTGCGTGCTCTTGAGTTGCGTCATCAGGCGCTTGTTTTCCTGTTCCAGCAGCTGCAGGCGCATGGCCGACTGTTCCGGGGTGAACTGTTTCCCGTCTATCATGGTGGGCAGCGGGCTTTTTGCCTGCCGCTCCTGCTCGGTGTTGCCGCCGCCATCCAGGTTGTGCTGGGCCAGCGCATCGGCCTGGTCAGGCCGGGAGCGCGAACTGCTGTTGACCAGCACCACTTGCAGCGGTTGCAGAGACTTTGCCAGGTTCTGCGGATCAGGCATGACGAAGACAATGCCAAACAGCAGGAATGCATGCAGCCCCAGCGAAATGGCCAGGGATGCGGACATGCGATGCTTGAGCAGAAAGGGGTTCAAGCGGTAGCCTCCTCGGTTGCGGCGTAGCGCGCCTTGAAATCAAGGTCGAGCAAATCGATATTGCCTATTTCCAGCGTGACGCGGGTATTGGGTGCCAGTTCCGGCAGGGACGGTACGCGCCCATACAGCGGAATGCGCGCCAGGCGCACCAGGTTTTCGCGCTGCACCACGGCCTCGGCCTGTTTCACTTCCTCCTGCAGCAGCCAGCGCAGGCACCAGTAGCGCTCCATGCTGCGCTGGAATTCGTTGTAGATGGCGTAGGCGGCATCGAAGTCGCGCATCGCGGTGAACAGCGCGGTGTCGTTGGTCGCGTAAGCAGGGGGCTCCCCGCGCAGCAGGCAGATGATCTGGCGCTGGTTGATCAGGTCTACATAGCGGCGCAGCGGCGAACTGGACCACAGGTATTGCGCCACCCCCAGCCCCTGGTGCGGCCCGGGCACCGTGCTCATCTTCACCTTGCCGTTGTTCTGGGTACGGTAGATGCCGGCCACTTTGTTGTCGGCGAGCAGCTTGCCCCATGCGCTGTTGACCAGGATCATCAGTTCGCTGACCACCTTGTCGATGGGCGAGCCGCGCTTGCGCTCGGATATGGTGATGCGGTCGTTTTCCACGTGGAAATTGTAATCCACCTGCTGCACGCTGTTATCGGACGGTTTGCCGCGCAGGGCCTCCAGCTTTTGCGCAAAATTCCACAGCAGCACGAGCTCGTCCGCATGGGGGTAATCGCGCTTGCCCGCGGCCAGCGTCTCCTCGTTGAACAGCGGCTCCAGCGTGTCGTGGCGCAGGTTGGCGGCAATGTGGATGCGCTCGACGCGGCTTTCGCTGCCGAGTATGGCCAGGGTCGCTGCGTCCAGCTCCAGGTACATGGACACCGCCGGGCACACCGTGTCCTCCCCCAGGGTGTAGGCCTGCACCACCGGGTCGGGCAGCATGGTGATCTTGTCGCCGGGCATGTAAACCGTGGACAGCCGCTGTGCGGCGATGGCATCCACCGGCGTGCCGGGGGAGATGGTCAGCGCGGGCGCGGCGATGTGCACGCCGACGCGCCAGTTGCCGTTTTCCAGCCGCGCCACGGAAAAGGCGTCGTCTATCTCAGTGGTCGTGGCATCGTCTATGCTGAAGGCGCGGGCTTCGGCCAAAGGCAATTCCGGGTGCATGTCCACGCCGACATCGGGGAAGCCCGTGCCGTGCGGAAAATGCTCGAACAGGAAACGCTGCAGGTGATATTCGCTGGTCGAGGGGATGGCGCCGCAGCGCTCCAGCAAATGCGCGGCGGAAAGGTGCGTGGCGGCGCACGCGGCTTCCAGCGCTTTGACCTCGACCGTATTGCGGTCCGGCTTGTACAGCAGCTGCGGCACCTTGCCGGTGAATTCCTCGGGCAGCGTGAAGGCGGCGAGCTGCCCGGTGAGGCGTTCCTGCAGTTCCGCCAGCAGGCGCTTCTTCTCGGCGCTGGCCAGCGCGGCTTTCAGCGCTTCCGGCGGGGCCGCCTTGTAATGCCCCTTGCCTTTCTTGTAGAAATACATGGGCGAGGAATGCAGGCGGATCAGCGACCCTGCCGCCTCGATCGGGGTGGGGGCATGGCCGAAATATTCGGTCGCCAGCGCCTCGAAGCCGAATTCTTCCGGCGGGCAGCATTCCCACAGGAATTCCACGTCCATGTCCGCTGCGATGCGTTCTGCCTGCGCCATGAACTCTTCCAGCCCCGGCTGGGCGAAGCGGAGCAGCACGTTCGCAGCCTTGATTTTGCTGCGCTTGCCATGTACGCTTTCCACCTGCAATGAAGTGGTGTTGTCGGTCAGAATGGCGCCGACCTTGAAAGCGCCGTCCTCTTCGTAAAATATGTTCATCAATAAAACTGCGCGAAAATCCGTGCGGGATTATAACCCGGCTTGAGCAGCCGCAAGCGGCCCGGATGCGTTACCCGCCGGGCTAATTTAACCAAAGGAGATTGGCTATGAATAAGACTATTTGCCGCATGTTCGCTGCATCTTGCGTGGTTTTTGCTGCGTCTGCGTCCCCGGCGCTGGCCGATGACGGCATGATGCACCGCGGCGACTATGCCGGCAGGATGTTCGACCTGATGGATACCAACCATGACGGCGTCGTCACGAAAAAGGAATTCGACGCATTCCACGACAAATGGTTCAAGGAAATGGACGCCAACCACGACGGCAAGATCACCCGCGAGGAGATGGATGCTGCCCATCAGAAATATTCCGGACAGATGCGCGATCAGATGCGCGAGCAGTTCAAGAAGCGTTTCGACGAGGCCGATGCCAACCACGACGGCGCATTGAGCAAGGAAGAAGCGAAAAAAATGCCTTATATCTCAGAGCATTTCGACGAGCTGGATGCCAACCATGACGGCAAGGTTTCCTATGACGAGGTCGAGGCGGCCATGAAGAAAATGCACGGCCAGGGCGGCGGCATGTGCGATGGCGGGCATGGCGACGGGATGCATTGCGGCGGTGCGGCCAGCGGCGTGCCCGGCGGGATGATGCACCCGGGTGGCGGCATGATGCAGCCAGGCGGCGGCATGATGCACCCGGACGGCATGAAGCAATAACGCGCTTCCCTGCGGGAAAACAAAAGGCCAGCATAGCGCTGGCCTTTTTTGTTCCGGGTTAACCCGGTGCTTAGCTCAGTGTCAGGATCCAGGCCACGATGTTCTTGATGTCATCGTCGCTGACCTTGGCCGGGGTGGCGAGCATCTCGGTGGCGCCGAAGGAGCCCTTGCCGCCCTTGCGCACCTTCACGGCAAGCTTGGCGGCCGCTTCGCTGTCCCCCTTATATTTCTCGGCGACGGCCTTGAAGGACGGGCCGACCATCTTCTTGTCCACGGCATGGCATGTCATGCAGCCGCTTTGCTTGGCCAGCGCTGCGCCATCTGCCATGGCGTTTGCGGAAATAAACAGGCCTGCGGACAAGACGAGCAAATGACGAATCTTCATGGTGCACTCCTTATGGTTGTTGTAAAAAACTTTTTGGACTGGTTCCATCATACCGCTGAAAGGGCGATGCGCGCATCGTTTTTCTGAAAACTAGAACTTGATTGCGCCAAATACTTTCTTCAGCAACTTGCTGGATTGACCCACCGGGTCTGCGCGTATGGCTTTCTCCTCCTCGGCGATCATGAAAAACAGCCCATCCAGCGCCTTTTGGGTGACGTACTGCTCCAGGTTGGCCTGTTTTTCGTCCAGCAGTCCCAGGCGCTGGGCCTTGCCGGCGAACTGGTCGTACTTCTGCGCCAGCTGCACCCTGGCCGTGGCCTGCTGCACGATGGGCAGGAACTTCGCCGCCAGCGGCTGCGAGGTCTTGGCGCGGAAATAGTCGGTGGCGGCGGTATTGCCGCCGGTGAGGATGTTCTTGGCGTCCTGCACCGTCATTTGCTTCACTGCGTTCAGCAGCAGCGTCTTCGCCTCCGGCACGGCCAGCTCGGCGGCGCGGTTCATCGAGACCACCAGTTCCTGGGTGTATTTCCCCATGCCGAAACGGTTCAGCGCGCGGTCGGCTTTTTGCAGCGTATCGGGCAGCGGGATTTTTACCTGGGGGTTGCCGAGAAAGCCATCCGGCTTGCCCAACTTGCTCACTGCGCTTCCGGTACCCTTGTCCAGCGCCTCCTTCAGGCCGGCGACCGCATCCTTTTCGGACAAATCGGCAAGGCTCAGGGCATGGGCACTGGTGCCGGCAAGCAGGCACAGCAGGAACAAAATGGCATGACGCATGGGGAATACTCCGGATGAAGAATGCCGCGCGATTATATTCTGCAGGCCGGTTGGGGGCAATGTCGCTCAGGGGGCCGCCTATGCATATGGCCGGGGTGAACCTCTCAGAATTGCTAGTTGTGCGTGCGCTTGAACAGGAGTAGATTCCCAAGAATTTTGCGGGCATGCCGGAACCATCAGGGAGGATGCAATGAAATCGGACGAGCTTCAGAAAAACGTATTCGCCACCTATTTTTCGCTGCGCGTGGGCATGGCGGCCCTGGCTGCGCTGTTTCCCGTGATCCTGTGGATCGGCGGCGCGTTCAGGGGAATCGAGCTGCAGGAATCGATGAGTGCCTATTACCACGCAGCCAGCAACGGCCATACCATGCGCGACTGGTTCGTCGGCATCCTGTTCGCGGTCGGCGCGTTTCTCTACCTGTACAAGGGGTTCAGCTGGCAGGAAAACTGGGCGCTGAATTTCGGCGGAGTGTTTGCGCTCGGGATTGCACTGTTCCCCATGCCCTGGAAATGCGACATCGCTTGCGAGCTGATTTCGGCCCACGCGGCGTTTGCCTCGCTGTTTTTCCTGAGCATTGCCTATGTCTGCATTTTTCGCGCCTCGGACACGCTGCATCTCCTGGAGGAAGGCCAGCGCAGGAAGTATCGCGTGATCTACAAGACCCTGGGCGCGCTCATGGTCGCCACGCCTGTGGTTGGGGCGCTCATGACCGTGGTGTTCATGCAATTCAAGTCCTATGTCTATTTTGCCGAGGTGGCCGGCATCTGGACGTTTGCCGCCTATTGGATCGTGAAGAGCGTGGAGCTCGGCGCGACCAGGGCCGAGCACTTGGCGCTGCAAGGGGTGCTTCAGGGCAGATAATTTACGCAGGCGGGGGCATGCCGCCCCCGCGCTTGCCCCCTGCTTGCCTAGCTGACGACCGTGACTTGGTGCACAGCGCCGCGCTGTGTAACCTCGAAGTCAACCGGAAGGAATTTCTGTATGACCTGCCAGTTGGTTTCCAGGTGCGGCGAGACCGTGCTCGTGGTGAAGCTGCCGGAACCGGCCAGCGCCATCGGCAGCACCAGCTGGTCGGCCAGGTGTTCGCCCGCGAAAGCGCCGCTTTCCAGATAGCGCAGCGCTTCCTGCGCGGCGCGATCCGCTACGGTCTCGGCTTTCACGCCTTTTTCGCCGGGTGCGGAAAACACCTCCGTGAGACCGGCATGGCGCAGCTCGATCATCACCACGTTGCCCGGCCCCTCCCTGGAGCTCAGTACTCGCATTTCCTGTTCCGCCTGGGCGAAATGCCCCCCCAGATGTTCCAGTTCGCGCTTGGCGATGTCTGCGGGCAGCCCCGCGACTACGGCGATTGCCTTGGTGGCGATCAACTCGCCACGCGTGCACAGATGCAGCGGCTGCAACGCGGCGACGGGGCGAATGGTGGCCTGCACCTCGCCGCCGCCCGCGGGATAAAAACCGTGGCGCAGCAGACTGATTTCCATGTCCACGCCCATGCGTTGCATCAGCGGCAGCCAGGCGCGCACCAGGAAATCCGCCGGAGGAGCGCCGGAGTTGTGCGTGCCGCCGCTGACTGTCACCGTGCTGGCGCGGCCGGCGAACCACAGCGCGGGCAGCACGGTCTGCAGCACCAGCGTGCAGCTTCCGGCCGTGCCGATGTCGAAGCGGTAAGCGCCGCCCTTGATCGCGCCCGGCACGAATTCCAGCGTGGTCGAACCCGCGGTGTTGCCGCTGACTCTGGCATCGCAGATTTCAGCCGCGGCGGCGGCTGCGGTCAAATGCTGGCGCAGCAGGCCGGGTTTGGCGCGCCCGGCGCGAATGCGCTCGATGCGAAACGGCGTGCCGGTGATCATGGACAGCGTCAGCGCGCTGCGCAGGATCTGCCCGCCGCCTTCGCCCTGCGAGCCGTCTATGAGTATCGTTTCCATGTTCTGTCACCCACCGTTCAATATTCAGTCAAATGCCTGCACCGTCTCTGCGAGAAACCGGTCCAGGGACGCAGTGTTGCCGGCCGGCCTGCCGGGTGCCGGATCGCGTTCGGAGCGCGCCAGTTCGCTCTCGATGAAGGCGTGGATTGCATTCCAGCGCGGGCTATACTCAGCCTCCCCGGCCCCCATCTTGATGGCGAGCAGCCGGTTGATTTCTTCTGCGAGCGCCGTGCTTTCCACCGTGGCCTCGGCCAGTTCGGCAAAGCGCATAGGCGGCATGCCGCGCCCGCTGTCGATCCAGCGCGCGGCGAGCAGCGGACGCAGCACGTACAGGTACTTCTTCAGCCGCACCGTCTCGCCCTGCAAATAGCTGCGGAAGTTCTTGCGCGCCATGGAGAGGTAGTGGTGGCGCACGCCCTGGCTGGAAAAGAACTCCGGGACGAAGCCTTGCATGCGCGCGGCAAAAGCGGCGTCCGCGCGGTACACCACCGGCGAATCGAGCCACTCCAGCAGCGTCGGGTTGGATTTGCGCAGCAATTGCAGCGCCTTGCGCAATTCCCAGCCATTTACATCCAGTTCGTCGCTGATTGGCAGCTCAACCACATCGCGCGGCGCGTGCACCGTCAGGTACCAGGGCAGCTTGTGCACATAGATGAAGCGCACGTCATAGTCGCTGTCCGGGGAGGCGAAGCCCCAGCCGCGGCTGCCCGATTCGCAGGCGAACAGCACCTTGACCTGGTGCTGCGCCTCGATTTCGTCCAGCGCCTGGATGATGCGCGCGCGCACTTCCGGCGCGATCGGGTGCGCGCTGAGTATGGCGGGTTTGCTCTTGTCCATGATCTATGCTCCAGTGATTCCTTGAAAAAACGGGCAATTCCGGTGTCGCCCCAAAAGTGCTTGGCACGCGTGGGGCGAAACCGGAATCAGCCCTTGACGCAAACTACCTGGCGTAGCGTGTGCACCACTTCGACCAGCGCGCGCTGCGCCTGCATCACCGCATCGATGTCCTTGTAGGCCATCGGAATTTCGTCGATGACCGCCTCATCCTTGCGGCATTCCACATGCGCGGTGGCGCTGATCTGGTCGGCCACGGTGTAGCGGCGCTTGGCTTCGTTGCGGCTCATGGTGCGTCCCGCCCCGTGGCTGCATGAACAGAACGATTCCGCGTTGCCCAGGCCGCGCACGATGTAGCTCTTCGCGCCCATTGAGCCCGGAATGATGCCGAGCTGCCCCTTCTGCGCCGACACCGCGCCCTTGCGCGTCACCAGCACTTCCGCGCCGAAGTGGGTTTCCTTCTGCACGTAGTTGTGGTGGCAGTTCACCGCCGCCGCGTCCGTCTCGAACGGCTTGGCGATCACGCCGCGCGCCGCCGCCACCACGTTGGCCATCATCACCTCGCGGTTGCGGCGGGCGAAGTCCTGCGCCCAGCCCACCGCCTCGATGTAATCATCGAAGTGCCGCGTGCCTTCCCGGAGATAGGCCAGGTCGCGGTCCGGCAGGTTGGCGATGTGCTCGCGCATGTCGTCCTGCGCCAGTTCGATGAAGTGGGTGCCGATGGCATTGCCCACGCCGCGCGAACCGGAGTGCAGCATGAACCATACCGCATCCGCCTCGTCCAGGCACACCTCGATGAAGTGGTTGCCTGTACCCAGCGTGCCCAGGTGCTTGTGGTTGTTGGTGTTCTTCAGTCGCGGGTGCTTTTCCGTGATGCGGCCAAAGCCCGGCACGAGATGCGCCCACATGGCGTCCACGCTTTGCGGCGGCGTGTCCCACGAGCCCCTGTCGCGCCCGCTGCGCGAATTGGAGCGTCCGTGCGGCACGGCGCGTTCGATGGCGCTGCGCAGCCCGTGCAGGTTGTCCGGCAGGTCGGATGCCTTGAGGGTGGTGCGCACCGCCATCATGCCGCAGCCGATGTCCACGCCCACCGCGGCGGGAATCACCGCGCCCTGGGTGGGAATCACGCTGCCGATGGTGGAACCCTTGCCCAGGTGCACGTCCGGCATCACCGCCAGGTGCTTGTAGATGAACGGCATCTTGGCGGTGTTCATCAGCTGCACGCGGGCGTCGCTTTCCACCGGCACGCCCTCGGTCCACATTTTGATCGGCTTGCCATTGGCGACTTCCATCACTTGGTATTCCATTTTTCTTCCTTTCAAACTTTTCGTGCCGTTCGTGCCGGCCTCCATATATCTGGCGGACGTGGCGGGACTCGAACCCGCAATAGTCTTCCATAAGGCATTACTCTTACGTGTAGTCAGGCTTGAAACGCGCGCCATCTATTGGCCCTTACGCAGAACCAACAACTGCATGTGTTCAACTCTTCAAATTAGCGCCCACTACCAAAGACTTCGGTATTACCCTTCACCGGTTTCGTTTACCGGCCGCTCGCCGTTTCGCGCTCACGCCCTATGTTAACCCGGCGCATGCCGGGCGGTACAACTACGCGCCCTTGATCTGCACCAGGCCGTTGAGCACTTGGTCCAGCCCGCCGAACACGCTGATGCGGTCGATCCTCTCGGCCACGCGCTCCAAAGTCTCCAGCTCCTTCAGGCGCAGGGCGGTCGGGTTCTCTTCCATCACCTTGGCGGTGTTCAGCAGCGAACGGGTGGCGGCGGTTTCCTCGCGGCGGCGGATCACGTTGGCCTGCGCCGACTTTTCCGCCTCCACCACCTGGGCCAGGATGGTCTTCATCTCGCCCGGCAGCACGATGTCCTTCACGCCCACCCCGCTCACCTCGATACCGAAGCCGGACAGCTTGCGGGCGATATGCGCACCCACCACTTCGTCGATGACCTGCTTGTTCTCCAGCAGCTCGTCCAGGGTGCGCGTACCAACCGCCGCGCGCAGGCCGAATTGCAGCTCGCGGTAGAGATGCTCGGCGGGGCGCGCCAGTTTCTCGTGCGCCAGCAACACGTCGCCATAGCGCCAGGTGGCCGCCAGGTTCAGGCGCAATCCCACCTTGTCGTGGGTGAGAATTTCCTGCCCGCTTACCTCCATGTTCTGCAGGCGCGTATCCACCAGTTCAACCTCTACCTCGCGGTTGAAGCGCCAGAAGGCTTCCACGCCGGGCTGCAACAGGCGCTGGATCTTGCCGTCCACCTTGAGCATGCCCACATGGTAGGGCGGAACTTGTGCCACCAGCAGTCCCTTCAGGCCGTTCAGCGTGCGGCCGCGCAACGCGGTCTGCACCATGTGGCTGACCAGGGCGGGATCCACGGTGTAGCCCTGCTTGAGGTCAACGGTGTCCAAGCGGTGTTTCAGGAAACCCTTCCACAGCACGGTGCGCGAAGCCGGAGGCAGCACTTCCACCAGCACGTCGTTCTCATAGCGCAGGCCGGCCTGGTCTTGCTTGAGCTCCATGCGCAAAAAATGCTCCTCTGCTTCCTGCGGTTCGCGCTCCTGCAGGTAGTCCACCAGCGCCAGGTCGTTCATCGGCGTGTCAATCTTCCAGACTTGCACCGACAGCTGGCCCAGCGGGTCGAAATAGTGGTGACGGCCAGCGCCAAGGATGCGGACGAAATCGCCGTCGCGCAGCAGCGCGCCTTTTTCATTCTTTTTGATCACAAATCGCTTCAACATCATCATTCTCCTTAAGTGTTGCCGGTCTGGCGCCGGCCCGGCGGGCCGCCCGTCCGGCAATCGCGGGGAGGTTTCCGCCGGCCTTCGGCCGCTTCGTTTTTCCTCGTGACTGGCACGAGGAATCGCGTCGCTGTCGCTGGCTGGCGTAGTCTTGCCGCAATTGCGGTCCGGGCGCCGGGCCGGGCCGGCGGCGGGTGCTTGCGCATTCCGCAACCGGCGGGTACTGCAGTTTCAACAGCTGCCGTGTTAGGGCAGTATTGGAGCGGGAATCGAACCCGCGACAAATCGATTGTTAATCGATCGCTCTACCCGACTGAGCTATCCAGTGGCGGGCAATCCGGGAATCGAACCCGGGTTTACTCACCAGAGTTTGCCCTCTAGCCAGTGATCGCTTTCCTGCGGGGCGGCATGCGCCACAACAACAGATCGGAATCCGGCTGCAGCGCACCGGAGGGAGTGCCAATCCCTGCCCGTGGGCCTGACGTCAAGTCCGCGACCGCTATCCTATGAGCGAAAAGCGTGCCAGCCAGAGCAGAGAGAGGGGGGCTGTTGCCAACTAGTTGATATTGTGTTGAATAATATTATGCGCCAAGTTTTTGGCAGGGCGTGAAATTGCCTAAACAATATATTCAAAAATACAAATTTATCTTGTAGTATAAGAACATGAAAAAGACGGTGGTGATCGGATTCCTCGGCACGCAGCTCGACTATGCGGGCAAGGGCGCTGCGCGCTGGGAAAAGTGGCGGCCGACGGTCGGGCTATGCCAGCAGCCGGACCTAGTGGTGGACCGTCTGGAGCTGCTGCACGATGCGCGCAGCCGCGGCCTGGCCGAGCGTGTGCGCCAGGACATCGCCAGCGTCTCGCCGGAAACCGAGGTGCGCAGGGTGGAAGTCGAGATTCGCGACCCGTGGGATTTCGAGGAGGTGTACACCACGCTGCACGACTTGTGCAGAAGTTACCCGTTCGACACCGAGAACGAGGATTACCTGATCCATATCACCACCGGCACCCACGTGGCGCAGATCTGCTGGTTCTTGCTGGCCGAGGCGCGCTATGCCCCGGCGCGGCTGGTGCAGACCTCGCCGGCGCGCGCCAAGGACACGGATACGGCCGGCACTTTCCGCATCATCGACCTCGACCTGTCGCGCTACAACAAGATTTCGCAGCGCTTCGCGCGCGAGCATGACGACACCATCAGTTTCCTCAAGGCAGGCATCGCCACGCGCAATGCCGATTTCAACCGCACCATAGAAAAAATCGAGCAGGTGGCAGGGCGTTCGCGCGCGCCCATGCTGCTGGTGGGGCCGACTGGCGCGGGCAAATCCTTCCTGGCGCGCCGCGTGTACGAGCTGAAACGCCAACGCCAGCGTCTCGAGGGCAGGTTCATCGAGGTCAACTGCGCCACCCTGCGCGGCGATTCGGCCATGTCGTCGCTGTTCGGCCACGTCAAGGGCGCGTTCACCGGCGCGCAAAGCGAGCGTGCTGGGCTGCTGCGCGGGGCCGCCGGCGGGCTGCTGTTTCTCGACGAGATCGGCGAGCTGGGGCTGGATGAACAGGCCATGCTGCTCAAGGCCATCGAGGAAAAGCGCTTTTTCCCGTTCGGCGGCGACCGCGAGGTGGAAAGCGATTTCCAGTTGATCGCGGGCACCCACCGCAATTTGCAGAAGTGGGTGGCCGAGGGACGTTTTCGCGAGGACCTCTATGCGCGCATCAACATGTGGACGTTTAATTTGATGGGGCTGGCGCAGCGCACCGAGGACATCGAGCCCAACCTGGATTTCGAACTGGAGCGCCATGCGCGGGAAAACGGCCAGCAGACCCGCTTCAATGTCGAGGCCAAGCGCCGCTATCTGGAATTCGCGCTCTCGCCCGAGGCGCGCTGGCAGGGCAATTTCCGCGAACTCACCGCATCGGTCACGCGCATGGCCACCCTGGCCGAGGCGGGCAGGGTGACGGAGCCGGTGGTCATCGAGGAAATTGCCCGTCTGCGCGCGGCGTGGCAGGAAAGTGGCGCGGATGACCTGAGCAGGCAGGTGCTGAGTGGGCAGAGCGATGCGCTGGATTTGTTTGACCGCTGCCAGCTCAATACGGTGATTGCAATCTGCCGCCAGTCGGCCAGCCTTTCGGAGGCCGGGCGCAAGCTGTTCTCCGCATCGCGCCAGGAAAAGAAGCAGCCAAACGATGCCGACCGGCTGCGCAAGTACCTGGCGCGCTTCGGGCTGGATTTCGAGATGGCCAGGCAGACCGGACAGCACGGCGGCTGACAAGTCATGCAAGTCCCCGGCCTGCCGTGCTCAGGCCTTTCTGGACAAGCCGTCGAACTTGTCGCTCCAGTTGGTCAGGTCCTGGACGTAATATCCGAACTCGCGCTCGCGGGTTCCCGGTTTGATCTTGTCGAGTATTACCAGTGCGCGCCCTACGCTGAAGCGCCGGTATTTGCTGCTTTGCGTCGGCTTGACCTGGTTGCGCCAGGTGCCGAAATTGACATAGGTGTAGTTTTGGCGGTCAGCGGGCGTGTCGGGCTGCTTGAAATACAAGTCTGCCTGCAGCGGAATGTGGGTGTGGCCTTCGCTGTGGATGCGGAAGCCGTATTGGCGGTACTCATCGAGGAATGCGGTGAAGGCATGCATTTCCGGCGCGGTGGGTTCTTTCCGTTGATCTTGTTCGGAAGATTCGAACATGCTGACCACGAAATAGGCGAACCCCAAGGCAATGCGCTCCGTCGCAGTCCAGCGGTTGAGCAAATTGAGGAAATAAATAAACGCCCTGCCTAACCAGACTTTCCAGCGTACAGATGGAGGGGCGCTGGACTCGGTGAACTCCATGTTGAGCCAGGCGCGCAGGGAGTTAAATAATTCTTCTTCGATCTCGCGGCGCGCCGATTCGGCAACCCCGCCCATTTTCCTCAACTCCCGGGTCAATATCTGCAGGCGCATGATGGCGCTGGCATTGGGGCGGTAGAGATCCATCTCGTCCAGCACGTTCTTGATCGTAACGAAAATGGCTTCGATCTCCGACTCAGGTTTGCCTTCGGCTTTCAATTGCTGTTGCAATGTTTCGAGTCTGCGCTTGCTGCGAATCATGAAGGCGGAAAGCAGGGCGGCCACCACCGAGTCTCCCCAGCAGGGTCGGGTGAACGGGGAAAATCCCATGTTCTGCCAGCGTTTCAGGTTCCATCCGTCGCGGGTGTTCCAGCTGGGGTCATGGGGGCCGCCGGGGATGCTGCGGCAGTTATCCGCATCGCGCCAATGGCCGTGGGTGACGAACAGCCTGAATCCCCGGTCAGCCCAGTAAAAGGGCGTCCACGGAGCCTGTGCGCTTCCGGCGCCAAGGAAACGTTTCTCGTCATCGAAATACATCCGCCCGATCCAGCGGCAATATTCATCCTGGAATGCCGGATGGCCCAGGCATCTTTCGTTGAACATCTTCAGCACATCGCTGCAAACCAGCACTTCCTTGTCGTGGTTGCCGAGCAGGGCGAGCGTACTGACGCGCTTGATCCTGCTCTGTTTGTGCGTGCCGGTGAAGTTGTTTTTGTAGTCGTATTGCTCGAGCGCCCTGGGCAGCCGCTTGAGCAAACTGAAGAACCCGGATTTTTCATCGGCGGGGGCGTGGAGATCCACGATGCCCTGCATGATCTTGCGCAGCACGTCGTCGTACTTTTTCTTGAAGCCGGGGCTGGAGTGGTATTCCTCGCGTTCCCTGTCCCAAGGATAAATGCGGGCATCCTCCCATTGGCTGGAGCGGATCATGTCCACCACATCGCCCGCCAGGATCAGGTGGAGCTCCTCCGCCTCCTCGTTCACGCAGATGTCCATGATGGATTCGAATACATCCTCCCAGATCACCTCATCCGCGCTCTGCTTGCCCACGGTGCCGTCGGTGAAGTGCAGATCGGAGATGCAGATGCACACGCGGTTGGGGCGGCTCAATTCGTCGGGATCGGCAAAACCGGGCAGTTGCAGCAGGTGCAAATCCTGGGGCAGCTTGGTCTTCGCGATGTCGTTCATGGCGTCCGTTTGATTGTTGTTGGCTAAGGAGAACCGTGCAACATCGGAGCGCGCTATTCATGCCGCGCGGCTTTATGCGGATTGAATAAACCCGCGTTCCGATATGGTCTGCATGGTACAACAACCGGCTCGATGCAAGCCAGTCAGTGCAGCGAGCGGCTAACGGGAAGGGTCAGGGATGGTCCGGGGTGCTGCCAAGAATGACGGTCTGTTCAGGCAAGCCGGCCTGGTGCGCCTGCTCGTCGGCGAAATAGCTGCTGCGCACCATGGGGGCGCAGGCGGCGTGGGAAAAGCCCATCTTTTTGGC
>DATDDB010000016.1:0-24847 GCA_036524005.1 Gallionellaceae bacterium | reverse complement strand
CAGCGAAACCAGCAGCAGTACGCCCAAGCCGTTTTGCGCCCCGCCGCTGGCATAGGACAGTAGCGCCACGCAGACGATGTCCATCCCCATTTGCATGGCCAGCTGCACAGCAAAGTCCGGTTTGCGCAGCTTGATGGCAACTTGCGAAGCCACTGCGGATATCGCATAGACCAGACTGGTATAGAAAAACAGTGACAGGCTCCGCGCGCTCAACGAAAGCGCGCTGCCATAGGAGCTGAAAAGTAATATCAGCACGCCGCCCAGCGCCACCCGGTACAGGTTGAAAAAATACATGGTGCGCCACAGCGCTTCCTGCGGCGGCGGGGAATAGGCCCGTGGCCAGAATAACCGGCTTGGGATAGACGGTGCGTTATCCGCCATTATTTCCCGCCGGCGGCTGATGCGCGCGGCGGTGCTCCTCGCTGCAAAAAAACTTGCCACCTGCCATGATGCTCTCGCTGCGCGGCAGATGCACCCCGCAATGTACGCAGCGCACCATATCCTCGGCACGCGCAGGAGGCTCCGCCTGCACCGAGGGTTTTGCTCCGGAAATACGGTTGCGGTACGACTTCAGCAGCAAATAAACCACGGCCACAACTGCGGCAAGAAATATTAATCGGCTCATTAAAACGGTTCCATCGACTTGTAGCACGCTACATTGTTGAATTGTGCCATATTTGACGCGAGCCAGACACTTCCGTTCCTGGCATGCCGCTTTCGCCCCAAGTGGCTTTAACCCGCCACGCAGAGGAGAACGCCGCTGAAAATTCGGATGATGCTTGCGCATAACGCAGCCAGAGCCCAAAGTAAATGCCCACTCTCGGCAGACACTCGGAAAGACGCTGCGCTCGTTGCACTTTCCGTGCGAAACAGTTGCACTTTCCGTGCGAAACAAAACACGCCCCTCTCCATGCTCTATTTGTCAGCGCAATCGCCGGGTTTCGGGAAAAAATTGCTGTTGCACATTGCAGAATTATTGGATAGACTGGTAGGGCTGTCAGTTGGATTCTATTTGCAGTGTGTTGTTTTAAAACGGAAAATTACTTATAACTCAAGGAGAGGACGCTATGCCAGTTGAATTACTCGTTCCCATCGGAATTTTTGTTGTTTGCAATGTAGTGTTGGCTGTTGTTCTTGGCGGTCTGGGTCTGGATCGCATGATGGCGGGACAGCGCGCTGCTGGCAAGAACCTGGCCAGCACAGCCGCTTACGAGGCACCGTTCGTTTCCGGCCAGCCCAAGCACTAATTGCTGCTGTTTGTTCCTGAAAGCACGGTCGCTTGCGGCCGTGCTTTTATTATTATTGGCTTCCCTCTGTCCTCACTGTAATGCACGCGAACACCAAAGAGCACCGTCATCTGGTCAAGTTTCTGCTGGTCTCAGCCGTTTCTTTTTTCATCGGCGCCATTCACGGCATGCTGCAAGTCATGCCCCCGATACGCGCCTGGCTGGATTCGATAGGCAGCCCCATGTGGGGGCCGGGACACATGATCGACCCGCTGGCGCATGCCCATATGAACCTGGTGGGTGGCGTGGTCATCCTGGCAATGGGCACCTCCTATTACTTGTTGCCCATATTCAGCGGCAAGCACATATTCTCGCTGCGCCTGGTTGACCATTCGCTGTGGTGGACCGCCATCGGGCAGTTATATTTTTATCTCACCCTGATTATATTCGGCACGCTGGAAGGCAATGCCATGCTGCACCAGGATCTGGCAGGCCAGGAGCAAATCCACCACTACTATGGCCTGACCATCGCTGGCGCGGGTGTGGTGATGGCAATCGGTTTCTCCATCTACCTCACCAACATCATTCTCAGCCTGGTGAAGTCGCCCAAGAAGCCGGGCTAGCCAGGAAGCGTGGGCGTCAGGGCTGCTGCTTGAGCGTAAAGCGCAGCACGCCCTCAGCGTCCTTTCTCCTGATCTGGACTTGCAGCACGGCGTCGGGCCCGGCCTTGATCGCCCGACGGTATACGCCGACCTGCCCATCCTCTATCGCCTGTACCCAAGGCTCGCTGTCACTGGTGCGCAAAGACACGACAAGGTTGTAGGCCGGCTTGCCTCGATTGTCGGTCACCATCACCAGGAATTCGCTGGTCCCGTCATGCAGGGGGCTGGGCCGCGGCTCCACCCGCACTTCCATACCCTGCCATTGCTGCGGCGGCACCTGCGCCACTTCGCCGCCACACGCCGCCAATGTCCCCAGCAGCAGGGCTGACAGCAGCAATCTGAACCAGCTGCTATTCATCGCGCTGCTCCTTGTCCTTGTCCGAATCCAGCTTGCCGCCGCTGGTCGAGCCATACAGTTGGGTCATGAAGTAAACCAGCGCAGCAGCGGCAGCAATATAAAATATGGCTGCGACGATTCCCCAGTTGAACCATTCCGGTTCATGCCCGGGACGGTTACCCCAGAATGGAAAGCTGAATGCTATGGCAACCAGCAGGACGAGGACGATGATCGCCACGAACCAGTAGGGTATCTTCTTTTGCGACTCGGGGATGGTTTCCACCAGTTCCCAGTCCTCCAGGCCGCGCTTGGCACGGCGTTCTTCGTCGGACGCGTAGCCGAAGTGATCCTGCGGCTTCTCGCCCCACTCTGAATTTACATGCGACAAATCCTTCTTCGTGTCCTCGTTGCCCATCTTCACTGCCCCTGTTCGGAAAAATGCTGGATGCGGAAGCGCCCGGTCCATCCATCCAGCGCGGAAACGGTTATCACCACGCCATATACGCCGCGCTTAAGTTTCTTGTCCACCGCGAGTGTGATCGAACCGCGCCCGGCGGAGCCGAGCTTGATGTTTTCAGCGCTCAGGCGGTAGCTGCCGGCCGGCAATCCCTGCACCTGAACATTGAGTTCAGAAGGACGGTAAAGCTTGCTGGTGACGGCAATGCGGTAATCCTGAATGATTCCGGATTGCTGCACGTCCGCATGGTCAACCGCGATATGGTAGGGGTCATATGACCACAGACCCCAGGCAAACAGCGCAAGACCGAATGCGGTAAACGCGGTGGCCCATTTTGCCCTGGCCAGCAGCGATACGGTGGCATTGCGCAGGCCGCCTGCCCCCCGCCCAGTCCGTTCGCCCATTTCAAAGCGCAACAGGCCGCCGGCCCCCTGTTTTTCATGTAGCCGGTTGCAGGCGTCTATGCACTCCCCGCAATTGATGCAGCTATCATAAATGTCGGTCTTGCGCGGGTCCAGCGATATGAAGCAGGTGGTCACGCAATAATTGCACTTGGCGCACTCATCGGCGCGGCTGGCATCGTAGGTGACATGCAAGGTTTGCTTGGTCTTGAACGAGTGCTGCCACACCTTGTAGATGCAGGCAAAGCGGCACCAGAAATGGCGTATGACGGCTATGTCCACAAACAGGATCAGCACGCACACCGTGTAGATCCAGTAGAGGGAGCGCGCCAGGTTCTGGTCATGCTGAAGCGTCATGAAGTGCCAGACCATTGCAGGCGGGTAAAACCAGAACAGCGGAATCAGGCCGAAAAACATCGCTGCCGCCAGAATTGCCAGCCCCAGCAGCATCCAGTTCAGGATTTTGTTCTTTGCCGCCGCCACGCGCGGCGCATCGCCGCTCATGCTCAGTTCGGCGCGCTTGCCCAGCAGTTTGCGCGTGAGGTTATTGGCCCATTCGGCCAGGGTATTTTGCGGACAGGCCCAGCCGCAAAATACCGTGCCTGCGCTCGAATAAAGCAATACCAGCCCGCTCGCCAGGGTGATCCACAAACCGAACATCAGGAAGAAATCGGAAAACCAGACTTGCCGGTCTATCACCACGAAAGCCCCTGCTTCCGGATCGATGCGCAGCAGGCCGCTTGCTGGCACCAGCACCGCAAGCGCGATGGCCAAGGCTTGCACGGCACGGCGCTTCCAATGGAATGCCGTGGGCTGCGCGCCTGCGCCGATCGCCTTGACGGGGATTTCAGCTAATTTCTGCCTGCTGCTGGACATGTCCTGACGTGACTGGATCGTGGCGTTTCAAGAATGTTTCATGGTAAACCAATTTTTGGCTCCGCGCGCGCCTCCCGGTCCAGCGGGCTGATGGCAAGCAGCCGGGCGCGCGTTGCTTCCGCCCCGGCATCGTGTGTGCCACGCTGCAGCCGCCAGAGCGCACGCAGCGATTCCACATGCTGCGGATTCAGATGCAGAATTTGTTCCAAAGCCTTTTGCTCGTCGATCCCGAGCGATTTCGCCTGCCCGAGGGTTGCATACATGCTGTCCGCCAGCGCATAAGCGACCCACTGGTCCTTGGGATTGGCCTGGTAGGCCAGCCGCATCAGGCGGCTGGCCTGCGGCGCGGCGCCCTTCATGGACTCGACCCAGCTGCGCACCATCAATTCCGTTGCACCATAGGCGCGCTCGAACGATTCCCTGTCGCCAGGAGGCACACCCAGGAGGTTGGAAGCAACCTGCATGTCGGGGCGGACTTGCAGCAACACGCGCAGGGTTGCGGCGACATCCAGGTTGCCGGCATAGCGCGCGCGCGGCAGGCGGAATTCGATCACCGGCGACCACTCATCCTGCACCGGGCCCTGGCTCGCCGGAATGGGACCCCAGTACCGCCCAAGCCAGGTCCAGCCTCCTTCGCCCGCCGTTGCCTCGGCTAGCTGCGCTTCATTCATGTGCTGCATATTGTGCTCAACCCCTGCCGCGCCCCGGAAATTTCCCTTGGGGCCGACCAGCGCCAGGTGCATGCCATCCAGAAATATTTGCGCATCCGGAAATGCCGTGCGGAATGTGCGCAAGACTACGGTCAGCGAGCCCGCGTCGAACTGGTTGAGCGCCAGCCATTGCACGAACAGGCCATCGTCGTTCAGGCGGTTGCGCGCACGCTGAAACTGTTGCAGCGATAGCAGAGAGCTGACACCCGCCAGGTCGGGGTGGAACACATCGCCGATGATGACGTCGTACTTTTCCGGCGTTGCACTCAGGAATCTGCGCGCGTCATCGCGCACGATCCGGGTCGCGCTCATGGAGCCGTGGTTAGCCGGTGCAAACCAGGTGCTTGCGGCGCTGATAGCGCCCTGCGATAGCTCAACGGCACTGCGCTGCAGGTCCGGATAAGGCAAGGCGCCTGATACGGAGATGCCGGTGCCCAGGCCAAGGAACAGTACCGAGTGGGGCTGCCCGTGCAGCAGCAGCGGAAGGCGCGCCTGATTGGCCTGCACGAACACCGCCGTCGGCTCCGTGGAGGCATCCATCCTCTGCAGATCGGTGAGCAGCAGGCGCTGGCCGTCCTGCTGTTCCACCACCTGGGTCATCGAGATGGCGTCTTCATACAATGACAGGTTGCGGCTGCCCGCTTGCGCCTGCGGCAGGAGCCTGCTGACCTGGGGCATGCTCGCTACCGGCCATGCCGCTGCCGCAATCAGGGGCACTGCCAGCCACACGGCGCGCGATTCGGACCAAGCCAGGCCCACGATGGCCAACATCAGGGCAGACACGGCTATGGTTCCCGTACTCCCGACCCATGGAATCAGAACCAGCCCGGCCGCAACTGCGCCGATGGCGCCTCCCAGCGAATTCACTCCGTAGAGCCACATTCCGCCGCCGTGGAAGCGGCTATTCAGCAGCGGCAGCCACGCGCCCAGCGCCAGCGTAACCGGCAGGGTCAGCAGCATCAGCACCAGGCCTTGCAGCAGCATGGCGCTGAGCAGCGTACTGAACGCGGCGCGCTCCACCCATGCGGAAAGCACGGGCAGGAGCCACAAGCTCAACAGCGAAAATGCACCGGCCGCGATCGGCAGGGCCATGAACCAGCCCTTCTTGTGCTGGCGCGGCGCGATCAGGCTGCCCAGCGCGATGCCCGCCAGGAATACCGCGAGTATGATGGCCAGCACATATTCGGTGCGCAGCATGACCATGCCGAACAGGCGGGTCCATGCGACTTCCAGCATCAAACTGGCCGCGCCGATGCCGCCATAGGCCAGCAGTGCGAGTCCATGTGGGCGGGGGGATTGCGGTTCAGCAGCGGGTTGCGCTTGCAGCCTGGCTGCGAGCCAGTACATGGCACCTGCGGCCAGAATCCCGATGCCTGCCACGATCCGGATCGCGCCGCCCCAGCCCAATGCGGGCAACAGCCAAAGCGGCAACAGTGCGCCGCATGCCGCGCCCAAGGTGTTCAGTCCGTATATCGGCCCCAGCCGGGACGGGGTGTTGCCGGCCGCTGACAATACCAGCGGGAACCCAGCCCCCATCGCAAAAGCCGGCAGCAGCAGCAGCAGGCCGCTGGCCCCGGCGGTCAGGGCATACCATTGCGACAATGAAAGCCTTGCCGCCGCATCCTCGATTCCGGCAGAAGCCGCCTGCATCAAAAACGGCAGCAGCAGCGCATAGCAGGCAATGCCGCCCTCGAGCAGCGCCAGCCACAACAACGGTTGCCTGATTCGGGCCGCGCGCTTTGCCGCATACAGGCTGCCCGCACCCAGGCCGGTCATGAATGCCGCGACCGTGAGCACTACCGCAAACACGCTGACGCCGAACTGCAGCGACATCATGCGCGCCCACAGCACTTCGTAGGCCACGCTGGTCAGTCCGGTCAGCGCATAGAGCCCGGCCAGCAGCGTGTATTTGCGGTTGGTTTCCAGCCAGCGCGAGAATGTTTCAGCAGCCATGAGTGTTATCGCTAACCGGCGCCGCTGCGAAATCAGAAAGGATAAAACCACACCACACCGACGATGGCGTGCGCCAGGGCCAGGGTGACGGTAAGGCCGGCAAAGATCATGTGCGGGATGAACAGCTTCTTGCCATAGACCCCGGTGGCGATGCCCAGGCCGCCGGTAATCAGGAGCAGGACGAACAGCGGAACCGCCAGCGCAAACATGATTATGCGCTTATTGTGGTCGTTCAATTCGCTGCTCTGCTTAACCCGCTGCACTTGCTGCTGGTCAAAAGCCTCAAGCACGGCCGTGCCGTTCATGGATTGCGCGTTATTGGAAGTCTGGGCGTCAGCTGCGGACTGGACAGCGCTGGCGGTCTTGGCACTCTCGGCCGCCTCGGCCATTGGCACCAGGCAGGCACCGAGCGCCAGAACCGCTGCAAGCACGATGCGGCTCGTCCAGACTGTGCTGGTCCGGCCCTTTGTTGCCTGTATCATTCCTTGCTGCCCTCCGCTACCTCTTCCGTGCCTTCGTCGCCTTTCCTGCGCTCGGCATAACGCCATACCATCACGCCCATCAGGACCAGCGGTGCCAAGACCATGGGAACCAGCAGCAGGAAGATGGTCCAGGGCGTATCTATCGTTACATGCAGATAGTGGTAGCTGTCTACCGCTGCCTGGGCCGAACCTGTCCAGAATGCGGCCAGCAGCAATGCGGCCTTGCCTAGCGTCTTGTTCATGTTCATTTCTCCTTGCCTTGAATATCCGCGGCACAGCGGAAGCCGAAAAAGTCGGAGGCGTAATACGGAAATGCAAAATTGCGGTGATACAGCGCGGTCGAGAAGGGGTCGCTCTTCCACGAGCCGCCACGCAGCACCTTGTATTGCTGATTCACCGGCTTCAGCTCCACCACCTTCAAGGATCTGTCCTGTGCGCTCTCCGCGCGCGCCACCTTGCCCTTGAACAGATCGGCCGGCGCATCCGAACCCGGATAGGGCGCGAAGTCGTCCGCGACCCATTCGTCCACGTTTCCCGAAAGCCCCATGACGCCGTACGGGCTGGCGCCGTTGACATAGGCCATCACGTCGGTCGCCGAGCCCACGTTGTAATAGGTGTTCAACCGATCAGGCTCCATCCTGTTGCCCCACGGCCATCTGCGCGCGTCCGTGCCGCGTCCCGCCTTTTCGAATTCCGCCTCGGTCGGCAGGCGCTTGCCCGCCCACTCGGCATATTTCTTGGCATCGAACCAGTCCACGAGAGTAACCGGCTTCAGCAGTTCCCCTTCCGGGATGCGCCCCGCTTTCCAGCTGGATGGCGGGCGATGCCCGGTAGCCGCGACAAACCTGGCGTATTGCGCATTGGTGACGGGGTACTTGTCTATTTTGTATGCCGGCAAAGTGACGGTGTGCTGGGGATGGTCTTGCACATCGGTCCTTTCCAGGTTGGTCCCCATGGCAAACGGCCCGGCCGGTATGGTGATCACGCTGTCCAGTTCCGCCCATTTTTCCTTGGGCAGCAGCGCTTCGGCCTCTTCCACGGTATAGCCCGCCGAGTGCTTAGCACCAAATTCATGCTCGTGGTGCAGGGTGATGTCCTCTCCCGCAGCGCGGATGTGCCGGTCCATGTCTTTGGGGTCGTAGGAGGCCAGCCTGCGCATGTCCTCGATGCGGGTGGCGCCGATCTTGATGACGTGCAGCACGCCGCCGACCGTCAGCAGCACGACGCAGGTGACGATGGTTGCGGTCAAATAGCGCTTGCGGCGCGCCCTTCCCGTCTGTGGGGCCGGAGATGCTTTAAGTGCGGATGACATTCAGGAATCGCCCTCGTCGTCGTCAGGGGCGCGCCCTTTATAGATGGTCTCCGGCGCGCTTCTGCCATAAGTTCTCTTGTTCATGATTTCGCCCATGATGCCGCCGATTGCCGCGGCTTCCATGGTGAGTATCACGAAGAAGCCCCACCATCCCATCGGGATCAGCGAGGAAAATTCAGGCAACGGAGAGGTGTGCATTAGTGCGTAATAACTCACAGCACGCACGATCAGCGGCGGAAAATAACACAGCCACTTGCCGCCCATGCCGAATATGGTGGCTGTTATCAACCCCACAAAGAAGGGAAGCACGAACATGTCCACGATCCAGGTAAGGCTGAATGTGTCCAGGCCATACCACAGCTCGATCTTGATGCCCAGCAGGCGGTCGCCAAAATAATTCAGCGCACAGCCCACCAGCAGCGCAGTCAGGCCCTTAACCAGGCGATCCGTCTTCATCGGTGATACTCTTTACCGGTAAGCTTTTCGTATTCCGCCTTGCGCGTTTCTTCAAGGTACCAGTCGTCAACCTTGAGGCTGGCCATGTAACGTGCCAGCGTGCGCCGCTCTTGTTCGGGCAGATTTGCGAACGATGGCATGCGGTATTGCTTTTTCAGGCGCGACGGAAGGATCTCTTGCGGATTGGGCGCGGAAAAATATTTGTAAAACCATTCTTCATCGCGCAGCGACCCGATACCGTCCAGCGCAGGTGCCGGGACGGCTTGCAGCATATCGCGCTCGGTCCAGAGCGAGTGGCAATCCTTGCAACTGTTGCGGTTGTATATGGCCGTGGCCTCGCTCGCCAGCTCGGCGGAAGCCGTGCTATGGAAAGGGATGCCCTTGTCCGGAGTTGGATCACGCGTGATGAGCTTGAACGCGGTCATTCCCACCACCGCAAGCAAAATCGAAACCAGAACTATCTTCTCGCCGCGCTTCATCTTTTCTTGCTGTGCGCTTCCGCCTCTTCCTGCAATTTGCGCTCGCGGCTCTTTTCCTGGGCCGCGATTACCTCGCGGCTCTTGGCATATTCTTCCGGCGACATTCTTTCCTTGTCGCTTTCCTCGGTGAAAACCAAGTATTTGATGTCTTCGTCGAACTGCTCGTTTTTGGCTGCCCAACGTATGCCATAAATGCTGGCTGCAATGATCAATCCGCCCGCCACCAGCCAGAGATAGATTGTCCAGCCATCACCGAGCGAACTAAAAAATGTACTCATGCTACTCATGCTTCCTCCTGCTGTTTAACTAAAAGAGCTCCCCGGTCAGCAACTGCAACCCGCCGAAAACCACGGCAAGGACTGTACCAAAGATGATGGCGCCGAACATGATTTTTTCGCCCAGCTTCATCGACTTAGGGGCGTATCTTCCGAATGCTACGGCATATATGATCCCGGAAAACACCAGCACGCCCAGCAACATGAAGAAAAACACGCCAACGCTGAATTGCTGGCTGCGCATGCCTTCGATGCTCATGTCCAACTTGGGGGAGGCCGCCTCCGATAACACGGAAATCATTCCGTGGTGCCACAGGTGGGCAAGAAACGTACCGATACTGCCGGCATTCATCAAAACTTTCCCTATAAAAAGGCAATGCCGCATGTCGCGGCATTGCCCTAAGCTTCGTTAAACAGAAAACTACCGCTTAATCTTTGTTGGTCCTGATTTGCGGGCTACGCTTGTCGTAGTTGTCCACAAAGAAGCTGTAGAACAACGGCGCCACAAATGCGATGCCAATCACCAGACCAACTGCATAAGGCATGTAATCGAGGTCTATCATGTAATCTCTCCTTTAATTATGCGAGCGCTTATTTGTGCTCATGACCATGGCGCGGCTGCCAGCTGGAAGGCGGCAAACGCTTGATGGTGATGGTCACGCCCAGGAAGAAGGCGATCACATAAAACACGTCGATGGTGTAACCGAAATCCCACCAAGGCTGATGGTACTCACGATCCTTCTTGGTGGCTGGATCACGATAGTTACCTTCAAAGTTGGCGCGCACGACTTCCGGGCCGACCACGGTGTAGTCTTCCATGTGCGCACCTTGCTTTTGCAGCTCTTCGATCTTCGGCTTGATGATACGCAGATCGTCCATGCTCAGCGGATGGCGCTCAAGCAGAGCCACCTTTTCGCCGGTCTTGTACTTGGCAACGATCTTGTCCATCGCGGCCTTGTCATCGGCCGCTGCCTTGACATCAGGATCATCCACCGCCTTGACGTAGTCTTCGTAGAGCGCTGCAGTAGGACGCTGGCCCCACAGCGGGAAGGTGATCGCGAAGGCGGTCAGCACTGTCAGCAACAGCAGCCAGACGATAGGCACCGGCACGCGGTTGTTGTCTTCAGTCATGCCGCCCAGGTCCTCGGCTTCCCACAGTACGCAGTCCTTGTCGGATTTGGCCTTGTCGCTCAAGCCGACCAATGGAGCATCAAAATTCCATGTCATTTCTTTATCCCCCTGTTATTTAAGGCTGAGCATGAAGTCAATCAGCGAGCGGATTTCGCTGTCCTTCGCATAAGCGGGGACTTCCGGCGGATTGGCACGCTTGCCTTCATGGTACTCATTGTACTCGGCACGCCACTTGTTGTAGTCGATCGCCTGTCCGTTCGCATCCTTGTCACCCCACATGTAGTCGAAGCGCGGCATGATGGAATGCGGCTGCACCAGACGGGGGTTGAAGAAGTGCAACATCATCCATTCCTTGGAGGAGTTGCGCGAACCAACGTGCAACAGGTCGGGAGCCTTGCGGTCCGAACCGAATGCGGTCGGGGATTCGCCGTTGAAGTCGCCCAGGTAGGGAGGAGCACCAAACACCTGCCAGTCCTGTGTTTCTTCAGGCAGCAGGGTATGACACCACCAGCAACCTTCGCGCACGAACATGGTCTTGCCCTTGCCGACCTGCTCGATGTCGCCATCGGCTGCCTTGCCCATCACGTCGGAGGGCATCCAACCCTTGGTTGCAGTGGCGTTTTCGACGTAGAGGCTGTCGCCATCCTTCTGGATCAGGTAGACCGCACCGGTGGCCTTGTTGAACTCGGTGATCTTACCCTTTTCGCGGCTCAGCGTCTCCACGGTGCCGCCCAGGTTGCCCGGATGGTCAGCCGCGTTCGGCATCGGTGTGCCCGGGTTGTAGACGTAGGCAAACTTTGCCTCCTTGAATGCCTCGCCTGTCTTGGGATCAGCCTTGAGCAGCACCTTGAGCGGCTTGTTTTTACCCAGCATCAGCGGGTCATACACGTTCCAGCCCGTTTCCCAGCCCGCCGACAATTGCTTGTCGAGGGCGACTTCGGTGGAATTCGCGGAGCGGAAGTCAAAGCTAGGCATCAGCAGTGTGATGCACATGGAGCCGCCCAGGCAGAAGCCAAACATCCGGGCGCCAATTTTATACTCTCTAAAGTTCATATTTATTCTCCCATTTCGCCGTCGGATTAGCGCTCATAAGCCAGTTCATGCGGCATGCGGCCTGCGGGGATCACGGTACCCACGCGTGCGGTCATCCACATGTTGTACAGCCAGATGATGTTCGAGATGAACACCATCGTGCCGCCCAGCCAGCGTGCGATCATGTAGGGGTGCTCGGCGATCACGACGTCAATGTACGGCACTTCGTAGATCTTGCCTGCGCCCTGGATCAGACCGGCGATGGTCATGGAAATCCAGTAAATGGAGAAACCGATCAGCAACAGCCAGAAGTGCATGTTGCCCAGTGTCAGCGAGTACAGCTTGCGCTTCATCAGGCTTTGCAGGCCCAGATAAACCGCAGCGCCTTCCAGGAAGGTGGAGAAGCCAAGCAGCGCCAGGTGAGCGTGCGCCACAATCCAGCCCGTACCGTGGATGTACCAGTTAATCGCACGGGTTTGCTGGAAGCCGCCCTGCATGTTCAGGGGGATGGCCATCAGCACGCCAGTGATGGTAAAGCGCACTTCCAGGCTCTCAACGAACATGTACCATTTGCCTTGCATGGTCAGCAGGATGTTGGACACGAACGCGATCGCGGGAACCAGAATCAGCACGCCTTCCACGGATGCGAAGGACTTGAGCCACTCAGGCAGCGGAGCAGACATCAGATGGTGCGCAGCAGGAGTGGAGTAGAACACCACAACCGACCAGAAATGCAGGTGGCCGATACGGTGGGAATACAGCGGATTGCCAGTCACCTTAGGAATGGTGAAGTAGGCGATAGCGGCAGCCACGGGAGTAATCCACAGGCCCAGCACGTTATGCGCAAACCACCATGTCAGGTAGGCTTCGGACAGGCCGGTCAGGTGGAACAGCTCAGGCAGGTTACCGGTCAGGTAAACGATGATAACCATGAACACGCCAGCACCGAAGAACCAGTTGGTGGTGTAGATACCCTGCACGCGACGCTTCAGGATGGTCATCCAGACGTTGATGGCCAGCGGCAGAGCGATGAACACGGCAACATACAGGTCGATCGGCCAGATGAAGTCGGAGTATTCACGTCCGGAGCCGATACCAGCCCACAGCAGTGTCAGACCCAGCGACAGGCCGATGTTCCACAGCAGGCAGTTCCACAGGCCCAGCTTTTCAGACCACAGCCTGGTGTTGCCCAGGACAGGGGTGATGTACATCATGGCCATGGCGAACGCCATCGAGATCCAGCCGAGAATCACGGCCAGCACGTGCACTTGGCGCATATGGCCGAAGGCGAACCACTCATTTCCCGTTACAAAATCAGGAAATGCCAGCTTGGCTGCGTTGAACGAGCCCAGGCCGGTTCCTACCACAAACCACAGAATTGAAGAAAAACCGAAGAATACCGCCGCCGAACCCGACGGGATATCCTCGTTTTTTGCAAATAAATACTTGAACATTCCGAATCTCCTCTTTAAACCCTGAACAGGCTAAATGAAATTACCTTAAATTTACGACCCGCCAGGGCCTATTTTTTCTTCTTTGGCATCAGCACGTAAACCGAAAGCACCATGCTCGAAAACGCCAACAACACCCCAAGCAATCCAGCGATAGTTGCCATAAACCCCTCCTTAACTAAATTTTTCAGAAAGCCAAACTAATGTTTAGGCGCCGGCGTTTTCAGACTTTTCATGCGCCTTCAGACCCGCCATGACGATGAAAATGTAGGCGATGCCGAAAACAATCATGGCCATGTCGATGAAGCCAGTAAATGTGGTCGGATTGTATGCCGTCATACCCCAACCACCCCAGTCTTCGAAGCTGCCACGACCAACCAGGCACATTACCGCAGCACCAAACACGCTGCCATTGCCCATGCCTGTCAGCAGGCCGCCGATGATAGACACCCAGATTGCTTTCGATGCAAATGACTTTTTCTGCATTTCTCCCCCTCCGTTTTTAACCAAAGATTTAAATGACTTAAAACTGGAAACCGCAACTACAATTTATAAAGCGCTTTTTTCAAGGCCCTTTAATTCTTCAATCCCTGTAGCGAACATCTTGGCCGGCCCTGATGCTTTTATGCGCCGTGGCAAACCCTAAGCTAAACCCGCGTTATCATATGACTCCGTGCAGAGCATTGTCAAGAACAAATCTGGGTCGAACTTCATTAATAATACCCGAGTCAAACAGGCGGTTTTGGTGCGCGAAAACCGCTCCATATCATGGCGTTAAGGTCATCGCTTTGCGCGCCGGAAAAAAGATATAATTCTCAGGTTTATGTCACAAATTGCCCTGTACAGCGAAATCCCTGTTGCGCGGTTCCAGCTGTCCGGCAATTTCAATTAATTTTGGCTGCCAGGTTTCTTTACTATGAATAACGGACATTCGCGCTTCAATTTTACCGGCCACCAGCAGGGCTATTTTGCCCTAATGCTGTGGGGCGTCATTACCGTCCTTTTACTGCGGCATGATGTTTATGGTCTGGATGAAGGAGCGGCAAGGGCGCTGCTAATCAGCTGGTCCATGGCCGATCAGGTTGCAAGTTCGATTTTTCATACCGGGATGCCTGACTTGCGGACCCTGCTCTATGTTCCCATCGGTTATCTGTGGACTGGCAATGTTTTCGCGGCCAAAATATTGGCCGTTTTGCTGCTGGCTGTCGCTGCTTGGCTGCTGTTTGGCTGGAGAAATCGCACTTCCGGTCTTGAGGCGGCATTGCTCCCGACCGGCTTGTTGCTGATCTCCCCTCTGGCGATCGAGCAAATCGACACGCTTTCGCCCGGCATCATGCTGCTGGCAGCATTCGCGCTGGGCGCCTTGGCGGACGTGCAATTCCGCGCCAACCCGCGGCCATTCAATGGCTGGTTTTTCACTCAACTGTTGCTCTGCGCATTCAGCGTGAGTTTGCACCCTGCGGGCCTGGCTTATCCGCTTGCCCTTATATTCTCTCTGCGCTCCGGCCCTTTAGCGCCCAAGTATCAACGGTATTTTTTGGGCGGCATCGTTTTTGCCGTTCTTTTTTTCATGGTCCCCAAATTTCTGTTCTCGTTGCGGGTCTTGTGGAACGATCTGACCTGGTTCCAGAATCCCGTCAAAAGCCTGGGTTCCATTTTTACCGGCTCACTTCCTGACGATGCGCAAACTGCCATGCTTTGGGTGCCGGGTGGATTGGTTTTGGCGCTGACCGTTGCCATTATTTTCATCAAGCGCCGGGAAATTATTGCGGATCTGACCGGGCGCACCCTGCTGATCGGTTCGCTGATCGGCGCAGCGGTCGGTGATCAGGCATGGGCGATGATTGCCTTGTGCATTTTCCTGTACTTCGGCCTTCCCATCCTGCTGCGCTCCGAACAGGCTGCGCCCGGCAGCGGTTTCTTCAAGCAGCGCGGCTGGGTGTTGCTGATCGTCTTCATTTTCGCCACGGTTTTCATGCAAGGCGACAAGGCTTACCATGAACTCGGGCGCAGCGGAACCCTGTCGGCCCAGGATCAGTTGATCAAAACCCTGGCTATAGCGGCCGAGAACGATCGCGCGGCCCGCGATGCTGAAGAGGGCGACAAGAAGCGGCCTATGCTCATCGTGGCAAGCGAATGGCCCGGGCGCACCATGCTCGCATGCAAATGCAACACCCTCCCGCTTCCGCCCGTTGCGCGCGATGCTCAAGGCCAACCTGACCCCCAGACGCAACTCGCCAAATTGCGCGGCGTGACCTATTTGCTGCTTGACCCCAGGCAGACGGCCAATGTTGATCTGGCGCGCAACCTTGCCCTGCTGGGCGGCATAGTCGAGACTGCCTCGCTTCAACCCGGCGGGGTAATTCTCCACGTCAAGGATGAGCCCGCACCCAAAGCAGACACCCCCAAAACCGATGGAAAGAATTCATTATGAATCAGCTGATAAAAGAACTTCCGGTATACCTGGTCGTGGCGATCAGCTCGCTGTTCATCATGTGCTTTTTCGTCCACGCCATGGTTGGCGGCCTGGTAAGCCAGGAGACCGAATATATGCTGTACGTGGTGATCTGCGCGATTGATTTGATCGTCATGGGCTTCATGGCACGGGATGTGATCAAGCGCAGGAAAAACTCCGCAGGAAGCGGCACGAACAGCTAGTTTGGGCAAGAAACTCTGCGTACCGTGCAGTAAGCCGGACGCTGTCGTTTTCAGCGGTCGCGCAACGCTTTCTGCGCCGCCAGATACAGCTTGTCGTCGGCAAACTGCCCCTTGTGAAACACAAATTGCAGCCGTTTCCCGGTGCCGTCCATGCCCGACAATCCGAAGGTTTTACCCGAATAGTCCGGGTAGTAGCGCAGCTCTTTCAATATTTCAAGGCGCGTGCCGTTGCGCAGCGCAAAACCGACCTTGTCCTTGTCGACCTCGATCATGATGGGCGCAGAGGGCCACACCATCAGCCGCGTCTTCAATATGCGGTTGGCCCCGGCGATCAGGAAATAGCAGCCGAGAAACAGCAGCAAATAGCACAGATTGACTTTGTCCTGGTACCAGAAATTTGCCGACAGGCCTAATAACGCTGTAACGGTGGGAACATACAGCAGCAGATCCCACACCATCCCCTTCTTGTCCTGTATCAGCTCAATTCGCATCGTTTCCATGCTTAGCCCGCCGTATTTCCCGTCTTAGTCTTCAGCACATCCTGGATTGCCATTTCAAATTCACCGTAAAGCATGCTCCCTGGCCGCTGAAACTGAACGATGCCCTTGGCGTCGATGATGAAGGTCCACGGGTCGCCCTTTACGTTGTATGCAATAAATGCCTCGGGATTTTCGTATTGGTCCATGTGGACAAACAGCACTTGCCCCTGATATTTATCCATCAGCGCCTTGAGGCGCTGCAGCTGGCCGTCGCACACCGTGCAATGCCCTGGCGTGGCGAACTCCAGCACGATGGGCTTGCCCAGCGCCAGAGCCTTGTCCAGCGAATATTGGTACATGCGCGGGTCAGGCTGGCGGTAGGTGGTGATCTTGCTCATATCGCCCCCGACATCCGCCAGCGTCTTGGTCGGCAAGCGCGGCGCGGCCTCGCCCTTCTTCAGGCCGCCTGCCAGATTTTCATCGCAGGCGGACAGGAATAAGGCCAACAAACCCGCCAATATCAGGCGCAACGAAAGATTCATTGCTTATCCCAACCCATGCTGGTGCGGAACAGGTTATATCCCCAAATGATGTTCGCGGTCAGCACCAGGGTGCCGAATATGCCGACAAATGCCATCAGGTGGTTGACCAGTTTGGCCGCATCATCGCTTATGTCGTAACCGCCGATCGTTCCCGCCACGCAGAAAAACACCACCATGCCGAGCAAGCCGAAGTTGTGCATCCAGAAATGCACCTTGACCAGTTTCATGCTGTAGATCGGACGGCGCACCAGGCGCGGTACGACGAAATACAGGGCACCGAAGATGGCCATTTCCACCCAGCCCAGCAAATTGATGTGACCATGCGCCAACAGGATCAGGCGGCCATGCGGTGCGGTATCGACATAGTGGCGAAAGGCCGAGATACCGCCCATCAATGCCCCCCAGGAAAACCCGATGATGCTGTAGATGATGCAGGCGTAGATAAACCACAAAGTGTAGCGCTTGAAATCCTTGTCCTGCGCCCAGGGCTCGTTTGCTTGTTGCACTCTTACGCTCCTCTATTTGCTCGGTTTAATATTATCTTCCGATTTTTTCTGCTTGGCTTTTTCCGCTTCCTCGCGGACATCCTTATGTTTAGACTTCCAGTCTTCCGGCGCCAGATCCTTGACCATTTCGTCTACGAATCCTGATCTGCCTTCCGGCGGCAAGCGCGCTGCCGGCGAACCCTGTACTGCGCGCAACTCGGACAGAAATACCGCCAATGCATGGCGGTCCGATTCGGGCAGCTCAGCCACAAAAGCGGCGGCCTTGTTCGGCCCATGATCCACCGTGCGCGTTGGGTAAGTTGTTTCAGGTGTTTTCAGGAAATCTGTCAGGTACTGCAGGCTGCGCTTGGAACCGATGCCATCCAGATCCAGCCCCATGTTGGTGCCATTGCGCACGGCGCGATGGCAGGAAGTGCACCCCTTGTAGCGAAACACCGACGATCCGCGCAACCCTTCCTCGGAAAAGTTGTACTGGGTCGTGTTTTCGTACCACTGCTTGCCTGAGCTCGCCTCAGAGCGCGCCCGGAAAATTTCCATGATGATAAAGCTGGCAAGCGCCAATACACAAAGCAATATTACTGCGCCAAACAGGATCTTTTCTCCGCGCTTCAAACCGCTCGATGCCATGACGCTACCACCCTTCCAGTCGAATTCAAACTTTACAAACTACAAGCCCTGCGCCTCGATGGCGCAGGGCTTGCTCAAACAATGCTACGTGTTTCTACAACCTCCCGCGGTTAAGCGAGAAACCGCTTCTGACCAGGATTAGTCCTGGGAAGGAACACGGTGGTTGCCTTGCGTTGTTGCATCCGCTGTAGCCAGGAAGGCGGCGACGTTGTTGATGTCGTCATCCGTCAGGTTCTTGGCAACTGCGCGCATCATGCCGGCAGGGTCGTTTGCCCTGGAGCCATCACGCCAGCTCTTCAGCTGATTGACCAGGTAAGCGTACTTCTGGCGGCCGATCATCGGGAACACAGGTGCCGCACCACGGCCATTGTAACCGTGGCAAGATTGGCAGGCGGAAACCTTGTTCTTGACGCCGTACTTGGCAATCACCTGGCCCAGGTAAGCCTGACCGACTGGCACAGACTGTGCCTTCATGTCGGACAGCTCTTCACCCTGCAGGGTATGAAGGTATGCAGCCACGTCTTTCTTGTCCTCGTCAGACAATGCCTTGGCGATTGCGATCATTTGCTCACCCAAGCCGGTCGGCTTGCGCTTGTCGGTTGCAATATCATTCAGTTGCTTGACGATATACACAGCACCTTGGCCAGCAAGGCGGGGAGTACCCATGGCGTCATTGCCCTGACCCTTATCCATGTGGCATCCTTGGCAGGCAAGAACAGCCGTGCCTTCTTTGCCGCTGTTAAATATTGCCTTCCCCTTTTCAGCATTTCCTTCTGCTGCGAAACTCGCCCCGGCAACAAATGCCGCTGCGACGCCACAGAGCAACGCCAACTTATTCATAGACTTCCGCATTTCCCTCACCCCCACTGGTTCTTGAATTAAGAAATACATTCTCTCAAAACGGCCGAATGTACAGCCGCGCACTATTAAGAATTCTTTTTAAGCAATGCAATGGCCAAACCAAAAAAGAAAACAAACATCACCACATACATGGTAACGACTTGGCTCGTTGTTACTTCAGTTGAAAACATATCACGCCTCCTCCGTATTAACCCTCTGATTAAAAAGACAAAAATTTATTCTGTTTTTACATCGTGTGAATTCTAACACCACTATTATTTTCTGTGCAATAGCTTTATGGGCATAGAATTGGCGGCTTTTCCGCAATGAAAAGGTGCATGCCTTGCGCAGAACAAGGTCTTATCGCGGGAAGCTATTAACGGACTGTAAACAAGGGAATTTCCACCAACACTCCCCTTGCGCGAGCCTATGGCCGCATTTTTTGGCTCTTATTATTTATGCCTGGTCGGGGTGAGAGGATTCGAACCTCCGACTCCTGCGTCCCGAACGCAGTACTCTACCAGGCTGAGCTACACCCCGTTCAAAATTGCCGCGCAGCGGCAAAGCCTGCTAATTGTAGCAGGGATTCCTTGAATTTCGTATCCGGCAATGCAGAAATTGCAGCACATGCCGAATCTGCTTCGCGTTGCGCCTGTTGGCGGGTGTATTCAAGCGCGCCAGTCGCCTTGATCACCGCCAGCACATCGCCAAACCGGGCTATATCACCCTGCTCGATGGCATTGCGCACCACCTCGGCCTGGCTTGCATTGCCATGCTGCATGGCGTAAATCAGCGGCAGGGTCGGCTTGCCCTCCGCCAGGTCGTCGCCCAGGTTCTTTCCGGTTTCGTTTTCGTCTCCGGAATAATCCAGCACATCATCCACCAACTGAAAGGCAGTCCCCAGATGCATGCCGTATTTTGCCGCGGCCAGCTCCATCTCCCTGCCCGCCCCGGAAAGAATCGCTCCCAGGCTCATTGCCGCCTCAAACAGCTTGGCGGTCTTGCAATGGATCACATGCAGGTAATTCGCCGCGTCCACGCTGGCATCGTTGCAGTTAAGCAATTGCAGCACCTCACCCTCGGCAATGGTATTGGTGGCATCCGCCAATATCTGCATCACGCGCATGTCGCCCACCTCCACCATCATCTGGAAAGCGCGCGAATACAGAAAGTCGCCGACCAGCACGCTGGCCGCATTGCCGAACAAGGCATTGGCCGTGGCATTGCCACGGCGCATGGCCGACTCATCCACCACGTCGTCATGCAGCAAGGTGGCGGTATGGATGAACTCCACCACCGCGGCCAGGCTGTGGTGATGCTTGCCGCCATAGCCGAACGCCCTGGCCGAAAGCACCACCAGCACCGGACGGATGCGCTTGCCGCCGCCATTAATAATGTATTCGCTCACCTGGTTGACCAGCACGACCTCGGAACGCAGACGTTCGCGTATCGTCGCATCCACCGCAGCCATTTCGTCGGCAAGCAACTTCTTGAGTTGATCCAAAACCACTTTGAGCCCTGAAATTTAAATTTCGCCGGAAACTAACGGCCCGCATTGTCGCACGAAAAGCATGCCCGGCTCACGCGCACGGACATGCTCACCCGGCTTGCCCTGCTTTGCCCGCGACAGGCCGCTTCCACAAATACAGCCCGATCGATACCCCCAGCACGCTAAGCACAGCCACATAGTACGCCGCCGCCAAGTGATCCAGTTTATCCAGCCTGCTTACCAGCACCGGGGTCAGCCCGCCGAATACGGCATAGGCCACGTTATACGAAAATGACAGCCCGGAAAAACGCACCACCGCGGGGAAGGCGCGCACCGCCACGCTCGGGACCACCCCGATCACGCCGACAAAGAACCCGCACAGCGCATACAGCTCGTTGATGCGCTCCGGCATCTGGGGCACCTCCATGTAAAACAGCATCGAGGTCAATCCCAGCGCGATGCAGCCGATCGCCAGCACACGCCCCGGCCCGAAGCGGTCGGCCAAGGCCCCGAAGACGATGCAGCCCAGGCTCAAGAACAATGTCGCAATGGCATTCGCTTCCAGCGCCGTTGCGGCCGGAATGGCATTATTTTTTTGCACCAGCACGGGCGTCATCACGATCATCACCACGATCGCGGCGGAAAGCAGCCAGGTCATAAGCATCACCAGCAACACCGCCCCCCTGTGTTCGCGCACCACTTTCTTGAGCGGGATCTCATCCGCCAGCTTTTGCGCGGCATGCAGCTCGCGGAACACCGGCGTCTCCTCCAGGTATCGGCGCAGCCACACGGACAGCATGCCGAACAATCCGCCGATGATGAATGGCACGCGCCAGCCTTCCGCGAGCACCTCGTCGGGGGTGTACGCCTTGTTGACCGCAATCGCCACCATCGAGCCGAGCAGGATGCCGCCGGTCAGGCCGGCCGTGAGCGTCCCGCAGGCCACGCCGACATGGCGCTGCTGCACATGCTCGGAGACAAACACCCAGGCGCCGGGGATCTCCCCGCCGATGGCCGCCCCCTGCAAAATGCGCAGCATTAGCAGCAGCAGCGGCGCCCAGTACCCCAGCGTGGCGTAAGTCGGCAGCAGGCCGATGGCCAGCGTGGGAAGCGCCATCAGGAAAATGCTGAACATGAACATGCGCTTGCGCCCCAGCAGGTCGCCGGAATGTGCCATCAGCACCCCGCCCAGCGGGCGCGCCAGGTATCCCACCGCAAATATGGAATAGGCCTGCACCTGCTGCAGCCATTCGACGTCGTTGGGAAAAAACAGCTTGCCGATTTCCTTCGCGAAAAACGCGAAAATGATGAAATCGTAGAATTCCAGCGCCCCGCCTAGCGCCGAGAGCGACAGTGTGCGGTAATCCTGGCGTGTCAACATGCGTTATCTCTCTGAATCAAGGCGTTGTTGCAGGACCGGCAATTTTTGCCGGTATTTTTCAAAGACGTTGATTCTAGCCAAACAAGGCACATTCCGCCATGGATTAAGCCTCCTGAGCCCACCCGAATTTGGCGGTTGCCTGAAACCCCGTTTTCGTGGATAATCTCGCCCCTTAACCCGAGCGCGTACAACCGCCGCGCCCAACTTTTGAGCAAGGATACGAATTATGAAAGCCGATACCCATCCGCAATACGATGAAATCGACGTGAACTGCAGCTGCGGGAACAAGTTCAAGACCCGCTCCACCCTGGGCAAGCCGCTGCACGTGGAAGTCTGCTCCGAGTGCCACCCGTTCTACACCGGCACGCAAAAGATCGTGGATACCGCCGGTCGCGTCGAGAAATTCCGCCAGAAATACGGCAAACCGGGCGCCAAGGCTGCCGCCTGAGGAACTTTTGTACCTGGCCTCACCCAAAAGGGCAGCACACGCTGCCTTTTTGTTTTTTGGCGGACGAATTGCAGAAGCGATCGAACTCCATTCATGCGTAACTGACCCAGCGCAATCTTGATGTTTCCATATTCCGCCGCCAACGAAACACCCATCACGCCGTTCAAGGCCGGCTTGCTGGCGCTGCTCAGCGCAGTCTGGCTGTTCACCGGAATCATTGGCCATGATCCGTGGAAGCCCGACGAAGCATACAGTTTCGGCCTGATCTACCATATTCTGCAAAGCGGCGACTGGCTGGTGCCCACCCTGGCGGGCGAGCCCTACATGGACAAGCCGCCGCTGTTCTACATCACCGCGGCACTGCTTGCCAAGCTGTTCTCCCCGATCATGCCGCTGCACGACGGTGCGCGCCTGGCCAGCGCGTTTTACGTTGCGCTTACCCTGCTGTTCACCGGCCTGGCCGGGCGCGACCTGTTCGGCAAATATCGCGGCTGGAGCGCAGCCATCATCCTGATCGGCTGCCTGGGGCTTTTGATCCGCGCGCACCTGCTGGTCACCGACCTCGCCTTGCTCGCCGGCTGCGCCATGATGTTGTATGGCTACGGGCTGGCGCTGCGCTTCCGCCGCCGCGCGGGCATATTCATCGGCATCGGCCTGGGACTGGGCTTCATGTCCAAAGGCTTCATCGCCCCGATATTATTCCTGCTCATCAGCGCCGGACTGCTGCTGTTCCGCAACTGGCGCAACCGCCCCTATTTCCAGGCGCTGGGCATTGCCGTGCTATGCGCCCTGCCCTGGCTGACCATCTGGCCGTGGCTGCTGTACGACCGCTCGCCGCAATTGTTCATGGAATGGGCATGGGAACACAATATCGGGCGCTGGTTCAATTACGCCCAGACCGACTTCGGCCACGAAGCTTGGTACTACGTCCAGGCGCTGCCTTGGCTGGCGTGGCCTGCCTGGCCGCTGGCGGCCTGGGCAGTATGGAAAGTGCGGCGCAACCTGCGTTATGAGCCGCAATACCAGCTGCTGGTCGTCACTTTCTGCGTGATGCTGTTCGCACTGAGCCTGGTGCCCAACATCGAAGATGTATTCGCCCTGCCCATGCTGCTGCCGCTGGCGTTGCTCGCCACGGCTGCGCTGCCCAGCCTGCGCCGGGGCGCATCCAATGCGCTGGACTGGTTCGGCATCATGACCTTCGGCCTGCTCGCCATCGCGTTATGGTGGGGCTGGGCGGGACTGCTGCTCGACAACAACGCCAAGATCACCCACTGGTTGAAGGATTACCAGCCCGGCTTCGCGCCTGTCTTCGAGCCCGTTCCGTTCTGGATCGCCGTGTGCGCCACCGTCATGTGGGTCGTGCTGGTGTGGCGCGTGGGGCGTTCCGTGCGCCGCTCCGTCATCAACTGGGCTGGCGGCGTCACCCTGCTGTGGGTGCTTACCATGACGATCTGGCTGCCCTGGCTGGAAAGCGGCAAAAGCTACCGCGGCATGGTGACCAGCCTGAAGCACGCCCTGCCCGCGAAATACAACTGCATCGCTGGTGACCACCTGGGCGACAGCCAGCGCGCCATGCTGGAATATTTCGGCGGCATCACCACCAGCCGCAAGGCGCGCACCAAGTGCAATCTGCTATTGGTGCAGGGAAATATCGCCGCCAAGCCGGTCGAGCAGGAGATCGGCTGGGACAAGATATGGGAAGGCGCGCGCACCGGGGACAGGCGCGAGCGGTTCAGGCTGTATCAGAAGGTTCCGAATTAGCGCTGTGGTGGATATGCGCCTTGCCTCTCCTTCCCCCTTTCAGGGGGAAGGCTGGGATGGGGGTGCAACCGGCAGGCTACTCCATGCCTACGCTAACCGTTCGCCCTGAGCTTGTCGAAGGGTGAACGGTTCGGCTGCACTCGAAACTTAGCGCCGGGGTTGCCGGCGGCAAGTTACTTTTCTTGTCTTGCCAAGAAAAGTAACCAAAAGAAATCGCCCCCGGTTTGCCGCCCCTGCGGGGTTCCCTGCGTTGCTCGCCTGGTCGGGCGGCTGCGGAACTCGCGCTACGCGCTCAAACAGTCCTCGCCGACATCCCCCGACCAGCCTGCGCTACTCGCGGCGCACAGGGGAAATTGGCAGAATACCTTGGGCATGCATCATTTTTGTAGGTCGGGTTAGGCTGCGCTAACCCGACCTACGAATTTTCGTCCTTGAGGAAACCGGGCATGTCTGCCTTGACAAATAAGAACGAAACGCCAAGCGCATAACAAAACATCGCCGCGAGGGCGGAATCGACAACTGCACTCCCGCTGAAAGTAGAAACTTTTCGAGCAACTTCCGGAGTTGTCCAGTAATAAAATACTGAAAGCGCAAATACAGTTCCCGCCAAAATACCCATCACCCCAAAGAGCCGGGCAAATGCAACAAGTATTCGCCAGTGAGTATCCTTATATGACACCGTTTCCTCAACGGATTTTCGGCGTCGCAACCTGCACATCCGCATTCTGCGCGCGGTGCCTCAGGGCATGGTCCATCAGCACCAGGGCGAGCATGGCTTCGGCGATGGGGGTGGCGCGGATGCCGACGCAGGGATCGTGGCGACCCTCGGTGGAAACCATCACCGCTTCGCCCGCCTTGTTGATGGAGCGGCGCGGC